>NZ_JBNCAQ010000027.1:0-89766 GCF_049808595.1 Streptomyces aurantiaciflavus | reverse complement strand
ACCGCGGTCGCCGACCCCGTGGACTCCACCGTCACATCGGTCCTGGACGGGATGACGCCCCATCGCCTGGTGGTGGCCGACGGAATCGAGCGGACGACGTACTCCAGCGACTCCCAGCCCGTCGTCGTCCGTGTCGCGGTCATCGACCCCGACGAGGGCGCGGTGTCGGTGCGCAGCACGGTGGGCGCGGCGGTCGGCGTGAAGGAACGCACCACCGCGATGCTCGACACCGTCGGCACCACCTCGGCCGACAAGCCGTATGCCGGCGTCAACGGTGGGTATTCCGTCGCCTACAAGGACCAGGACGCCGCCGGCGACGGGATCCTCGAGGAACGGTCGATCCCCATGGTGGCCTCGGTCCAGGAGGACGTCGTACAGGGAGCCTCCTGCACGAGCGGACAGAACGCCGTCGTCCTCCAGCACGGCCGGCCCCACTTCACCAAGATCACGACCACGCTGGAGATCACGTCCGACGGGGGCACCGCGGGCGACCGCACCGATGACGCGACGCGCACGGTCGACGGCCTCAACCGGTACCCGGGCTGGATCACGTTCTGCCGGCAGGGGCCCGACGACAGGTCGCTTCCCTACCTCAAGGACGCCAACGGGCAGCCGGTCCGGGACGCGGGCGGCAGGATCCAGTACCTGGACGAGAACGGCAGGGTGATCAAGAGCGGGCCCTACTACGAGGACGACAGCGAGGTCGTCGTCTTCACCTCCGCCTACGGTCAGAAGACCCCGTTTCCCGGCCACACGCCCTGGGTGAAGGCGGACAACGCCGAGGGGGTCGAGGTCGCCGTCGACGCCAACGGCTACGTCATCAGCAAGACGGCCAGGCGGGGCGGCACCACCATCCCTGTGAACGGCATGGTCCTCCAGGGCATCGGCACGACGCAGAGCGGCGACGAGGCCGGGGCGAAGTGGCTGGACGAGCACGCGAAGGTGGGAACGAGGCTCGTCAGGGAGCAGCACGCCACGGACATCGGCTTCAACACCGACCCGGCCGACGACGAGGACCTCGACCTCGACCCCGCCCACCCGTCCATCGACGTCGTCAACGGTACCCACCTTCTGATGCGCAACGCCGAGGTCGTGGCGCCCGAGGAGGGCGGCAACGAGAGGCCGGACCCGCGTACCGCGATCGGCACGGACGGCTGGGGGCGCACCCTCTTCGTCACCGTGACGGCCAAGAACCAAGGCGAACGCCTCGGTGTGCCGATCCACGACCTGGCGAAGATCATGCAGGATCTCGGAGCCGTCGACGCGCTCAACCTGGACGGTGGCGGTTCCACCACGTTCGTCGTCGACGGCCAGGTCAAGAACGTGCTCGCCGACCCAGGAGGAGTCGAACGGCCCGTCTACGACAGTGTCTACGCCGGGCGAGGCGGACACGGGCTGCCGGCGATCGGCGACTGACACACCCTCACCCGCAGGACTACCGGGGCGCGTTCGGCGCCGCGGTCGGCGAGGCCCGGACGATCGAGTCGTCCGGGCCGGCGCCGGGGCCGGTGCCTCCCCGGCGTGGCATCGGGCGCCGCAAGCCGCGCATGATCGTGGGACACCGCCCTCGCCTCGGCCGGCGACTGGCGTCCATCAGGTTTTACGTATAACCTCTCCCGCTAATCAGTGCTCCCGAAAGGCCCCGATGTCCCGTATCGCCCTGGTCACCCTCGTCGTGGACGACTACGACGAGGTGATCCGCTTCTACACCGAAGCTCTCGGCTTCCGCCTCGTCGAGGACGCGCCGCGTCCGGACGGCTCCCGCTGGGTCGTCGTACGGCCGGGAGAGCATCAGGACGGCACCGGCCTCCTCCTCGCCCGTGCCAAGGGTGACGCCCAGCGCGCCCGGATCGGCGACCAGACCGGCGGCCGCGTCGGCTTCTTCCTCCGCACCGACGACTTCGCCCGCGACCACGCCCGGATGCTCGGCGCCGGCGTGACCTTCCTGGAGGAGCCCCGGCACGAGCCGTACGGCTCCGTCGCCGTCTTCCAGGACCTGTACGGAAACCGCTGGGACCTGCTCCAGCCCGCCGACTGAGCCTTCTCCCTGCCCAGAACCGCCCCGCTCAAGGAAAGAACCGCCATGACCGCTACGCGTGTAGACGCCGATGTCCTCCGTCGCCTCCCCAAGGCCGTCCTGCACGACCACCTCGACGGCGGCCTGCGCCCCGCCACCGTCGTGGAGCTCGCCGAGGCGGTCGGCCACACCCTGCCCACCACCGACCCCGACGAGCTGGCCGCCTGGTACTTCGAGGCCGCCAACTCCGGCGACCTGGTCCGCTACATCGCCACCTTCGAGCACACCCTCGCCGTCATGCAGACCCGCGAGGGCCTGCTGCGCACCGCCGAGGAGTACGTGCTCGACCTGGCCGCGGACGGCGTGGTCTACGGCGAGGTGCGCTACGCGCCCGAGCTGAACACCAGGGGCGGGCTGACGATGAGCGAGGTCGTGGAGACCGTCCAGGAGGGCCTCGCCGCCGGTATGGCCAAGGCGGCCGCCGCCGGGACGCCCGTCCGTGTGGGCACACTGCTCTGCGGCATGCGGATGTTCGACCGTGTCCGTGAGGCCGCCGACCTGGCCGTCGCCTTCCGTGACGCAGGCGTCGTCGGCTTCGACATCGCCGGCGCCGAGGACGGCTTCCCGCCCGCCGACCACCTGGACGCCTTCGAGCACCTGCGCCGCGAGAGCGTGCCCTTCACCATCCACGCCGGTGAGGCCCACGGCCTGCCCAGCATCCACCAGGCGCTGCAGGTCTGCGGCGCCCAGCGCATCGGCCACGGCGTCCGCATCACCGACGACATCGTCGACGGCAAGCTCGGCCGCCTCGCGGGCTGGGTCCGCGACCGCCGGATCGCCCTGGAGATGTGCCCGACCTCCAACCTCCAGACCGGCGCCGCCACCTCCATCGCCGAGCACCCGATCACCGCCCTGAAGGACCTCGGCTTCCGGGTCACCCTCAACACCGACAACCGTCTGGTCTCGGGGACGACGATGACCCGCGAGATGTCCCTGCTGGTCGAGGAGGCGGGCTGGACCGTCGAGGACCTGCGCACCGTCACCGTGAACGCCCTGAAGAGCGCGTTCGTCCCGTTCGACGAGCGCAGCGCCCTCATCGAGGACGTCGTCCTGCCGGGTTACGCGGCCGCGCTCTGAAGGAGCCCGCGCACATAGGCGGCCTGTCCGACGTGCTGGAGATCGTCGGACAGGACGCTGACCAGCCGTACGCCCAGACCGACCGGCGGGTCCCAGCGCTCGTCCACGATCCGCTCCAGGTCCGCCGCGGTCAGCCCGCGCAGCGCCTGCAGGGTCTGTGCGTGGACGGCGTCGTAGTAGCCGGTCAGCAGGCCGGCCTCGGAGACCTGCACCCTGGCGACCTTCGCCGCGCTGTGCCCGTACCCGGTGTCGCGGCGCGGCAGGTCCAGGCCGAACCGTTTCTCCCAGTCCTGGGACAGCCACACCTGGTCGAGCTCGAAGGCGTCGGCGATGTGGTCGTCCTGGACACGGGTGAGGTGCCAGACCAGCCAGGCGATCGAGTTGGTCTCGGCGGTGGGGCGGGCGTTGAGGTCGTCGGGGTCCAGGCCCTCGACGGCGGCGTGGACTTCTTCCTGGATGCGGCTGTAGCCGTCGATGAGGATGTCCTTGGCGTGCATACGTCCACCATGGCGCACCCGCCGTCCGGTCGCCGCCTTTCGGCCGGACCCTTACGCGTTCTCCGCATCGAGCAGCGCCATCAGCGCCCGTGCCGCCGGGCTCGTCGCCTGCGGGGGCGGCAGCAGGGCCACGGTCTCGTACACCACCTCGCCCGTGCCCTTCAGGGGCAGGGCGGTGAGGGCCTCCCGCTTGTGCTGGAAGTGGCGGGGCACGACGGCGACGCCGAGGTTCTCGCCCACCAGGTCGAGCAGGCTGTGCACGTCGTTGACCTCCAGCGCGACCGTGCGGCGGGCGCCCGCGGCGGCGAAGGCGGCGTCGGTGGCGCGGCGCGGGCCCCAGTCCGGGTGGAAGTCGACGAACACCTCGTCGGCGACGTCGGCCGGTGTGAGCGCGGCCGCCGCGTCGGCGAGGCGGTGTTCGGGGTGGCACAGCACGTACATCGGCTCGCAGGCCAGCGGCACGGAGCGCAACTGGTCGCTGTCCGCCTGGGTGCGGTAGGCGAAGGCCAGGTCGAGACGCCCCGCCGCCACCTCCTCGGCCAGCGCGCCCGAGCCGGACTGTCTGAGCCGGATCTCCACGTCCGGATGCCGCCGCCGGAAGGCGGCCAGCAGCCCCGCCACGTGCACGCCCGCGATGCACTGCTCGGTGCCCACCGCGAGCGTGCCCCGCACCACGCCCTGCACGGCGGCCACCGCCTCGTGGGCCGCCCGAACCTGCGCCAGGATCCGCTCCGCCTCCGCCAGCAGCGCCCGGCCGGCCTCCGTCAGCGTCACCCGGCGGGTCGTCCGGACGAACAGCGGCGCCCGCAGCTCCCGCTCCAGGGCCCGGATCGACGCCGACAGGCCCGACTGGGAGACCATGAGGCGTTCGGCGGCCCGGGTGAAATGCTGGTCCTCGGCGACCGCGACGAAGTGCTGGAGGTGGCGCAGTTCCATGATTGAGAAGCCTATCCGCTGAATTCCATCGGATTCTTCTGTTGGACCACTACCCGCAGGTCGCGCCAGAGTGGGTGGCGGTTCCCGTGAACCGATCTTCCGAGCCAACCCCTCATGGAGTCGCGTTGTACACCGCACACCCCGACCGCTACGCGGACATGCCCTACCGGCGCACCGGACGCAGCGGCCTGAAGCTTCCCGCGCTCTCGCTCGGACTGTGGCACAACTTCGGCCCGGACCGGCCGGTCGAGACCCAGCGGGCCATCCTGCGCCGCGCCTTCGACCTCGGCGTCACCCACTTCGACCTCGCGAACAACTACGGCCCGCCGCCCGGCGCCGCCGAGTCCGCGCTGGGCGAGTTCCTCAGGGCGGACTTCGCGCCGTACCGCGACGAGCTGGTCATCTCCACCAAGGCCGGCTATCTGATGTGGCCCGGCCCGTACGGCGAGTGGGGTTCGCGCAAGTACCTGCTGTCCTCCCTCGACCAGAGCCTGAAGCGGATGGGGCTCGACTACGTCGACATCTTCTACTCGCACCGCCCCGACCCGGAGACTCCCCTCGAGGAGACGATGGGCGCCCTGCACTCCGCGGTCCAGCAGGGCAAGGCGCTGTACGTCGGCGTCTCCAACTACTCGGCCGAGCAGACCCGTGAGGCCGCCCGCATCCTCGGCGAGCTGGGGACCCCGCTCCTCATCCACCAGCCGCGCTACTCGATGCTCGACCGTCGCCCCGAGAGCGAGGGCCTGCTCGACGCCCTGGACGAGCTCCAGGTCGGCTCCATCGTCTTCTCCCCGCTGGAGCAGGGCCTGCTCACCGCCCGCTACCTCGACGGCATCCCCGAGGACTCGCGGGCGGCGAGCGACAGCCCCTTCCTGAACTCGGACGCGGTCACCGAGGAACTGGTCGCCAAGCTGCGCGCCCTCGACGAGATCGCCAAGTCCCGCGGCCAGTCGCTGGCCCAGCTCGCCCTGGCCTGGGTGCTGCGCGGCGGCCGTGTCACCTCCGCCCTGGTCGGCGCGAGCAGCGCCCGCCAGATCGAGGACAGTGTCGGCGCGCTGGACAACCTGGACTTCGACGCGGACGAGCTGGCCCGCATCGACGCGGTGGTCAACGGCTGAGCCTTTCTTCCGGGGCACGACCACGCGGGAGCGAGCCGTGATCCGAATGGGCTTCCGTGTGGGGCTGCGGTGAATTCCGCGTCCACTTTTCCGCCGGCGGTCATCGTGTCCTCCGCCCGCGGCGATCTTTTCCGCCTTGCCGGGAACAGACCGCCGCGGGCGGCGGAATTCACCGCTCCCTTTCCGGCCGGAGGACATCCGCTCCGGTCAGGGCGCTGACCTCGGTCTGCGTCGATCCCGTACCGAATCCCGCGCCCATCGCATTTCGGCCAGGAGCGGCTGGCGAATATGCCAGGAGACTGGCCGGAAAGTCATGGTGACAGTGTTTCAGTAGTGAACATACTCGAACGTCAGGGGGCAGTTCACCCCACAGGAGCCGCACGGAAAGCGAGGCCGCACCGGCAGGCGAGCGACGGGGGAGAAGGTCGTGCACGACGAATTCCTGTGCCATGTCACCGCGTACGGCGTCTGCGACGGCCGGCGCATCGGCGTACCGCTGGGCACCTACCGTGCGCCGACGCTGGCCCTCGCCCTGTGGTGGCTGCGGGACCGGGCCTCCTGGATCGCCGAGCGGCTCGACCCGCAGCCCGACGACGCGCACTTCCCGCCGAACGCCCTCGTGCCGGTCGCCGAGACCGTGCCGGACGTGCCCGGGGTGCTGCGGGCCTGGTGCGCCGACATGGAACAGCAGGAACTGGTCGCCGACGAACTGGCCGGCGGGCGGCTGGTGCGGATCGCCGCCAGCGACGACACCACGGAGTACGAACTGCTCGCCGAGTCCGTCGACGCCCTGCGTATGCAGCGGACCATCCCGGCGCTCGTGCTTCCCGTCGGCTGACACATGACAGAGCGGCCCCGACGGATCTCCGATGGGGCGCACTGGGGTGCGAATCGATAGAATTCCGGCATGGCGGAGCCGCCTGTCGCCTCGACCGCGCCCGAACTCGTGCTGGAGACCGAGACGGGCTCCATGGTGATGGTTCCGGACCACCCCTACCGCGTCGGCCGTGACCCGCTCAGCGACATCGTCCTCGACGACGCCCGCGTCTCCTGGCACCACGCGGTCCTGCGGCCCGACGGCGACCACTGGATCCTCGAGGACGAACACAGCACCAACGGCACCTACGCCGACGGCCGTCGCGTCCACGCCTCGGACGTCGGCCCCGGCACCGTGATCCACTTCGGCAGCCTCACCGACGGCCCCCGCGCCGTCCTGACCGGCCGCCCGCCTCCCTCGCCGGAGCGGCCCTCCGCGGTGTCGCACCCGGAGGCGACGGGAGCCTTCCGGGAGCCCACCAGCGTCCGCCCGCTGCCCGCCCGCACCGTGCGCATCGGCCGCGCCGCCGACAACGACCTGGTCATCGACGACCTGGTCGTCTCCCGCCGGCACGCCGAACTGCACGCCCTGCCCGACGGCACCTACGAGATCACCGACCTCGACAGCCACAACGGCACCTACCTCAACGGCCTGCCCGTCACCACCGCCCCGATCGGCCCCGGCGACATCGTCGGCATCGGCCACTCGGCGTTCTGCCTGGTCGGCCACGAACTCCAGGAGTACGTCGACACCGGCGAGATCTCCCTCGACGTCCAGGGCCTCACGGTCGCCGTCGACCACGGCCGCAGACTCCTCCTCGACCACGTGTCGTTCCCGGTGGGGGAGAAGTGCCTGCTCGCGGTCGTCGGCCCCAGCGGCGCCGGCAAGTCCACCCTGCTCAACGCCCTCACCGGACAGCGCCCCGCAGACCACGGCACGGTCGTCTACGACGGCCGCGACCTGTACCGCGACTACGCCGAACTGCGCCAGCGCATCGGCCTGGTCCCGCAGGACGACATCCTGCACGTCCAGCTCACGGTGCGCAGCGCCCTCGGCTACGCCGCCGAACTGCGCTTCCCGCAGGACACCGCGAGAACCGAACGCGAGGAGCGGGTCGAGGAGGTCCTCCGCGAACTGGGCCTGGAGGAGCGTGCCGACCAGCCCGTGCACAGCCTCTCCGGCGGACAGCGCAAGCGGGTCAGCGTGGCCCTGGAACTGCTGACCAAGCCGTCGTTGCTCTTCCTCGACGAGCCGACCTCGGGCCTCGACCCCGGCATGGACCGCTCGGTGATGCACATGCTGCGCGGCCTCGCCGACGACGGCCGCACCGTCATCGTCGTCACCCACAGCGTCCTCAGTCTCGACGTCTGCGACCGCCTCCTCGTCCTCGCACCCGGCGGCAAGGTCGCCTACTACGGGCAGCCCGACGACGCCCTCGCCTTCTTCGGCTTCGAGCACTGGCCCGAGGCCTTCGAGGCGTTCGACCGGGACCGCGACCGGGACTGGGCGGGGGAGTACGCCGAGTCGCCGTTCCACCGGCACTACGTCGTCGCCGCCAGCGCCCAGCCCGACCTGCCCCGCGAGGGCCCGGTCATCCTGCTGCCGCCGCCCCGGCCCCGCAGCCGTGTCGCCCAGCTCGGCACCCTGGTCCGCCGCTACGCGACCGCGCTCGGCGCCGACCGCACCTTCCTGGCCATCATGATCGCCCTGCCGTTCGTGATGGGCGCGATGGCCCGCGCCCTCGCCGGCAGCCGGCTCACCCGCGACACCGCGATGAACGCCCTGCTGATCCTGTGCGTCGGCGGCGTCCTCACCGGCGCGGCCAACGCCGTGCGCGAACTGGTCAAGGAACGCGTGATCTACCAGCGCGAGCGGGCCGTCGGCCTGTCCAGATCGGCGTACCTGATGTCGAAGGTCGTCGTCCTGGGCGCGGTCACCGTCGTGCAGGCGGTGGTGCTGACACTCGTCGCCCTGCTCGGCGTCGACCTCGGCGCGCCCGGCGGGAAGGGCGTGCTGATGCCGCCGCTGCTCGAGATCACCATCGCCGTCGCCCTGCTCGCCTTCACGGCGATGATGCTCGGCCTGCTGGTCTCCGCGCTCGTGCGCAAGGAGGAGGTGACGATGCCGCTGCTCGTGCTGCTCGCCATCGTCCAGGTCGTCTTCTGCGGCGCGCTGCTGTCGCTGCACGGCGTGCCCGGGCTGGAGCAGCTGGCGTGGCTCGTGCCCTCCCGCTGGGCGTTCGGCGCGATGGCCGGCACCGTCGGCCTGGCCCGGATCGTGCCGGGCGGCCTGGCCGCGGACCCCCTGTTCGAGCACGCGGCGCGCGTGTGGCTGCTCGACGTGGGGATGCTCGTGGTGCTCTCGGTCGTCTTCGGGTTCGTCGTCTCCCGCCTGCTGCGCCGGCACGAACCCGCCGTGATGCGGAAGTAGGCGCGATGACGACCCCCGGCTTCCGGCCCACGCACGTCGTCCCCCAGCGGGGCATGCCCTCCTGGGAGGCCCCCGACCCCGCCCGGCCCAGCGTCCCCCTCGACCCGCTGCTGCCCGTGCGGCTCGTCGAGCGGCACGGCGACTGGGGACATGTGCTGTGCGCCAACGGCTGGTCGGCCTGGGTGGACGGCCGTCACCTCGTCGCCGTACCCCAGGATCCGCCCCTCGCCGACGCCGACCTCACCACCGTCACCGACCCGCGCCCCTTCCTCGGACGCGCCGAACAGGCACTCGCCCGCTACCGGGCCGCCGTCGAGGAACTCGCCGGCGGCGCCCTCGACGGCGAGACCTTCCGCAACCGCACCCAGGGCCTCAGGATCGGCGTGGTCGTCGACGGCGAGTCCATGTGGCTCTACGACCCCGCCCAGGGGCGCTGGCTGTACGGCGACGGCACCCGACTGAGCACCTACGCGGCCGACGACCCGCCCACCACGACCCAGGACGCCCGCACCGGCTCCCGGACCGTCGCCCCCGACGGTGACCCCTGATGGACCGCGAGACGAGCCTCTTCGCAGGCGGACCCTCCGAACTCGTCGGACGGCAGGTCGCCGGCTACCGCATCGAGGCCGAGATCGGACGCGGCGGCATGGCCGTCGTCTACCGCGCCCGCGACCTGCGCCTCGACCGCACCGTCGCCCTCAAGCTGCTCGCCCCGGAACTCGCGCGCAACGACACCTTCCGCGACCGCTTCACCCACGAGTCCCGGGTGGCCGCCGCGATCGACCACCCGCACATCGTGCCGGTGTTCGAGGCCGGCGAGACCGACGGCCTGCTGTACATCGCCATGCGCTACGTCGCCGGCCGCGACCTGCGCCACCTCCTCGACAGCCGGGGCGCGCTGCCGCTGCCGACCGCCGTCCGCATCGCCACGCAGGTCGCCTCCGCGCTCGACGCCGCCCACGAGCACGGCCTGGTCCACCGGGACGTCAAACCCGGCAACATCCTCGTCGCCCGCGGCACGGACAGCGACCACCCCGAGCACGTCTACCTGACCGACTTCGGCCTCACGAAGAAGTCGCTGTCCCTCACCGGCTTCACCACCGTCGGCCAGTTCGTCGGCACCCTCGACTACGTCGCCCCCGAGCAGATCTCCGGCCGCCCGGTCGACGGCCGCTGCGACGTCTACGGCCTCGCCTGCGTCGCCTACGAGACCCTCGCCGGCCGCCCTCCCTTCCGCCGCGACGACGACATGGCCCTGCTGTGGGCCCACCAGTACGACGAGCCGCCCCCGCTCACCGAGTCCCGCCCCGACCTGCCCCCGCGCGTCGACGAGGTCTTCGCCCAGGCTCTGGCCAAGACGCCCGACGCCCGCCACGCCACCTGCCTCGCCTTCGCCGGCGACCTGAGGGCGGCGGGATCGGGCGGCCCGCGGGCGGGGCACCCGCCGACGGAGGTGAACCTCCCGGTCGCGGGGGGCGGACCGCCCAAGCCGCCGCCGAGGTGGGCGGCGCCGGTGTTCGGCCGGGGCGACCGAGGGTGAGGGATCCCGGCCGGGCCTCAGGGCCTCACCACGAGCCCTCGTCGACCCTGCCCTGCCCCGCCGTCCCCCGCGCCAGCAACCCGGCGAGGAACCCGGTGACCAGCCCCCACAGCGCCGCGAAGCCGAGTGCCGTCCCCACCACGGGGCGCAGGTACAGGTCGCCGCCCAGATCCGAGCCGCCCAGGTCGCTGATGCCGAGCACGGCCAGGCCGTAGTGCGCGGAGACACGGCCGATCAGGCAGATCATCAGCACCGTGAGCACCAGCGCGACCGCCATGTGCACACCGTGCCGCCACGCGGGCGTCCGGGCCGGTGAGCGGGCCGCCATCACGAAGGCCGCCGCCAGCAGCAGCAGCGCGTCCACGACGACGAGCCACCACACGCGGCCGTCCCGCTCGGCGAGGCTGCCCAGGTTCAGCGTGGCGATGTCCGAGCCGCGCAGGACCTCGTCCAGCACATGCGGCACGGGCAGCCCGAACGGGCCCTCCACCCGGCCCTCCCAGGTGGCGCCCAGACCGATGGTGAACACCAGCCACACCAGGTTGGGCAGCCCCAGAAGCATCACCGCCAGGGTCTCGGCGGCATGGCCGCGCGTCACGGCGACCACGAAGGCGATGAGGAGGCCCAGCGCGACGCACACCAGGAGGAGCACCACCATCGCGTACGCGGCCGGCCGTACCGACTCCTGGAAGCGCAGCAGCCGGGCCGGCAGCGGCGCCCCACGCGAGACCAGCAGCGCCAGCACCAGCACGCCGGCCAGCCACAACAGGCCGAACACCAGCGTGAGCGGCACGTCGGTGGTGAAGCCGACCTTCGGGCTGATGTCGAACAGCTCGCCGATATCGCTGAGCGTGTCGTCGCCCAGCGGGAGCGCGAAGGTCTCACGGGCGGCGAAGGACAGGGCGAGCAGACCGAGCAGCCACACGACGGCGATCCGCCCCGCCCAGCCGGCCAGCTCCGCGACACCCGCGACCGCCCGGTGCCGCAGCGGGCGCAGGAAACCGGCCGCGGTCACGAGGGCTCCGACGAGGGTGACGGACAACGGGATGACGGTCAGCGCCGCCCGGGTGTCCACCAGCCCCCCGGCGTCCCCGGAGAGTTCGACCGTGCCGCCGACGGCCGTGACGACGGTCGCCGCGACCACCCGTGGGAAGGCGCCCTCCGGCAGGTCCGCGGCTCCGGCCCACAACAGCCCCAGCCCGGCGACCACACCCATGGCGATCAACGCGGTCAGGGCCGTGGTGACCGCCTGCACCCAGCCGTGTCGGGCGACTGCCTGGTCGGACAGGGTGTGCGAGCTCACCCTGCCACGCTAAGCAGCCCCTGTCCCCCGCGCCTGCCGGGAGGGCCGTCCGCGTCCGCTTGCGGCCGGGGCCCGACCGGAGCGCACAATGGTGACGTTGTGGAGCAAAGCGGCGCACCACTCGCAAAACGCCGCAGGAACCCGCGTCGGGAGTGCTTGTGAGCGCCGAACCTCCGTCTTCCGGCCGCCCCACAGGGCCGCCCTCCGGGCCCCTGTCGGGCTCCTCCCCGCCGCCCACCGGACCACCGGGAAGCGTCCCGCCCGAGGGGCCGCCGGACGGGCCGTTTCCCGGCGGTCCGTCCGAGCCCTCCCGGCGGTGGTGGAAGTCCGCGCCGCGCATCGCCATGATCACCATCGCCGTGGTGGTCGCGGTGGCGCTCGCCGTGGTCCTGACCCGCCCCGACGGCGGCGGCTCCGGCCGCAGGAGCGAGGTCTTCCTCCAGGCCGCGGGCAAGACCGGCCCGGACCCCTTCACCCCGTCCACCGCCACCACCGGATCGGCCCCGCCCACCTCCACCGCCACGGCGACCACCTCGGAGTCCGCGAACGTCCTCCGGGGCGTCAACGGCGGAGCCGGCGGCCTGTACGGCGGCACCCGCGACGTCGCCGCCTGCGACGTCGAGAAGCAGATCGAGTTCCTCCAGGAGGCCCCCGCCAAGAACGACGCGTTCGCCTCCGTCGTCGGCGTGGCCCCCTCCCAGGTCCCCGCCTACCTGCGCTCCCTCACCCCGGTCCAGCTGCGCATGGACACCCGCGTCACCAACCACGGCTACCGCGACGGCGCCGCCACCGCCTACCAGGCCGTCCTGCAGGCCGGCACCGCCGTCCTCGTCGACGGACACGGCCTGCCCAGGGTCCGCTGCGCCTGCGGCAACCCGCTGACCCCGCCGGTCGCCCAGCCGACCGCGCCGACGCCCACCGGCGACTCCTGGCCGTCGTACCGGCCCTCGAACGTCGTCGTGGTCACGCCCTCGACGACCCTCGTCAAGGTCTTCGTGCTCCACGACTCCCACGACGACGGCTGGATCGCCCGGCAACGCGGGGACACCGACTGCGACAAGGACCGCCCCGCCAAGCCGCCGGCGAACCCGCCCAGGCCGTCCCCGAGCGCCTCCCTCCCGAGCTCGCCCACGAGCCCGTCCGGCAAGCCGAGCCCCTCCGTCCCGCCGACGTCCAGGAGCACGGAATCGCCCACGCCGGCCGAGCCCTCCTCGCCGTCCCCGAAGCCGGAGCCTCCCTCCCCGGAGCCGTCGTCACCGCCGCCGCCCCCACCCACGAGCCCACCGGAGACCGAGGCCCCCTCGCCCCCGGAGGCCCCGCCGACGAACGACACGGTCACCCAGTCGGCCCCCTCCTCCGCTCCGGAGGCCCCCAGCGGCCCGCCCTCCCTGTGAGGCAGCCCATGACCGCGCGGCCGAAGGCGGGGGACTGCGCCGCCCGGCACGGGGTACGAGCACAGGTGCAGCAGCGTCCGGCCAGCCCGGCCTCCGAGAGAGAAACGCATGTTCGAGCATCTGGACGGGGCAGTGATACCGACTGGTTTCGATGTACCCGTGGAACCGCTACGGCGAGCGGCGCACTACACCGGTGAACCCGGATCCATCGCCGAGGCACGCACCTTCGCCGCGCACTTCGTCGAGCAGCTCCGCACGGAGTGGTGCGCCACCGTCGACGAGCGCGTCGGCGGCGAGGTGCTGCTGGTCGTCAGCGAACTGGTCACCAACGCCGACCGGCACAGCAACGGCCCGTACATCCTGGAACTGGAGGGCACGGACGCCTCGGTGGCGGTGTCCGTCTACGACAGCAGCGACGCGCTGCCCCTGCGGTTCCCCAAGGACCCCCGGCGCGTCGGCCGGCACGGCCTGGAGATCGTGCACGCGCTCGCGACCGAGGTGACCGCCGAGCGCGTACCGGTCGGCAAGCGCGTCCGCGCCGTGGTCCGGCTCGTACGGCAGTGACCCGGTGAGCCGTGGGGCGGGCCGCCCCACGGCTTCGGGATCAGGCGCAGCCGAGTTCGCCCAGCATCCCCTGGCGCAGCCGCGTGATGATCCGCTTGATGAGGCGGGAGACGTGCATCTGGGAGCAGCCGAGCCGCTCGCCGATCTCCGCCTGGGTGGCCTCTTCCACGAACCGCATGTGGATGATCTGCCGGTCGCGTTCACTGAGCTCGGACATCAGCGGAGCGAGGGAGTGGAAGTCCTCGACGAGCCGCAGCCCGTCCTCCTCCACCCCGATGAAGTCGGCGAGGACCGCCTCGCCGTTCTCGGGGCCGTCGCCGGTGAGTGCGGCGTCGAGCGAGGAGGAGTTGTAGCCGTTGGAGGCGATCTGCGCCTCGATGACCTCCTTCTCGGAGAGGTTCATCAGCGTGGCCAGCTCCGCGACCGTCGGCTCCCGGTCCAGCCGGCTGGCGAGCTCGTCGCGCGCCTTGGCCAGCTCGACGCGCAGCTCCTGCAGCCGCCGCGGCACGTGCACCGCCCACGTCGTGTCCCGGAAGAAGCGCTTGATCTCACCGACGATGTAGGGCAGCGCGAAGGAGGTGAACTCCACCTCGCGCGAGATCTCGAACCGGTCGATGGCCTTGATCAGGCCGATCATCCCGGTCTGGACGATGTCCTCCATGTCGTCGCCGCGGCCGCGGAACCGTCCGGCCGCGAACCGCACGAGCGACATGTTCATCTCGATGAGGGTGTTGCGCGCGTACTGGTACTCGTGCGTGCCCTCCTCGAGTTCCGTCAGTCGCTGGAAGAACTGACGGGACAGCTCACGTGCGTCGCGGGGGGCCACGCTCCTCGGGTCCTCGACTCCCGGCAGCGGTGCTCCACCCGTTCCGGTCCCGGCGGTGTCCTCGACGACCTTTGCCTCCGACCCGATCGCGGCGGTGTGCATTACCTCTCCCAAGAAAGTCACGGTACGACGTCTGCTCTTCCCGGTCAGTGAGCGGACCTATTGTGCAGGCCCGCTCACGGGCCGGATACCCCGAGTCGGCCGGCACATGCGTACCGAGTTTCCGAGCGGCCGAAACCCGCGTGGACGCCCGGCGGGCGCGGCGGGTCCGGCGGCGGGCGGACCGACGGACGTATCGGCCCGTGGGGGCTCACTCCGCTGTGCGCCGGGCGGTGACGAGCTCGTGGAGGTAGCGCTTGGTGACGGTGCCGCCGTACCGGTTCTCGATGAGGTCGCGGATGCACGTCAGCAGTCCCTGGCGGGCGGGTTCGTCGAGCGCGAGGTGTCCCGAGTAGGTCAGCAGGACGTCGATGTACGCGTCCGCCGAGTACGTCACCTCCTGGGCGTGACGACGGACCGTGACGTCCGCGTAGCGAGAGCCGAGGGTCAGCTCCCGGGTGTCGGAGGCGATGTCCTCCTCGGGCTCGAGACGCAGCCCGGGCGGTGTCGCCGGGTCCCAGCGCTCGTAGCAGCCCTGCGCGTCGGCGAAGAACTCCACGCTGCCGCCCGCCACATGGTGGGTCGTCACCAGCGCCAGCAGACCGCCCGGACGCAGGGCGTCGGCGGTCTTCGCGACCCGCAGCGACGGGTCGATCCAGTGGAACGCGGTCGCGCTCACCACCAGGTCGAACGGCTCGGCGGGCAGCGGCCAGCGCTCGAAGTCGGAGACGACGACGTCCACCTGGGGGAAGGCGTCGAGGTTCCGCCGCGCCACGGCCGCCAGCGACGGGCCCAGTTCGACCGCCGTCAGCCGGCAGCCCGTCTCCGCCAGCGGACGCGTCAACTGGCCCGTCCCCGGACCGATCTCCAGCACCCTGCTGCCCGGCCCGAGCCCTGCCGACCGGATCAACTGCCCTGCCAGCGGCGGGGGATAGGAGGGCCGAGCCCGGTCGTAGCGTTCCGCGACCGTGTCGAATGTGTCCCGCAGCATCGGATACGCCCCTTCTGTGGCCCGTTCGACCAGTGTCTGCGGTACGGACCGGGTACGAGTCGCCATTTCCCTGAGGGCGGAACGCCGGGCCCTTCCCGTGGCGGCCGCCGCTCCTAGGCTGGGAGGGTGAGCAACCAAGTGCCGAACCAAGCCCGCGTGATCCCGCTGCGTCCCTCGGCCGAGCGCCCGGGAACCGCCCGCCCCGCCGACCGGCCGCCCACCCCGAGAGAGCCCCTCTGGCGCGACCTCGTCGGCGACGTCCTGCGCCGCGAACGTCAGGCCCAGGAGCGCACCTTGAAGGACGTCGCCGACGCGGCCCGCATCTCCATGCCGTATCTGTCGGAGGTCGAGCGCGGCCGCAAGGAGGCCTCCTCGGAGGTCCTCGCGGCCGCCGCCCACGCCCTCGGCCTGAGCCTCGGCGACCTCCTGGCGCGGGCCCAGGGCGAGCTCGTCCGGCTGACCAGCCGGCACACCCACGCGAGCCGTACGGCGACCGCGTCGTCGCACGACGGGCTCTGCCTGGCCGCCTGACGCACGGGCGCGAGCCGGCGTCTCAGACCTGTACGAGGCGCCGGCTCACCACCTCGTCGGCCAGGCCGTACGCCACGGCCTCCGGGGCGGTGAACACCTTGTCGCGGTCCATGTCGGCGCGCAGGGTCGTGACGTCGTGGTGGGTGTGCCGGGCGAGCACCTCCTCGACCTGGGCGCGGATCCGGACCATCTCCTTGGCCTGGAGCGCGAGGTCCGACACCGTGCCCTGCCGGCCCCCGCTGGCCGGCTGCCCGAGCAGCACGCGCGCGTGCTCCAGCACGAACCGCCGCCCGGGGTCGCCGCCGGCCAGCAGCACGGCCGCCGTCGAGGCCGCCTGCCCGACGCAGAGCGTCGAGACCGGTGCCTGCACATACGTCATCGTGTCGTAGATCGCCATCAGCGAGGTGAACGAGCCGCCCGGCGAGTTGATGTAGATCGCGATCTCGCTCTCCGGCGCCGCCGACTCCAGATGGAGCAGTTGCGCGATGACGACGTTGGCGACGCCGTCGTCGATCTCGGTGCCGAGGAAGATGATCCGCTCCGACAGCAGCCGGCTGAACACGTCGTACGACCGCTCGCCCTGCGGGGTCCGTTCGACGACGTTCGGAATCGTGTAGGTCCCCATGTCACAGCCCCATCCGTCGCTTCGAGGCGGCCGGGCGGACGTCGGCCAGCGACTCCACGACCCGGTCCACCATGCCGTACTCCCTGGCCTCCTCGGCCGTGAACCAGCGGTCCCGGTCGCCGTCCCGGGAGATGGTCTCCGGGGACTGGCCGGTGTGCTCGGCGGTGATGCGCTCGATGGTCCGCTTGGTGAACTCCAGGTTCTCCGCCTGGATCTCGATGTCTGCGGTGGTGCCGCCGATCCCGGCCGACGGCTGGTGCATCATGATCCGCGCGTTCGGCAGGGCGTACCGTTTGCCGGGCGCGCCGACGCTCAGCAGGAACTGGCCCATGCTGGCCGCGAATCCCATGGCGAGCGTGGAGACGTCGTTGGGGATCAGCCGCATCGTGTCGTAGATGGCCAGGCCCGCGTGGACCGACCCGCCCGGGCTGTTGACGTACAGGGCGATGTCGGTGCGCGGGTCCTCCGCGGACAGGATCAGCAACTGGGCGCAGACCCGGTTCGCGGAGACCTCGTCGACCTGGGTGCCGAGCAACACGATGCGCTGGCCCAGGAGTTGGGCGGCGAGGTGGTCGTCGAACCGGGAGGGAGGGGTGTCGCCCTCCTCGGCCCGGGGCAGCAGGGCCGGCGCGTGGCCGGCGGCGCGTGGAGACATGGGCGCTCCTTGTCGAGGCTGGGTGCGGCGGCGTGTGCCGCGCTGCCTCCACCATCGGCCCGTGACCGGTCCCGCAGGGGATTTCCCTGCCCTCGGCAGATTCGCCGAGGGCAGAGCGCCCCCGGAGTGCTCAGCCGGCGCCGATCCCCTTCTCCCTCAACTCCCGGAAGAACGCCCGCACATCGCCCACCAGCAGGTCCGGCTCCTCCATCGCCGCGAAGTGCCCGCCGCGGTCGAACTCCGTCCACCGTACGAGGTTCTCCGTGCGCTCCGCCTTGCGCCGCAGCGGGATCTGCGGCTCCGCCGGGAAGAGCGCGAGCGCGGTCGGCACGGTCGACGGCTCCCTCGGCGCGGCGACGCGGCCGGTGGTGGTGTGCTGCCGCTCGTAGTAGATCCGGGCGGACGTACCGGCCGTCCCGGTCAGCCAGTAGAGCATCACGTTGGTCAGCAGCCGGTCCCGGTCCACTGCCTCCTCCGGCAGCTCCTCGGAGTCCGTCCACTCCCGGAACTTCTCAATGATCCAGGCGAGTTGACCGACCGGCGAGTCACTGAGCCCGTAGGCCAGGGTCTGCGGCCGAGTGGCCTGCTGGAAGTAGTAGCCGATGCCCTCCGCCGAGAAGGCGGTCCACCGGCGCCACGAGGTCAGCGTCCGCTCCCGCTCCTCGGGACTCAGCGCCGCCAGCTCCTCGGGCGTCGGCTCGCTCGTGGCCTGCGCACCCGGCAGCAGGTTCAGGTGGACGCCGATCACCCGGTCGGGGTGCGCGCGGCCCAGCTCGCGGGAGATGGCCGCGCCCCAGTCGCCGCCCTGCGCCCCGAACCGTTCGTAGCCGAGCCGGGACATCAGCTCGGCCCACGCGTCGGCGACCCGGCCCGCCTCCCAGCCGCTCTCCACTACGGGCCCGGACAGCCCGAAGCCGGGGATGCTCGGTACGACGACGTGGAACGCGTCGGCCGGATCCCCGCCGTGCGCCGCCGGATCCGTCAACGGGCCCACCACGTCGAGGAACTCGACGACCGACCCCGGCCAGCCATGGGTGATCACCAGCGGGGTGGCGTGCGGCTCGGGGGAGCGCACGTGCGCGAAGTGGACGTTCGCCCCGTCGATCGTGGTCGTGAACTGCGGCCACTCGTTGAGCCGCGCCTCCGCCGCCCGCCAGTCGTACGTGTGGCGCCAGTACCCCACCAGCTCCCGCAGATAGTCCGTCGGCACGCCGTACGCCCAGCCCGTCGCGGGCAGTCCCTCGGGCCAGCGGGTCCGGTCGAGGCGCGCGTGCAGGTCGTCGAGGTCGCTCTGGGGTACGTCGAGGCGGAAGGGGCGAATGCCGCGGTCGGCGGATGAGGACGTCATGTCCCGGATGCTAGTGCGGCACCGATCGACGGCCGTCCGGATTGATTCCGGGAACTGTTTCCGGCCCGGGCGATGAGTTCCGGGACGCGCGCCGGTCGACACTGATGACCGCGTTCCACGCCCCTGTACCCGCCCCAGGAGGTACACATGACCACCGACGGCTTCACCACGTGTCTCTGGTTCGACGGGCAGGCCGAGGAGGCCGCCCATCACTACGTCTCGATCTTCAAGAACTCCAGCGTCGGGAGGATCACCCGCTACACCGAGGCCGGACCGGGACCGGCCGGCTCGGTGGTCACCGTCGAGTTCACCGCGAACGGCCAGAAGTTCGTCGCGCTGAACGGCGGCCCGGAGTTCAAGTTCAACGAGGCGATCTCCTTCCAGATCCACTGCGCCGACCAGGAGGAGGTCGACCACTACTGGCACAAGCTCACCGAGGGCGGCGGCGAGCCCGGCCCCTGCGGCTGGCTCAAGGACAAGTACGGCGTGTCCTGGCAGGTCGTGCCCGGCGTGCTCATGGAGATGGTCACCGACCCCGACCAGGACAAGGCCGCCCGCGCCACCCGCGCCATGCTCTCCATGGGCAAGCTCGACATCGCCGCCCTGCGCAGGGCCTACGACGGGCAGTAGCGGCGGTCCGCCACCGATCCTCACGCGGTGTAACCGTCTTCTCCGGGGGCACACCCCGGTGGTTGACTGGACCGTCCTGCGGGTCGATCCGGCGCAGCCCGGCGAGGAACGCCCCCGGGCCCGCCGCGAGTGCCTTCGGCTTCTCCAGGGCACCCGCGACCGGGTTACGGCCGTCCGGCCACCGGTAGACGGACCACGGCCGGCAGAACCTCTCGCCGGGCTCGCCCCGCTCCAGCGGTGCCGGCGCCGCGACCGGCAGCCCCGGCCCCAGCCGGGCCGGCCAGTCGCCGTGCGTCCGACGAATTTGATGAGGTATCAGCCGGTTCCGACCATCACCTGCGGGATCTCCCACGCGATGCGCCGCATCCCCGGCGAGCGGACGGAGGGTCGGCGCGTATCGGGTCACCCTTCAGGTGGTCGCACAGCGTGGTGCCCGGGCACGGAGGGTGCCGGCGGCGCGCCGGGGCTGGGGGCCGGCCCGGCGGGCCGACGGAGGGGCACATTCGGCGCGCGAGGTGGCGGAGGGGTGACTAGCGTGAGGAACCGGACAATCCATCTCATCGGGAGGGCCGCCGTCATGGCCGTGCAACCTGAGGGAGCCCCTTGCTGGGCCGACGCGATGTTCACCGACGTCGAGGCGGCGAAGGCCTTCTACGGCGACGTCCTCGGCTGGACCTTCGGCGAGGCGTCGTCGGAGTACGGCCACTACACCCAGGCGTACGCGGACGACAAGGCGGTCGCCGCCGTCGTCCCGCCGATGCCGGGGCAGGAGGGCCCGTCCCAGTGGTGCCTCTACCTCGCCTCCGAGGACGCCGCCGCCACCGCCACCAAGGTCCGGGAGAACGGCGGTGAGGTGCTGATGGGGCCGATGGAGGTCGGTGACTTCGGCACCATGTGCCTGGCCCGCGAACCCAGCGGCGCCGTGTTCGGCGTGTGGCAGGCGGGCACCCACGAGGGCTTCGACACCATGGGAACCCCGGGCGCCTACGCCTGGGCCGAGGTCTTCACCCGCGAGCCCCAGAAGGCGGACACCTTCTTCCCCGCCGTCTTCGGCTACCGGCAGAAGCAGATGGAGGACGAGGCGATCGACTTCCGCCTCTACGACCTCGGCGAGCGCCCCGTCCTGGGCCGGATGAGGATGACGGACGACTTCCCGCCCGAGGTCCCGCCGTACGTCAACGTCTACTTCACCGTCCCCGACTGCGACGACGCCGTCGCCAGGGCGACCAAGCTCGGCGCACAGCTGCAGTTCGGGCCGATGAGCACCCCCTTCGGCCGGTTCGCCGCCCTCACCGACCCGCAGGGCGCGAACTTCTCGGTGATCGACGTCACCACCACCGAGGGCGAGGTGCCGAAGACCACCGACGTCTCGTAGCACCTGTCGCTCGGATCAGGCGACCGTGACCAGGCCCCCCGCCGGACCGTGGCATGATCGTGCGCATGCGTGAACGAGTGGTGGCCGCGTGCGACGGGGCTTCGAAGGGAAACCCGGGACCGGCCGGCTGGGCCTGGGTGATCTCCGACGACAGTGAGGCGCCGGCCCGCTGGGAGGCGGGGCCGCTCGGCAAGGCCACCAACAACGTCGCCGAACTCACCGCGCTGGAGCGCCTGCTGGCGGCGACCGACCCGGCCGTACCGCTCGAGATCCGCATGGACTCGCAGTACGCCATGAAGGCCGTCACCACCTGGCTGCCCGGCTGGAAGCGCAACGGCTGGAAGACCTCCGCCGGCAAGCCGGTCGCCAACCAGGAGCTGGTCGTGCGCATCGACGAGCTGCTCGACGGCCGCTCCGTCGACTTCCGCCATGTGCCGGCCCACCAGGTCGACGGCGACCGGCTCAACGACTTCGCGGACCGGGCCGCCAGCCAGGCGGCGAGCGTCCAGCAGCCCGCGGGCAGCGCCCTCGGCTCGCCCGAGCCGCCGCCCTCGCCCGACACCCCGCCCGCCTCGGGCGCACGTCGCCGGACCGCCGGGGGCAAGGCGCCCCGACGGTCCGGCGGTGCTTCGGCCCGCACGATCAAGGCCAAGTTCCCCGGCCGTTGCGTGTGCGGGCGGGCGTACGCGGCCGGGGAGCCGATCGCCAAGAACGACCAGGGCTGGGGCCACCCGGAGTGCCGTACGGCGGCCGCCGGGTGACCCGGGCGGCGTCGGTCAGGTGACCACGCCGCGCCAGCCGCCGGTCTCCTGGCCGCGCTGCTCGATGAACTCCTTGAAATGCTTGAGGTCGCTCTTCGTCCGGCGCTTCACGAACCCCAGCTTGTCGCCGACGGTCTCGGCGATGCCCTCCGGCTCGAAGTCCATCTGGAGCATCACCTTGGTGTGCTCGTCGTCGAGGCGGTGGAAGGTCACCACGCCGGACTGCCGTGACTCGCCGCCGACCGTCGTCCACGCGACCCGCTCGTCCGGGATCTGTTCGGTGATCTCCGCATCGAACTCCCGGTGCTGTCCGGCCACGTCCGTCACCCAGTGCGTGAGCGTGTCGGTGCGCTGCTCGATGCGCTCCACCCCGCTCATGAACTCGGGGAACGTCTCGAACTGCGTCCACTGGTTGTAGGCCGTGTGCACGGGGACACCGACCTCGATGGATTCCTCGACCTTCGTCACGGTCGTCTCCTCCTTCGCTCTCTTCGGGTACGCCGCTCGGGTACCCCTGACCTGCTTGGTGAACCTCGCGACGGTCAGTCGGTGTCGAAGGTGTAGTGCTGGGTGTGGTCGAGGAGACCGGCCGGTGTGGAGTCGTTCCACGGCTTCATGGTCTCGTTCAGGTCGACCACGTTCGGCGTCCCGGCGGCCGGCATGTACGTGGACCCCGGATGGCGGCGCTGCCACTCGGCCCACAGCTTGTCGATGTAGGCGTGGTGCAGCCAGAACACCGGATCGTTCGGGGAGACGCCGGTGGCCATCTGGCCGCCGACCCAGACATGGACCCGGTTGTGCAGGTTCACGCCCCGCCAGCCCTCCAGATGGTTGCGGAAGCCCTCCGAGGCGCTGTTCCAGGGCGCCATGTCGTACGTCGCCATCGCGAGCACCGAGTCCACCTCGGCGCGCGTCGGCAGCTCACGGACGCTCGCCCCCAGCGCCCGCCGCAGATAGGCGCGCCCGTCGACCCGCACGCTGATCGGCCAGTTCCCGGTGGACGCGGCGAACGGCCCGTCCATCACCCGCCCGTCCAGGCTGCGCCCGGTGCCGCCGAGGAAGTCCGGCGCCCACAGCGAGGCGCGCGTCGACCGGTCCACGGACCAGTCCCAGTACGGCAGCGCCACCGACGCGTCCACCGACTGCAGCGCCCGCTCGAACTCCAGCAGGAATCTGCGGTGCCAGGGCAGGAAGGACGGCGAACGGTGGCCGGTGCGCTCGCCGTTGTCGGTGTCGCCGAGGATGAAGGCGTTGTGGGTGGTGACGAAGGCGTCGTAGCGGCCGCTGCGCTTGAGTTCGAGGACGGCGGCGACGAAGCGGCGCTTCTCGTCGGCGGTGAGGGACGCCTGGTTCTTGCGGACGGTCATGTGCGGATGCTCCAAGTGTGCGGGGAGGACGGTCAGTTGGCGGGGAAGGGGAGGAGCCGGGCACCCCGCAGCTCGTCCACCGCGGCGCGGGCGGCGGCCCGCGGCGTGGGCACCGGGTCGTAGTGACTGACCACGCTGATCCAGCTGCCGTCGGCGTTGCGCATCACGTGCAGCTCCACGCCGTCGATGAACACGGCGTATCCGGCGCCGTGGTGCCCGCCCCCGTGATGACCGCCGCCGGCCGTCGGCCGGCCCTGTATCCGGCGGCCCTGGTAGACCTCGTCGAAGGAGGCGGGAGTGGTGGGGGAGGGGGCGGAGTCGGCGGAGTGGTGGTCGCTCGCCCGGGCGGCGGATGCGAGGGCGGTGTGGCCGCCCGCGGCCGCGGTGAGGGCGGCCGCGGTGGTGAGCGCACGACGACGGCTGAGTTCCGGCATGCGGACCTCCTGGGGTTCGTTCGGTTGACGACCCCGCATGCCTATCGGCCGGCCGGAGAACGGGAGAAATCCCGTATGACGGGTTGGCTGCGATCCGGACAATCAATCACATGTCGTGCAATGTTGAACCAAGATGATCTTGCTGTCCGGGGGATCCCGGATGCTCCGGAAGGGGGAATTCCTTTCCGTGGGAGCGGTTCTTTCGATGGGTTTTCGTCTGCCGCCGCGCCGCCGGTGGTGTGGCTCACGTGCGGAAAGTGGCGGAATCGAGGGTGTGGGCCGAAGCCCGGCACCCTTTCCACCTGCTACCCTCCGTCGTCAATTGACCACTTTTCGTAATACCTAGGGGTGTGCGTGAAGGTCGCCTGCGTCGGCGGCGGGCCCGCCGGCCTGTATCTCTCGATCCTGCTCAAGCGGCAGAACCCGTCCCACGACATCACCGTCCACGAGCGCAACCCGGAGGGCTCGACCTACGGGTGGGGCGTCACCTACTGGCGAGGGCTCCTCGACAAACTCCACGCGCACGACCCCGAGTCGGCCCGCGCCGTCGAGCAGAGCTCCGTCCGCTGGAACCAAGGCGTCGCGCACGTACGGGACATGGCCACCCGTCAGCCCGGCGACGAGGGCCACGGCATCGGCCGCCACAAGCTCCTGGAGATCCTCGCCGACCGTGCCCGCGCCCTCGGCGTACGGCTGGAGTTCGAGCACGAGATCACGGCCGAGGACCCCCCGGAGGCCGACCTCGTCGTCGCGGCCGACGGCGTCCACAGCGCCCTGCGCACCCACCACGCCGGACACTTCGGCGCCGAACTGACGGCGGGCCGCAACCCGTACATCTGGCTCGGCACCACCAAGGTCTTCGACTCCTTCACCTTCGCCTTCGTGGAGACCGAGCACGGCTGGATCTGGTGCTACGGCTATCCCTTCAGCTCCGAGCGGAGCACCTGCGTCATCGAGTGCGCCCCCGAGACCCTGACCGGACTCGGCCTGGACCGGGCGGGCGAGGCCGACGGACTGGCCCGCCTCGAGAAGCTCTTCGCGCACATCCTCGACGGCCGCGAACTGATCGGTCGTGCCTCCGCCGACGGCAGCTCCCCCTGGCTGACCTTCCGCACCCTCACCAACCGCACCTGGTACCGCGACAACCTCGTCCTCCTCGGCGACGCCGCCCACACCACGCACTACTCCATCGGCGCCGGCACCACCCTCGCCCTGGAGGACGCCTTCGCACTGGCCGAGGCCCTGCGCATGTGCGCCGACCTCCCGCAGGCCCTCGCGCGCTACGAGCGGGAACGCAAGTCGGCCCTGCTCTCCCTGCAGAGCGCCGCCCGCTACAGCGCCCAGTGGTACGAGAACCTGACCCGCTACATCCATCTGCCCCCGCAGCAGATGTTCGCCCTCCTCGGCCAGCGCCACTCACCCCTGCTGCCCTACGTACCGCCCCAGCTGTACTACCGGCTCGACCGGGCCGCGGGCCAGCTGGAGGCGCTGCGCCGGTTCAAGCGCTGGCTCGGCCCGAAGCTCGCGCGGACGGCGCACGCACGGGCCCTGACCTCCGGCAGGTAACCCGCACGGACCTCCTGCGGTGGGGGGAATGGCAGTTCGTCGTTACGTTGAATTGCCATTCACCCTCTTTCTCCGCCGGCCGCTGGAGTGCCCATGCCGTCCCTTGCTCCGATAACAGCCCCCACCACGGGCTCCGCCGGCCTGCGGTCCCGCCTCACCATCCCGGTCCTGGCCTACTGCGGCACCCTCATGGCCGTCATGCAGACCGTCGTCATCCCCCTGCTGCCCGACCTCCCGCGCCTGACCGGCGCCTCGGCGGGGGCGGTCTCCTGGACGGTGACGGCCTCCCTGCTGTCCGGCGCCGTCCTCACCCCGGTCCTGGGCCGCGCCGGGGACATGTACGGCAAGCGGCGGGTGCTGCTCCTGTCGTTCGGCCTGATGACCGTCGGCTCGGTGATCTGCGCCCTGACCTCCGACATCGGTGTGCTGATCGTGGCCCGCACCCTCCAGGGAGCCGCCTCCGCCGTCGTCCCGCTGTCGATCAGCATCCTGCGCGACGAACTCCCGCCGGAGCGCCGCGGCTCGGCGGTGGCGCTGATGAGCGCCACCGTCGGGACCGGCGCCGCGCTGGGGCTGCCGGCCGCGGCGCTGGTGGTGCAGTACACCAACTGGCACGTGATGTTCTGGGTGACCTCGGTCCTCGGTGTGACCGGTGTCGCGCTGATCCGGTGCGCGGTGCCGGAGTCGCCGGTGCGCCGGCCCGGACGGTTCGATGTGACGGGTGCGCTGGGGCTGGCCGCCGGACTGATCTGCCTGCTCCTCGCCATCTCCCAGGGCGGCCAGTGGGGCTGGGGCAGCGTCCCCATCCGGGCCCTGTTCCTCGGCGCCGTGGTCGTACTGGGCCTGTGGTGGCGGCAGCAACTGCGCACGACCGAACCTTTGGTGGACCTGCGGCTCGCCGCACGCCCCCGTGTCGGCCTCGTCCATGTGGCCGGGCTCGTCACCGGCTTCGCGTTCTACGCCAACTCGCTGGTCACGGCCCAGCTGGTGCAGGCGCCCGAGGCCAGCGGCTACGGCCTCGGGCTGTCCATCGTCCAGACGGGCCTGGTGCTGCTGCCCGGCGGCATCGTCATGCTGCTCGTCTCCCCGCTCGCCGCCCGTATCTCCGAGGCCCGCGGTCCGCGCGTCACCCTCACCCTCGGGGCCGCCGTGATCGCCGCCGGGTACGCCGTGCGCGTCGTCGACAGCCGCGACCTCTGGGTGATCATCGTGGGGGCCGCTGTCGTGGCGACCGGCACCACCCTCTCCTACTCGGCGCTGCCCGCGCTGGTCCTGCGCGCCGTCCCGGCCGAGCAGACCGCTTCCGCGAACGGCGTCAACGTGCTCATGCGCACGATCGGGCAGGCCGCCTCCAGCGCCGCCGTCGCCGCGGTCCTCGTGCACCACACCGGCCTCGTCGGGGGCGCGCCGGTGCCGACGTTGCACGGCTATGTGCTGGCCTTCGGCGTCGCGGGCGCGGGTGCCCTGGCGGCGTGCGCGGTGGCGCTGACGATCCCCGGTGATCCGGAGGCGGAGGGCAGACGGCGGGTTCGTGGCCGTACCCGGACCGTCGAGGACGGGGCGATGGAGGGAGCATGAGCCTGCGCGCCGGGCCGGCCCTCGCCACGGGCCGACGGCGCGTACCCGCCTCACGCCCTACGGGAACAGCCGCCCGTGCAGCGGCGCGCGGAACACCCGGTGCGGGTCCAGCCGCTCCAGCGTGCCCGCCGCCTGGCCGAACACCTCGCCGAAGGACTCCGGCACCGTCGTCCCCAGCACCTCCGCGTCGCTCCAGGCGGCCTCGTCCGTGTATCCCCAGCCCTTGGACCACTCCACCCGGGTCAGGGCATGGGTCCCGTCGTACGTCGAGAGCAGGAACCGCTCCAGTTCGCGGTAGAACGCGTCGGCGTAGGGCGTCCCCGGCAGGGTCAGCACGTCAAGCCACACGGCCGTGTCCCACTCGGGATGCTCCGCCACCGGGCGCGACGCGGACAGCGACGGCGCCCGGGCACCGGCCAGTTCGGCGTCCGCCGGGTCGTCGAGGCCGGTGACGCGGATCTCCACCGAGCCGTTGACGGGAAAGCGGCCGAGCGCCGCGTAGGCGTTCAGCCGCTCCCGGTAGAAGGCGGTGAACTCGGAGACGACGCGCTGCACCTGGTCCCGGCCGGTGAGCACCGCGTATCCGTTGGCGTGCACCCGCAGCGTCGTCGGCCGGATGTACAGCAGCGTGTTCTTCGACGGCCCCCAGATGTCCGCGGACATTGTCGTCACCAGCCCCAGCGCGGCCACGTCGAGCTGTGCGTTGCCCAGCACCGGCGCCAGGTACCAGGCCGCGTCCGAGACCATCCGCCCGGCGAGCTCCGCGACCGGCTTCGGCACGTTGTCGGAGAACGGGTAGTTGTACGGGCCCGTCACGCGCCGTGAGGTGAGTGGCCTGGCCGGCTCGACCGACCACACCTTGAGCCACGGGGCCTCGGTGAACGCGAACCAGATCGCCTCGACCCGCCCGTCCGACTCCAGGAAACTCGCCAGGGTTCGCCCGCCCGACCCGGGGGCCGCGAACAGCTCGCCCGCCGGGATGTCCGTACGGCTGACGCAGCGCAGGTCGGTGTTCGGCCCGACCCGCAGCGTCACCTCCGTGACCAGCGAGCGCCCGAGATGCGTGAGGAGAGCCGCGCAGTCCGCCTCGTCGCGGGTGAAGGTCCGCAGCACGTACGCGTCACTGCCGGCGTCCCACACCACGGCCGTGAGGGACAGCACGAGGTTGCTGAGCGAACCGTAGGTGTGCCCCGGCAGCCGCGCCTCGCCCCGCGCGGGGACGGCGGTGCCGTGCGCGTCGACGGCCAGGGCACCGCCCAGCGTGAGGTCGCCGGGCGCCGGGCAGGCGGTGACCCCGAGGCCGTGCTTCTCGAGGAAGGTGAGCAGACTCTCCAGCGTCACCCCCGTACCGGCGCGGACCTCGTCGGCCGACTCCAGGGTCAGGCCGGTCAGACGCGGGGCGGTGTCGACGAGCAGGACCCGGGCGTCCGACGGCGTCCCCGCCGGGATCGTCAGGGGCGACCAGCCGTGCGCGGCGCCCCGCGGACGCACCGTCCAGCCGTGGCGCCAGGCCCAGTTGACGACGGCGACCACCTGGTCGGGGCCGTCGGGGGCGCAGGCCCACAGCCCGGTCGCCGTGATCTCGCCGTCCCAGTTGCGGTACGCCGTACGGGAGAGGGACACGTCCGCCGGGAAGTCCGGCAGCTCCTGCGCCGCGACGGCCGGGTCCGCCGCGATCAGACAGGGCACGGCGGTCAGGGCGGCCGCGGTGCGCAGGAAGCCGCGGCGGGTCCACGAAGTGTCGTCCGGCTGGTGGTTGCTCACTGAACGATCAGTCACGCGTTCACGCTAGGCGCCGGTCGGCACGGGGGACCGAACTGTCGAACATCCGCACCCGTGTGGGTGAAAGATTCACAGGTGACGGGCCGGAGCGGCCGGTTCCGTGCAAGGCCGGGGCGGATGACAGACTGACGCCATGGACGAGCGCGAATTCGGCAGATCTGGTCAGCACGCATCCGTCGTCGGTCTCGGCACCTGGCAGCTGGGCGCCGACTGGGGAGACGTCGACGACAAGGAGGCACTGAAGGTCCTGGAGGCGGCGGCCGAGTCGGGGGTCACCTTCTTCGACACCGCCGACGTCTACGGCGACGGACGCAGCGAGCAGACCATCGCCACCTTCCTCAGCAGCCGCCCCGACCTGCACGTGCTGGTCGCCACCAAGATGGGACGCCGCGTCGAGCAGATCCCCGAGAACTACGTCCTGGACAACTTCCGCGCCTGGAACGACCGCTCCCGCCGCAACCTCGGCGTCGACCGCATCGACCTCGTGCAGCTGCACTGCCCGCCCACCCCCGTCTACTCCTCGGACGAGGTGTTCGACGCCCTCGACACCCTGGTCGAGGAGGAGCGCGTCGCGCACTACGGCGTCAGCGTGGAGACCTGCGCCGAGGCCCTCACCGCGATCGCCCGGCCCGGCGTGGCGAGCGTGCAGATCATTCTCAACCCCTTCCGCATGAAGCCCCTCCTCGAGGTGCTGCCCGCGGCCCGGGAGGCCGGCGTCGGCATCATCGCCCGGGTCCCGCTCGCCTCCGGCCTGCTCTCCGGCAAGTACACCAAGGACACCGTCTTCCCGGCGAACGACCACCGCACCTACAACCGGCACGGCGAGTCCTTCGACCAGGGCGAGACCTTCTCCGGCGTCGACTACGCCACCGGCGTCGAGGCCGCCGCCGAGTTCGCCGCCCTCGCCCCCGAGGGATACACCCCGGCCCAGGTGGCACTGCGCTGGATCATCCAGCAGCCCGGAGTGACCACCGTGATCCCGGGCGCCCGCTCGCCCGAGCAGGCCCGCGCCAACGCGGCCGCCGCCAAGCTGCCGGGCCTGTCCGAGGAGACGCTGACGGCGATCCGGGACCTGTACGAGCGGCGGATCAGGGAACAGGTCGAAGGACGCTGGTAGCCGGCCCCGGGCGGCGACCGGAGAACATCGCCGCTCGGCGGGTACTCGCGGGGAGAGAAGACGGAAGGGTCACTCGAACCGGGAGGACTGGTGACGAGCATCGGAGACGGCGTCGAGCGGCGCAGGGGACGCAACGAGACCGAGGAGGAGAGAGCCGACCGCATGTGGGGGGAGCTGATCCAGGAGGTCCGCGTCGCCCAGACGGGCGTCCAGATCCTCTTCGGCTTCCTCCTGACGGTCGTGTTCACGCCGCGCTACGCGGGCCTGGGCGACACCGACCAGACCATCTACATCGTGACGGTCGTGCTGGGCGCGTGCGCCACCGGCGCCCTGATCGGCCCCGTCTCCCTGCACCGGCTGGTCTCCGGGCGGCGGGTGAAGCCGCAGGCGGTGCGGTGGGCCTCCCGGCTGACCTTCGTGGGCCTGCTCCTGCTGCTCGCCACCATGACCGCCGCGCTGCTGCTCGTCCTGCGCGTGGCCACCCACGACGACTACGTCCCCTGGCTGGTGGCGGCCGTGGTCCTGTGGTACGTGCTGTGCTGGTACGCGCTGCCGCTGTGGACCCGGCGCCGCTACACGACGCGGTGACGGCGGTGAAGGACGCGGTGGCGGTGAGGGCGGTGAGGCCGACAGCCGTGCGGCCGTCGGGGGCGGGCACTGCTCAGCGCCCGCCCGGCCGTGCGCTCAGTGCGTGCCCCGGGCTCCGCGCAGCGCCGTGATGCAGCTGCCGATCGCCTGCTGGAGCTCCTCCAACTGCTGGACCATGTCGTCCTCGTAGAAGTCCTGGGCGTCGTCGAAGGTCAGTTCCTCGAACACCTTCGTCGCCTTCTGCAGGCTGCTGTAGAACTTCGTGCGCCGCTCCTGCACCCGCAGCTCGGGGTCGGCCTCCACGGCCTCCACGACAAGGCCCTTCAGGGTGTCGTAGGCCTCGCTCGCCCACTCGCCGGCGTCCTCGTCCTCGTCCAGTTCGTCGATGAGCGACAGATGCCGCTCGGCCTCCTGACGCAGTGCGGCGGGCGCGTCGACGGTCTGCCCCGCGGGCGTCCTGATCTGCCCGGACTCGGCGATCTGGCGGACGTAGCCGATACGGTCCGCGGAACGGCTCTCGCTGGCGACGGCCTTCTTCAGGTCGTCGGTGCGTACGACGTCGCGCGCCAGCTCGGTCTGCAGCTCCGGGTCCTCCTTGACGCGGTCCAGGAGCGCGGCACGGGCCGCCCGGGCGGTGGAGGGGTCGGCGAGGATCGCGGCGCGCAGGGCGGTGGGATTCTCCGCGACCTCCAGGGCCTTGGTCGGCCGGATGCCCTCCGCCTCGGCGGCCTCCGCGATCGCGGTGCCGCGCTCGGAGGTGGCGCTGGAGCGGGAGACGTAGTACGTCAGCCAGACGTCGGCGTCGGGCAGCTCCACCTCCTGGCCCGGGGCCAGCTCCTCGAAGTGCGGGACGAGACCGTCGTCGGCGGCCCGGTCCCAGGCCTTGTAGTAGCGCATGACCCGTTCGGGGGAGCAGCCGGCCAGCTCGGCGAACTCCTTCGCCGACACCTTCGGCGTCTCGTCCGCGCTCTGCCCGCCCGGCCGGACGCTGCGCGCCACCATCAGCCCGAAGGCCCACCCGCCGGTGCGCGCGTACACGCCGAACTCACGCGCGTCCCGCGCCACGAGGTCGGACAGGGGAGCGGAGGACGGGCCGGCGGACGTCCCGGACGGGTCGATCGCGGACGGGTCGATCGCAAGGGTCACGGATGACTCTCCTGTACAGGCTGCTGGAACGCACACCTCGGGAATGCGAGGGTGCCGACCAGCAGCCTAGGGGACCTGTCGGCGACGGCGGGGCAGGTCCGAGGCCCTTGCCGTGGACCGCGTCAGCCGCCGAACGCGTCGCGCAGCGCGGGCAGCAGCGTCTTCTCCGACCAGTCGAGATACGCCGGCTGCGAGTCGCCGCCGATCTGCACCAGGGCGATCTCGGTGAACCCGGCCTCCGCGTACGGGCGTACGGCCTCGACGAAGTCGTCCGGGTCGTCCCCGCACGGGATCGAGGCGGCGACGTCGTCGGGGGTCACGAACTGGGTCGCCGACTCGAAGGAGTCGGGATGCGGCAGTTCGGAGTTCACCTTCCAGCCGCTGCCGAACCAGCGGAACTGCGCGTGCGCCCGCTTCACGGCGGTGTCCCGGTCGGCGTCGTAGCAGACCGGCAGTTGGCCCACGCGCGGTTTGCCCGAGCCGCCGTGCCGGTCGAACGCCTCCAGCAGGCCCGCCTTGGGCTCGGTGGCGATCACCAGATCGGCCAGCCGGCCCGCGAGCCTGCACGACTGCTCCCCGGAGACGGCGATGCCGATCTCGGGCGGCTCCTCGGGCAGGTCCCACAGCCGCGCCGACTCCACGTCGAAGTGCGTGCCGTGCCGTGTCACATGACCGCCCTCGAAGAGCGCGCGGATGATCTCCACGGCCTCCTCGAGCATCTCGTGCCGTACGTCCACGGAGGGCCAACCGCCGCCCACCACGTGCTCGTTGAGGTTCTCCCCGGAGCCGAGCCCGAGCCGGAAGCGGCCTTCGGACAGCAGCTGCATCGTCGCCGCCTTCTGCGCGACGATCGCCGGGTGGTAGCGGACGGTCGGACACGTCACGTACGTCATCAGCGGAATGCGGGACGTCGCCTGCGCGGCCGCGCCCAGCACGCTCCACGCGTACGGCGCGTGGCCCTGTGAGCGCAGCCACGGAAAGTAGTGGTCCGACGTCACCGAGAAGTCGAATCCGGCCTCCTCGGCCTGCACCAGGTGGTCGACCAGTTCACGAGGGCCGGCCTGTTCGGTCATCATCGTGTATCCGATTCGCACCATGGGTGCCGAGTCCCCGGCGGGCAGGGGAGGAAACCGGCCAGGGGGGCCGGAGAAAACCGGTCGATGAGCCCCCGGCCGACGGGGAAGGATGCGGGCATGACCGTGCGTCCGCTGCCTTCGAGTACTCCGTCCGTCCAGGGTGTCGACGCCTCCGGCGTCCTCGCGTTCCTCGACGCCGTCGACGCGGCCGGGCACATCGAGCCGCACAGCCTGATGATCCTGCGGCACGACCACGTCGTCGCCGCCGGCTGGTGGGCGCCGTACGCCCCCGACCGCCTCCATCTGCTGTACTCGCTCAGCAAGAGCTTCACGGCCACGGCCGCCGGGTTCGCCGTGGCGGAGGGGCTGATCCGGCTCGACGACCCGGTGATCTCCTACTTCCCGGAGTTCGAGGCCGACATCACCGACCCGCGCAGCCGGGCGATGCGGGTGCGGCACGTGGCGTCGATGGCGAGCGGGCACGAGGACGAGACCTACGAACGGGCGGCCGCGCTGGACTCGGACGAGCTGGTCCGCGGCTTCCTGCTGCTGCCGCCGGAGCGCGACCCCGGCACGGTGTTCGCCTACAACCAGCCCGCCACGTACACCCTCGCCACGATCCTCCAGCGGGTCACCGGCCAGTCGCTCACCGACTACCTGCGCCCGCGCCTGCTCGATCCGCTCGGCATCGGCGACGTCGCCTGGCTGACCTGGCACGGCCGCGAGGTGGGCTTCAGCGGCCTGCACGGCACCACCGACGCGATCGCCCGGCTCGGCCTGCTGTACCTGCGCGAGGGCGTGTGGGAGGGGAAGCGGCTGTTGTCGCGGGAGTGGGTGGCCGAGGCGACCAGCGCGCTCGTCCCGACGGCGGGGGCCGTCGAGGACACCGAGCAGCCGGACTGGCAGCAGGGATACGGCTTCCAGTTCTGGCAGTCGCGGCACGGCTACCGCGGCGACGGCGCCTACGGCCAGTTCTGCCTGGTGCTGCCCGAGCAGGACGCCGTCATCGCCATCACCTCGGCGACCACCGACCTGCAGGCCGTGCTGGACCTCGTATGGCAGCACCTGCTGCCGGCCTTCGGGCCGCGGGCGCTGACCGGTCGGGACGCCGTCGACGCGGCCCTCGCCGACCGCCTCGCCCGCCTCGCCCTGCCGCCGGCCCCCGGCAAGCCCGCGCCGCCGGACCGGGCGGGCCAGTGGTCGGCCGCGGAGTTCACTCCGTACGGCGGTGTCTGCGCCGACCAGCCGAGCCTGACCGGCGCCGTCGTCACGGCGGACGCGGACGGCTGGACGCTGACCCTCGTGGAGGAGAGCGGCCGGCTGGGCCTGCGCCTGGACTCCGGCGGCTGGAGCGTGGCCGAGGAGCCGGTGCCGACCGCGGTGAGCGGCGGCTGGACCGACGGCGCCACCCTCGTCGTCGACGTCACGTTCCTGGAGACCCCGCACCGGCTGCGGGTGACGTGCTCCCTCGCCGGGCGGACCTTCACGGCACGCTGGGCCACCGAGCCGCTGCACGGCGGGCCGCTGCGCCGGCTGCGCGCGCCACGCCCGTCAGTCTGAGCCGGGCCGGAAGGTCTTCAGGAACGTGGTCAGGGCCTGCTGGTTCGCGGCCTTCTCCCAGTCCGCGGCGGGTGTCGACCAGCGCAGCGAGAAGCCCCGGTGTCCGCCGAGGAGGAAGCCGCGGCCGAACGTGCGCACCCGCGTGCCGTCGACGTCGACGAGCCACTCCATGTCGGCCGCCTTGTACCCCTGGTACGTCGTCGCCTCGATGTCACCGATGCGCCGGAAGCCGTACTCCTGGCGCAGGCCCGGTTCGACGGTCTCGCGCCAGACGGCCACCGGGTCGGGACCGACCCGTTCGCTGTAGGTGACCGCGAGCGTGCGCGGGTCGCCGGACGCACCGAAGGTGACGCGGTAGGCGAGGTCGGAACTGCGCGAGGTGTCCAGCCGCTTCCAGCCGTCGGGCAGGGCGACGGAGAAGCCCTCCGGCGCGCGGTAGACGCGGAAACCGGCCGGCAGGGCGTCGGTGGAGGGCGAGGGGGAGGGGGAGGGCGAGGTGGCCGGGGGGCTCGGCGGCGCGGCGGGGGACGACGGGGTGACGGTGGCGGTGGGCGTCGGGTCCGGCGAGTCCGTGACTCTGTCGCCGACGTCGTCGCCGGTCGGGGCCGGGGTCGGGGAGGCGGAGGGACGGGCCTGCGCGCCGCCGGACGCCGTCTCCTCGGTGCCGGGCAGTTGGCCGGTCGTGGCGAGCGCGGCGACCGCCACCGTGACGACGGCCAGCGCCGTCCCGGCCGCCATCGCCCGGCCGCTCCACGGCGGACCGACCAGCCGGGTGATCGCGAACGCCCGCCGCAGCGGGGGCGTGCTCATCGCGTGCGGGTCCTCGTCCAGGACGCGGGCGAGTGCCTGCCGCACCACCGGCCGGGTGAGCCGCTCCCGCGAGTCCTTGCGCAACAGTCCCTGCACCGTCGGGCCCAGCGGACCGGCCCGCAGCGGCGTCCGCAACGGCAGCCGGTCCACGCCCTTCAGCGTCGTCTCCGGCCGGTCCCGGTCCCGGTACGGGGGCCGCCCCTCGACCATCGTGTAGAGGATCGCGCCCAGCGCCCACAGGTCGGCCGCCGGCCCGATCCGCTCGTTGCGGGCCTGCTCGGGGGAGGCGTACGCGGGGGCCGCCAGGCGCGGAGCGAGCGTCGCGCCCGCGAGTCCGAAGCCGGTGACGACGACCGGGCCGCGGGCCCGCACGAACACCTGGCCGGGACTCAGCTCCCCGTGCGTGATGCCCTCGCCGTGCGCCGCCTCCAGCACGTCGAGCAGCTCCAGCCCGATCGCCGCCGCCCGGGGAGGCCTGAATCCGCCCTTCTGATCGAGGAGCTGACCGAGCGGCAGCCCGTCGATCCACTCCGTGACGGTCCACAGGAAACCCTCCTCGGCCATGGCGTCGAGCACCGTGGCGACCCGGCCGGGGCACACCTGCGTCATCGTCTCGGACATGCGCACCACGCGGTCGGCGGCCTGCGCGGCCTGCGCCGCCTCCTCCGCGCTCTGGCCGACGGGCAGCCCGATGCGGGTGACCAGACACGGCCGCGCGTCCTCGACGTCCTCCCCGTACCAGCTGACCCGGTTCGTCTCCTGATGGACGACATCGAGGAGCCGGTACCGCCCGGCGACCAACTCGTGCGTGGAGACGTTCGCCTTGACCATGGTCATCCCTCGCTGAACCCCCGGCTGCTCACCTTTCCCATGGGTACGACCGCCGAGAGGGGATCCGTTCAAGGGAACGGCAACTCCGTCGCGATTCCTGTCTTTCATTCAAGAACGCCGGGCATATGTGCGAGGAAAACAAATTACCGGGAGCCGTCCGGCGGTGTAACCAGCGGTAAACGGCCCTGAGGTGGCTTCGGGCGATCCCTCCGTCGGGGGCGGTCCATTTCCCGCCGGAGGCCGTCTCGAAGATTTTCCTTTCGCACCGCGGCCCGAATTGCTCGGCCCGGGACGACATGTCCGTCGTCGTCGCACGGCCGCCGCGGACCACCGGTCGCGGCCCCGCGGGTTGCCGACGAGGCGCGGACCACCTCAGGGGGGCCGCCGGGGCGTCAGGCGCCGAAGAGCTGCGTCCAGTACGTGCCCGCCGGGCCGCCGCCCGCGAAGCCGACGCCGATGTGGGTGAAGGCGGGTCTGAGGATGTTCGCGCGGTGACCGGGGCTGTTCATCCAGCCCTCCACCACCTCCGCGGGGGAGCGCTGCCCGCAGGCGATGTTCTCGCCGATCGTCCGCCGACCGGACCCCGCCGCCGCGGCCCGGTCCCACGGCTGGCCGCCTTCGGGCGAGGTGTGGGAGTAGAAACAGCGCGCCACCATGTCCGCGCTGTGCCCCCGCGCGGCCGTGGCGAGCAGCGGGTCGACGGCGAGCGGGCGCAGTCCGGCCCGCGCCCGCTCGCGGTTGGTGAGGTCGACGACCTCCGCCTCCGTCCGGGCGAGCCCGCCCGGTGTGAGCGGGCTCGCCCACAGGGCGGTCCAGTACGTGTCGCCGGTGTGTCCCTGCCTGGCCTGCGCGAGGCCGACGTGGGTGAACACCGGGTCCTGGAGGGTGCGCCGGGGCCGGTCGGCGCGCAGGCAGTAGGCGACGAGATCGGCGGACGTGCGCGGCCCGGAGACCAGGTGCTCGCCCACGGCGAGGTACTGGTATCCGGCGGCCGTGACCCGCTGGTGGACCGAGACGCCGTCCGCTCCCTCGCCGCCGAGCCGCCCGGCCGCGGCCATGGCGGCCGCATGCGACCGGGCCGCGGAGACCAGGCGGGCGTCGAGGGAGACGGGAGGGGAACCGGCCGAGGCACGCGCGGGGTTGACCAGCGCGAGGAAGCCGTCCGCATCGGGGGCGGCGGTCGGGCCGGAGGGCTGTGCGAGGAGGGTGGGGGAGGGAGTGGGAACGGAGGGCTGTACCCGGAGGGTGGGGGCGGGGCGTGTGACGGACGGCTGTGCGGGAGCGGGCCGGGGCATCGGCGCGGGCTCGTCCTCCACGACGTCCACCCCGAAGTCCCGTGCCAGCCCCGCCAGTCCGTCCGCGTACCCCTGTCCGAGCGCCCGCAGCTTCCATCCTCCGCCCCGCCGGTAGACCTCCGCGAGCAGCAGGACCGTCTCCTGCCGTGCCGGTGGGGGCGCGAACCGGGCGAGCGGGCGGCCGCGCGGGTCGGTGACATGGAGGGTGGGGGCGGGCAGGCGGGCCAGCGGGGTGCCCGGCTCGGCGGCGCTGACCACCACCGTGACGCGGGTGGCGCCGGCCCGCAGACCGGCAGGGTCCAGCGTGAGCGTGTCGCCCCGGAGCCGGGCTCCGGGGGCCGTCGGCTGGTTGTAGAACACGAAGTCGCCGTCGCCCCGGACCTTGCCGCTGTCGTCCGTGACCAGCGCGCTGACGTCGAAGGGGCCGGGCACCCGGACGGCCAGGGCGCCGCCCGGGAGGGGCACGTTGCCCCCGGGGACCAACTCGCTCATCCTGCCGCCCTGCTGTCGTCGTCCGGGCCCCAGGGGGCCCGGTGCCTGTCCGGAGAACGGCCGGCAGAGCGGGCGGGTTCCCGGCCGCTGTCGGCCCCCGCCGGTCCGTCCGCCGGCTTGTCCACTGGTCCGTCCGTCCGTCGGTCGTGAGGTCAGGTACGGGGGCCCGCGGCGGCGATGTCCTCCGCCCGCTCGTAGGGCAGCACCACACCCCTGCGGGCCCCCGCCGCCGTCCCGCAGAACGCGGACTCCAGCGTGCGGAGCATCGCGTTGTGCACGCGCGCGTTGTTGGAGGCGTTCGCGAGCGCGGTCAGAGTGCGCCGCCCGTCGTCCGACGTGAACGCGTACGTGTAGTAGCCCTGTACGGCACCCGTGTGCCCGTACACGGACACCCCGCAGGAGAGGTCGCGCCGCCGCAGCCCCAGCCCGTACGCCTGCTTGGTGCCCGCCGGGACCCACCGGCGCATCTGCTTCAGCCCCGCGGGGGATGTCAGCCGGCCCCGCTGCAGTGAGGAGAGGAAGGTGTTGATGTCCCGGGTGCTGGAGATGAGCGCGCCCGCGCTCTGGGCCCAGGACACGGTCTGGCTCGTCGCGTCGACCAGGGCCGTGGCGGGGGCGTCGGGGGTGAGATAGCCGCGGGTGTGACGGCCGGGGATCTGGGTGGCCGGGTGGACGTAGAAGGTGTCGCGCAGCTTCAGCGGCTCGATGATCCGGTTCTGGTACTCGGTGCCCACCGGATGGCCGGTGAGCTTCTCGATGAGCATGCCCGCGACGACGAAGTTGGTGTTGGAGTAGGAGTAGGCGCCGCCGGGGGCGGTGGTGCGCGCGTGGCGCAGTGAGCGGTCCACCAGCTGACGGTAGGTGAACACCTTGGTGCGGACGGCCTCGAAGCCGGCGACGCTGCTCGCGAACAGGTCGTTGGTGTAGTCGTACAGGCCGCTGCGGTGGCTGAGCAGATGCCGGACGGTGATCCGGTCGTCGGGCAGGAGCCCCGGCAGGTACCGGTCGACCGGCGCGTCCAGGCTGAGCCTGCCCTCGTCGGCGAGTTGCAGCAGGACCACGGCCGAGAAGGTCTTGGTGACGCTGCCGATGCGGAAGCGGTCGGCGGTGCCGATGGCCCGGCCCGTCCGCCGGTCGGCGACTCCCACGGCCAGCTGGTGGACCGTGCCCTGGTCGTCGAGGCGCGCCATCGCGCCGGGCGCGCCCTGGCGCAGTGCCGTGCGCAGACCGCTCCGCAGGCCGGCGAGGTCGGCCTTCGCCGGTGCGGCGGCGGCCGTGGCGGGGCGCGGTTCCGGGGTCGCGGCATGGGCCGGAACCGTCAGCAGGGACAGCAGCGCCACCCCGAGCGCCGCACTCCCGCGCACCGCCCGTGAGCTCGTCCTTCGCTGTCTCCGCCGGTCGTTTGCTGATGCGAGATCAGTCACATTCACGCGAGGCAACCTTCTTCCGTTCCGTCACATCTCCCCAGCCGACGCACAGATGGCCACTCGCTGATCACTGTGCGGAGAGGTCGGCCAAAGTATCGCGGCGGAAGCGGTCAAAAGCGATGATTTCCGCTTTACATGGACATGCCTCGTCCGTAAGGGTGGCGCTCCGGGGGGCCGACCAGCCCCCTTGGCGCCAACGGCGCCATGTCCCAAGGCGGTTGGGCAGGCCCCGACCGCCTGAACGCAGAAGGAATCCTCACCAGTGCGGAGAGCACACATACGCAGCCTGGCGGTCGCCGTCGCCGTGACCACGGCCGCCACGGGCCTGACGGGCACCGCCCTCGCGGCCCGGCCCGCGGGGGAGGCCCCCGCCACCGCCACGACCGCCTCCCAGGCGGTCTCCGTGGTACGGGCGGCCCGCGCCGCCGCCTTCGCCCACGCCTCGGCGACCGGCGTCGCCCGGGGCGACGGCCTGCAGGCCCAGGACGTGATGATCGACCCGGAGGGCGGACGGCACGTCCGCTTCGTCCGGACCCACCAGGGAATGCCCGTCCTCGGCGGTGACCTCGTCGTCCACCTCACCGAGCGGCTCGGCTACGCGGGTGTCACCCGGGCCGCCGACCACACCGTCACCCCGGCGGTCACCCGGGCGAAGCTGACGGCCCACCAGGCCGAGGAGAAGGCCGCCGCCGTCGCGAAGGGCGAGGCGGAGAGCGCCGAACTCGTCGTGGACGCCCGCGGCGGCGCGAGCGCCCTCGCCTACCGGGTCCGCGTGACCGGCAGCGACACCACCGAGGCCGGCGGCTCCCGCACGGTCGTCGTCGACGCCCTCACCGGCACGGTCCGCAGCAACGTGCCCGACAGCGACGAGTTCCTCTCACCGCACCTGACCGACGCCCTGCGCGAGCGCGGCGAGACGCTCGACCCGGCCACCGGCACCGCCCCGCGGTCCGCCGGCCTGACCGCGGCCTCCTCGGCCGGCGCAGCCGCCCGCTACCCGTCCACGGCCACCGGAACCGGCACCTCCCTCTTCGCCGGCAAGGTCCCGCTCACCACGACCCGCACCGCGCGCGCCGCCTACCTGCTCAAGGACCCCACCCACTGGGGCACCGAGACACGCGACGCGAAGAACCAGGAGCTGGAGAACTTCGCCCGCGGCAAGGCGTTCACCAGCACCACCAACCAGTGGGGCAACGGCGCCGTCTCCAGCCGCGCCAGCGCCGCCGTCGACGCCCAGTACGGCATCACCAAGACCCTCGACTTCTACAAGAAGTCCTTCGGCCGCAAGGGCGTCGCGAACAACGGCAAGGGCGCCCGCGCCATGGTCCACTTCGGCACCAGGATCGCCAACGCCTTCTGGGACCCGGCCTGCGGCTGCATGCTGTACGGCGACGGCGACGGCCGGACGATCAAGAAGCCGCTCGTCGTCCTCGACGTCACCGGCCACGAGCTCACCCACGGCGTCGTCGACGCGACCGCCCGCCTGGAGCCGACGTACGTGGACACGCGGGGCAACCAGTACGGCGAGCCCGGCTCCCTCAACGAGTCGCTCGCCGACATCTTCGGAGCCGGCGTCGAGTTCGCCACCGACAACCCCAAGAACCCGCCGAACTACCTGATCGGCGAGAAGCTCGGCCTCGACCAGAAGTTCCTGCGCCGCCTGGACAAGCCCTCCCTCGACAAGCTCGAAGGCGCCATCGACTACTGGTCACCGGCCACGTACGACGCCGAGGTGCACGCCGGCTCCGGCGTCTCCTCGCACGCGTACTACCTGCTCGCCGAGGGCAGCGGCCGCAAGACGATCCGCGGGGTCGCCTACGACTCGGCGACCTACGACGGCGCTCCGGTCAAGGGCATCGGCCGCGCCAAGGCCACCGCGATCTTCTACCGGGCCCTGACCCGCTACATGGTCTCCTCGACCGACTTCCACGACGCGCGCGTGGCGACGCTGAAGGCGGCGAAGGACCTCTACGGAGCCGCCGGCACGGAGTACCGGACGGTCGACCGGGCCTGGGCCGCCGTCAACGTGACCGCCGCGAACACGCCGGCCGGCGGGCGCTGACGCGGGGAGGACCGGGGGTGCGCCCGCGAGGGGAGCCCGGGCGCACCCCGCCGAAAGGTGGGTCCCTCAGTTGTGCAGCGACCGCGTCCAGTCCGCCGGCACGCGTCCCGCCGGACCCGGCGCGGGCTGGTCCGCCGGATGGCTGACCGGCGGCGCCAGCTCGGGCCCGGACTCGTACAGCTCGTCGTTGTCGTAGTCCCAGAACCACTCCTCGCCCGGCTCGAAGCTGCGCACCAGGGGATGCCCGGTGGCCTTCCAGTGGGCGGTGGCGTGCTGGGCGGGGGAGGAGTCGCAGCAGCCGATGTGGCCGCAGGCCGCGCAGCGGCGCAGGTGGAACCACCAGCCGCCGGCCGCCTCGCAGTCGACGCAGCCGGTGCCGCTGGGCGGGACGTTCGGGTCGATTCCGTTGGCGGCGGTCATACGGGCTCCTCGGCGGTCTCGGGCTGCGGTGCGGTCTCGGATTCGGGTGCGGTCTCGGATTCGGGGGCGGTCAGCGGCAGGAGGACCTGGAAGCGGGTGTCGCCGGGCACCGACTCGACCTGGAGGCTGCCGTGGTGCTTGTTGACCACGATCCGCCAGGAGATGTCCAGGCCCAGCCCGGTGCCCTCGCCCACCGGCTTGGTGGTGAAGAAGGGGTCGAAGATACGGCTGCGGACGTCAGCGGGGATGCCGGGGCCGCTGTCGCGGAACTCCACCAGCAGCCGGTCGCCCTCCCGCGCCGTCCGGACCGTCAACGTGCCCTCCTCGCCGGCGCTGTTGATGGCGAAGACCGCGTTGTCGACGAGGTTCGTCCACACCTGGTTGAGCTCCGCCGGGTAGGCCGGGACCGGCGGGAGCGTGCGGTCGTAGTCCTTGACGACCTTGATGCGCTGCCCGATCTTCCCGGACAGCATCAGCAGGGTGCTGTCGATGAGTTCGTGCACGTCGACGACCCGGTAGGGGGCGCGGTCGAGCTGCGAGTACTGCTTCGCCGCGTCGACGAGGTGCGATATCCGGTTGGTGGAGTCGCCGATCTCGTCCATCAACAGCTCGGTCTCGACCGTGTAGTTGAGCCACCCGATCGCCCCCGGCAGGATGTCCTCGTCCACGGCCGCCGCGACCTGCTCCAGCCAGTCCACGTCGAGCCCGGCCTGCACGAAGGTCGGCGCGATCCGCCAGCCCTCCGGGATGTCGTGGTCGTCGAGCCAGTCGGTGAGCTCGTCCTCCCGGTCCGAGGCCTCCAGCGGGCTCAACGCCGGTGCCTTGGCGACACGTTCGGCCGTGCGCTCCTGGATCTCGATGAGCTCGGCCAGGGCCTCGGGCGAGTAGGGGCCCTGGGCTATGACGGCGAGCTTGTGCCGCATCTTCGCCACCCGCTCCCGCAGGGTCGCGGTGGCCCGCACGGCCGCCGCCGCGGGGTTGTTGAGCTCATGGGTGAGCCCCGCCGACAGCGAGCCCAGGGCGAGCAGCCGTTCCCGCTGCCCGATGGCCCGCTGGGCGTTCTTGGCACCGAAGAAGAGCCCCTCCAGCAGATGGGCCGCCATCGGGAACCACTCCTGCATGATGTCCGAGAACGACTGCGCGGGCAGCACGAAGAAGCGCGTCGGTTCCGTCACCCGCATCGAGTTCGTGTAGACCTGCGGCACCCGGTCCCCGAGGTACGCCTGCATGGCCCCCGCGTACACCCCGCGCTGCGAGGTGCGGCTCACCTCGACGTCGTCGCCGCCGACCCGGCGGTACAGCACGACCGTGCCCTCGAGCATCACGTAGAAGCAGGTCGCCGGATCACCCTCGGTGTACACGGGCCCGGCCTCGAACCGCTCCACCCGCCCGTCGCTGCACAACCGCCCGAGCTGCTCGGGGGAGAGCTTCTCGAACAGGAACAGCGAGCCGATCTCGCCCGGGCTGCACGGCATCAGCTGCCCGCTCACGACTGCTCCAGATACCGGTGGACGAGCATCACGGCCATGGCTCCCTCTCCGACGGCGGACGCGACCCGCTTGGCGGACTCCGCGCGCGCGTCGCCCGCCACGAACACGCCGGGGATGTTGGTCTCGAGGTGGTACGGCGGCCGGTCCAGCTCCCAGCCCGCGGGCGACCGCCCGTCGGGGGTGAGGTCGGGACCGGCGAGGATAAACCCCCTGTCGTCCCGCAGCACCGTTCCGTCGAGCCAGTCGGTCAGCGGCGCCGCGCCGATGAAGACGAACAGCCACTGCGCGTCGACGAGTTCGGTGTCCCCGGTCTGTGTGTCGCGCAGCGTCAGCTGCTCCAGATGGCCGTCGCCGTGCGCGGCCTCGACGACCGTCGTGGGGCGCACGAAGATGTTGGGCGCCTCGTTGATCTGCTGGATCAGGTAGTGCGACATCGACGCCGACAGGTCCGGCCCGCGCACCAGCAGCGTCACCGACTTCGCGCCCCGCGCCAGGTACATCGCCGCCTGCCCCGCGGAGTTGGCGCCGCCGACGATGTACACGTCGTGGCCCTGGCAGGAGGGCGCCTCGGTCAGCGCCGACCCGTAGAACACCCCGCAGCCGGTCAGTTCGCCGGTGCCGGGCGCCTGGAGCTGGCGGTACGACACCCCGGTCGCCAGGATCACGCTGTGCGCGGCGATCACCGAGCCGTCGGAGAACCGTACGACGCGCGCGGCGCCGCTGATCTCCAGTCCCGTGACCTCGCGCGCGGAGAGGATCTCGGCGCCGAACTTGGTGGCCTGCCGCCGGGCCCGGTCGGTGAGCTGCGCGCCGGACACGCCGTCCGGGAAGCCGAGGTAGTTCTCGATCCGGGAGCTCTGCCCGGCCTGCCCGCCGGTCGCCGACCGCTCCACCAGCACCGTGCGCAGCCCCTCGGAGGCGCCGTACACGGCCGCGCCGAGTCCGGCCGGGCCGCCGCCGATCACCACCAGGTCGTAGAAGTCGGCCGTCGGTGTCGTCGCCAGTCCGACGCGGGCGGCCAGTTCGGGCGCGTCCGGTTCGACCAGCGGTGTCCCCTCCGGGGTGATCACCAGCGGCAGCCGCTGCGCGTCCGCCCCGGCCGCCGCCAGCAGCCGGCGCCCCTCGGGCTCGTCGGCGGAGTACCAGCGGTACGGCACCTGGTTGCGGGCGAGGAACTCCCGCACCTCCGAGGAGCGCGCCGACCAGCGGTGCCCGACCACCTTCGTGCTGGGGACCGGCCGGTAGTCGCTGGCGTGCCAGGCCGCGAGGAGGTCGTCCAGGACGGGGTAGAGCTTCTCCTCGGGCGGGTCCCACGGCTTGAGCAGGTAGTGGTCGAGGTCGACGACGTTGATCGCGTCGATGGCCGCGTTGGTGTCGGCGTACGCGGTGAGCAGCACCCGCCGCGCGCCCGGGTACACGTCCAGGGCCTGTTCGAGGAACTCGATGCCGTTCATCTGCGGCATGCGGTAGTCGGCGAGGATCACGGCCACCAGGTCGCCGCGCAGCTTGAGCTCGCGCAACGCCTCCAGCGCGGACTCGCCGGACTCGGCGCGCACGATCCGGTACGAGGCGCCGTAGCGGCGCCGCAGGTCGCGGGCGACGGCCCGGGAGACCCCCGGGTCGTCGTCCACGGTCAGGATGACGGTCCGCGCTGTTTCGGCGGCCTGTGCCATACGTTTTCCACCCCGAGCGGTCGGACTCGCGGCACGGCGAAGCCCGCGCCGGCTCCGCCCATCGTATGTTCGATCGGCCCGGTTCGCGCCGGGAAGCGGGGGGCAGTGCGCTCAGGGCACATGCCGGGGCACGCACAGGCACATGGGCGGCCGGGCGTCAGCCCTTGCGCGAGCTCAGCACACAGAACTCGTTGCCCTCGGGATCGGCCGGCGTCACCCACGTCTGCTCGCCCTGCCCCGCGTCGGCGTGCCGGGCGCCGAGGGCCAGCAGCCGGTCGACCTCGGCGCGCTGGTCGTCCGGGCGGAAGCCCAGGTGGAGCCGGTTCTTGACCGTCTTGGACTCAGGCACCGGCACGAAGAGCAGGCCCGGGATCCGGTCCGGCGCCGGACGGATCTCGTACTCGCCGGGCGCGTCGTTCACCGTCACCCAGCCGAGGGCCTCGGCCCACCAGCGGCCCAGCGCGACCGGATCGGCCGCATCGACGATCACCTGTTCCCATTCCAAGGTCATACCGGGCAGCGTAGTGAAGACTGGGTCCGACGATCGACGCTATTCAGGGAGGCAGCGGGAATGACGGGCCCGATCACGGCAGGGGTCGACGGGACGGACGAGAGCCTCGCGGCGCTCGCCTGGGCGGCCCGGGAGGCCGTCCGGCGGGACCTCGCGCTGCGGGTGGTGCACGCCTGGGAGTTCCAGTCGGCCGCGCCGGCCGACGTGGCGGACCGGGACGCGCAGGAGCGGTGGGCCCGGGAGGCGGTCGAGGAGGCCGTCGCGACCGTCGCCGAGCAGCACCCCGGGCTGACGGTGACCACCGACGTCCTGCAGGGCCCGGCCGTGGAGACGCTGGTCGCCGCCGCCGCGGACGCCGAGTTCCTGGTCCTCGGCTCCCGCGGGCACGGCGCGATCGTCGGGTTCCTGCTGGGCTCCGTCGGACAGCAGGTGATCGCCGAGGCCGCGCGCCCGGTCGTCCTGGTCCGCGCCGCCGACAAGCCCAGCACCGAGGTGGCCGGACACGAGATCGTCGTCGGCCAGCACGGCGCCCCCGAGGACAGCGCCCCCGCACTGCGGTTCGCGTTCGAGACGGCGGCCGCCCGCGGCGCCACCGTCCGCGCCGTCCGCGCCTGGACGCTGCCGCCGGTGTTCTCCTACAGCCCCGCCTCGCTCAAGCTCCTCGACGACGCCGGTGGCCTGGAGCCGCACGAGCGGCAGGCGCTGGCCGCGGCCCTCGAGCCGTGGCGGGAGCGTTTCCCGGACGTGCCGGTCGTCGAGCACGTGGAGATCGGCAGCGCCGGGCAGGTGCTGCTGTCGGTGTCCGGGCGGGCCCAGCTGATGGTCGTCGGCCGCCGGGCCCACCGCACCGCGGTCGGCGCCCGGATCGGCTCGGTGGCGCACGGCGTGCTGCACCACGCCGACTGCCCGGTCGCCGTCGTCCCGCAGGAGTGACTCACTCCGGCAGGGTCGGCTCCAGCGTCTCGCGCGCCTTGGGCAGGATCTTCTCGATGTAGTCCTCGACGGCCGTGTCCAGCCCGATGTCGTGCTGCGCCCGCTCCGACAGGTACCAGCGGTGTTCGAGGAGCTCGTGGTAGATCTCCGCCGGGTCCATGGAGCCGCGCAGCTCGACGGGCACCGCCCGCACGGTCGGCCGGAACACGTCGCGCACCCAGCGATGGGCGAGGACCTCCGGGCGGGCGGCGAGCGGGTCGCCCGGCGCGTAGTCGTCCTGGGTCGCCATCCAGCTCTCCAGGTCGTTCAGCAGCCGTCTGGCCTGGTTCTCCTCGGTGTCCAGGCCGGTCAGGCGCAGCAGCTGCCGCTGGTGGTGGCCGGCGTCGACGACCTTCGGCACGAAGGTGACCGTGTCGCCGTTGGAGGAGTGCTCGATCTGCATCTCGGCCACGTCGAAACCCAGGTCGTTGAGTCGGCGGATCCGGCGCTCGATGTAGTGGTACTTGCCCGCGGGGTAGACGGAGGTGCGGGTCAGCTCCTGCCACAGGCTCTGGTAGCGGGCGCAGATCTCCATGCCGAACTCGATGGGGTCCACCGAGGGGTGCAGCGCTCCCGACGCCTCCAGGTCGAGCAGCTCGCCGCTGATGTTCACCCGGGCGAGTTCGAGGTCGTAGTCGCGCTGCCCGTTGCTCAGCTGCGCGTGCAGGTCGCCGGTCTCGGCGTCGACGAGATAGGCGGCGTAGGCGCCCGCGTCGCGCCGGAACAGCGTGTTGGACAGCGAGCAGTCGCCCCAGGCGAAACCGGCCAGGTGCAGCCGTACCAGGAGCACGGCGAGGGCGTCCATCAGCCGGTGCATGGTGGCCGGCCGCATGGTCGTCTCGAACATCGACCGGTACGGCATCGAGCCGCCCAGATGCCGGGTGACCAGCACGGACTCCAGCGGCTCGCCCGCGCTGTCGATGCGCCCGGTGACCACGGCCAGCGGGTCGACGGCCGGGATGCCGATCCGGTCGAGGTCGCGCAGCAGCTCGTACTCGCGCAGCGCCGGGCGCTCGGCGAGCTCCTTGACGGCGATGACCTCGTCGCCGGCCTGGGCGTAGCGCACCACGTGCCGGGAGATGCCCCGGGGCAGCGGCACGAGGACCTCCTCGGGCCACTGCTCCAGGGGGACGTGCCAGGGCAGCTCCAGCAGGAGGGCCGGGTGCTCCGGGTTGGTGGCGCTGATCTGCAAAGCCATGGCCTGACCTTAGACGGCCCGTTCCCGTGCCTGTTGCGCCGCCTCCCGCACGGAGCCGTGGTGCACCGGCCCGTGGCCGGGCAGCAGGACGTCCGCCTCCAGCTCCTCGATCGTCTCCAGGGACGCCACCGCGCGGGCGCGCTCGTGGTGGAACATGTCGGGCAACAGCTGCGGCCCCCGCACCCGGGAGGTCGGGTGGCCGCTGACCAGCGCGTCGCCGGAGACGACGATCCCGGCCTGCGGGAGATGGAAGACGGCGTGGCCGTCCGTGTGGCCGGGGGTGTGCACGGGCACGGGTCGGCCGGGCAGGTCCAGCGGGCCGGTGGCGGCCGGGAAGGGCTCCGGCGCGGTGACCGGGTGCTGCTCGGTGCCGCCGGACCGCAGCACGTGCACCATCCACGGCAGGACGCCCGGACGCCAGAGGTTCGCCAGCACCTGGCCGACGGTGACCTGCTGGAGGAACTCCCGCCGCGCGTGGGGGACTTCGGCCGGGTGGAGATAGACCGGCGTGCCGTACGTCGCGCGCAGGTGCTCGGCGGAGCCCAGATGGTCGTTGTGGGCGTGGGTGATCAGCACCGCCGCGACCGCCTCGGGTGAACTGCCCACCGCCGCGAGGGAGTCCAGCACCAGCTGCCGGTCTCCCGGGTACCCGGTGTCGATGAGGGTGACGGCGTCCCCCTCGGTGAGGATCACCCAGTTGGTGTTGCTGCCGTGCACCAGATAGGTGCCGTCCGCCACCTGCCGTACGTCTGCCCGCATTGTTGTCCCGTGGGGGTGAGGTCCGTGCCCGACGGGGGACAGCAAAGCAGATCAGGACGGGGGCGCCGACGGCGGGGCGGTACGCATGCCGAACAGGAACCTCGTCACCGGCGTCCGGCGCACCAGGAGCTCGTACACCAGGAGCGTCACCGCCAGTGAGGCGGTCACGATCGCCGCGTACTTGACGGCGATCGGCGCGCTCCAGCCGACCACGCCGTAGGCGAACGCGACGACGACCGGCTGGTGGAGCACGTACAACGGCAGCGCGGCCACGACGAGATACCCGAGGACACGGCCGCGGCGCCCGCGGGTGACCGGCGCCGGACGCCGCCGGGCGCGACGCCTGTCCAGCAGGCCCAGGATCGCCACGACCCAGCACCAGCCCGCCGCGCTGAACAGGGCGCGGGTGAGCAGCGCGAGGGGCGTCCGGTCGGTGAACGGGTCGTCCGCCGCCGAGAACCCGGGCGCGGTCGCCACGAAGAGGACCAGACCGGCGACGCCGACCGGCACGGCCAGGCGGCGCATGCAGGCGCGGCTGCGCTCGTCGTCGGCGAGGGCGTAGCCGTAGAGGAAGAACAGCAGGTACGTCCAGCGGTTCCAGCCGGCGAAGCCCTCCTCCATGCCGAGTACGACATTCAGCAGGGCGAGCGGGAGCGCGGGCAGCAGCAGGAGGGCCGGGCGGTCCGCGAGGGCGGAGGCGGCGCGTTCGCCGGCCCTCGCCACCGGGCCGGCCACGGCCGCGACCAGCAGGCAGAAGACGAGCAGCAGCACCACGAACCACAGATGGCCGGTCTCGAAGTGCTCCCCGTCGAGGACGAAGGGGAAGTCCGCGAGGTCCGGGTGGACGTGGAGGAAGCGGGTCCAGAAGCGCCGGTAGGACTCGTCGTGGCCGGGGTCCGCGGCGCGCTGCCGCAGCCACTGCGGGAGCGGGCAGAGGACGACCGTGGCGAAGACCAGCGGGACGCCCAGGCGCAGCAGACGCTCGCGGGCGAAGCCGCCGGGACCGCGCCGGCGGACCGAGTGCCGTGCGCCGAGCCCCGCGACCAGGAACAGCATCGGCATCGCCCAGACCACGCCGAGACCGGCGACGACGGTCACGGCCTCGGTCGTGTCGGCGTTCTTGACGTAGAAGTCGTCGTCGGGGGAGAACACCAGCGCGGCGTGGAAGAAGACCAGGCCCACCACGACCAGGGCGCGCAGCACGTCGAGTTCGGTGCGCCGGGGTGCGGTCCCGGGCACGGACGAGGCCTGCTCCGGTGGGTTCGTCATGGGCGCACCGTACGTACCCCCGCGGGGTGGGTAAACGCGGAATGCAGACCCTCTTTCGTCCGCCTCTACTGCACGCCCCGCGGGCGGAACTGGATGCTGATGCGCGGACCGGCGGCACGCGTCGACTTGGGGATGCAGTGCTCCCAGGTCCGCTGGCAGGAGCCGCCCATCACGATCAGGTCGCCGTGCCCCAGCGGGCGCCGCACGCTGCTGCCGCCGCCGTGGGCCGGACGCAGGAGCAGATCGCGGGGCGCGCCCACCGAGAGGATGGCGACCATGGTGTCCTCGTGGGCGCCCCGGCCGATCCGGTCGCCGTGCCAGGCCACACTGTCCCGTCCGTCGCGGTAGAAGCACAGGCCGGCGGTGACGAAGGGCTCGCCCAGTTCGTCGGCGTAGTGCGCGCTCAGGGTGTCGCGGGCCTCGTCCAGCAGCGGGTGGGGCAGCTTCTCGCCCGGCCCGTAGAACGCGAGCAGCCGGGGGACGTCGACCGTGTGGTCGTACATCCTGCGACGCTCCGCCCGCCATGGCACCTCGGCCGCCAGCTGTTCGAACAGCAGGGCCGAGCCGGAGAGCCACCCCGGCAGCACGTCGATCCAGGCGCCCGAGCCCAGCTCGGTCCGGCGGAGCCCGTCGAGGGGACCGAGGCGCAGCTCGTCGGTCTGGTCGAAGAGGGAGCCCTGCAGGTTCCTGGTCATGGCTCCAGCGTAACTCCCGAATCGAATGTGTGTTCCCAAGAGATCGCTCGCGCCGGGTTCGGGCGAAGAGACTTTCGATACATCGGTGTATCGGATACATTCACGTATCGAACGGAGGTCCGGTATGGCGACGGAGCAGACGGCCAGGCGCGTCACCAGGCGCCGTGTGCGCACGCGGGCCAACCTGCTCGACGCCGCCTTCCAGGTGTTCGCCGCGAAGGGCTTCGGGCGGGTCTCCATCGAGGAGGTCTGCGAGGCCGCCGGCTACAGCCGGGGCGCCTTCTACTCCAACTTCGACAGCCTGGACGAGCTGTTCTTCGCGCTCTACCGGCAGCGCGCGGACCTGATCGCCCGACAGGTCGCCGACGCGCTCGCCGGCGACGGGCCGGACCTCGACGTGCCCGCCTCCGTGGACCGGGTCACCGAGGTGCTGCTCCTCGACCTGGACTGGCTGCTGGTGAAGACGGACTTCCTCGTGCACGCCGCCCGCGACCCGGCCGTGGCGCAGTCCCTGCTGGAGCACCGCTCCCGCCTGCGCGCGGCGATCGCCGACCGGCTCGCCCGCGCCCGCGGCCACACCCCCCTGCCCGCCGTGCTCGCCGACGCCGACGCCGCCGCCCGCGCGGTGGTCGCCGCGTACGACGGGGTCACCACCCAACTGCTGCTGGACAAGGACGTGAACGGCGCCCGCGCCTGGCTCAAGCAACTGCTCACCGCGCTGCTGACCGACGGCAGCGACCCCCGGACGCACAGCTGAAACACCTTCAGGAGAAAGGGCAACAGTCGCCATGGACGCGGACGTCATCGTCGTCGGAGCGGGCCTCGCCGGCCTGGTCGCGGCGCACGAACTCACCAGCAGGGGCAGGCGGGTCGCCCTGGTCGACCAGGAGAACGCCGCCAACCTCGGCGGCCAGGCGTTCTGGTCCTTCGGCGGGCTGTTCCTCGTCGACTCGCCCGAGCAGCGGCGCCTGGGCGTCAAGGACTCCCTCGACCTCGCCTGGAGCGACTGGCAGGGCAGCGCGCAGTTCGACCGCACCGACGACGAGGACTCCTGGGCGGTGCGCTGGGCGCGCGCCTACGTGGAGTGGGCGGCGGGGGAGAAGCGCACCTGGCTCACCGGGCACGGGATCTCCTTCGTGCCGACCGTCGGCTGGGCCGAGCGCGGCGACCTGCGCGCCGACGGGCACGGCAACTCCGTTCCCCGCTTCCACGTCGCCTGGGGCACGGGTACCGGCGTCGTCGAACCCTTCGCCCGCTACGCCAAGCAGGCCGCCCGGGACGGGCTGCTGACCTTCTACCACCGCCACCGGGTCGACGAACTGGTCATCGAGGAAGGCGCGGCCCGAGGAGTGCGCGGCACGGTCCTCGCGCCCGACGACTCCCCGCGCGGCGTCGCCTCCAACCGCGACCGCGTCGGCGACTTCGAACTGACCGCCCAGGCCGTCGTCGTCACCAGCGGCGGTATCGGCGCCAACCACGAGATGGTCCGCCGGTACTGGCCCGAGCGCCTCGGCACCCCGCCCGCGGAGATGGTCACCGGTGTCCCGGCCTACGTCGACGGCCGGATGCTCGACATCAGCGCCGGCGCCGGCGTCCGGCTGGTCAACCGCGACCGCATGTGGCACTACACCGAGGGCATCCAGAACTGGGACTCCATCTGGCCCGGCCACGGCATCCGCATCCTGCCCGGCCCCTCCTCGATGTGGTTCGACGCCCTGGGCCGCCGCCTGCCCGGCCCCTGCCTTCCGGGCTACGACACCCTCAGCACGCTCAGGCACCTGCGCACCACCGAGGACATCGCCGCACACGACCACTCCTGGTTCGTCCTCACCCGGAAGATCGTCGAGAAGGAGTTCGCGCTCTCCGGTTCCGAGCAGAACCCCGACATCACCGCCAAGGACCGCAAGGCCGTCCTGCGCGACCGCCTCCTCGGCAAGGGCGCCCCCGCGCCGGTGCAGGCCTTCCTCGACCACGGCGCGGACTTCGTCGTCGCCGACACCCTCGACCGGCTCGTCGAGAAGATGAACGCCCTGACCGACAAGCCGCTCCTCGACGCGGGGGACCTGCGCCGCCAGATCCGGGCCCGTGACCTCCAGATCGCCAACCCCTACGCCAAGGACGCCCAGGTGCAGGGCATGCGCAACGCCCGCCGCTACATCGGCGACCGCCTCGGCCGCGTCGCCACCCCGCACCGCATCCTCGACCCCGAGGCCGGCCCGCTGATCGCCGTCAAGCTGCACGTCCTCACCCGCAAGACCCTCGGCGGCATCCAGACCGACCTCGACTCGCGCGCCCTCGGCGCCGACGGCCGGCCGATCGAGGGTCTGTACGCGGCGGGCGAGGTCGCCGGGTTCGGCGGTGGCGGCGTCCACGGCTACAACGCTCTCGAGGGCACCTTCCTCGGCGGCTGCCTGTTCTCCGGGCGCGCGGCGGGACGGGCGGCCGCCCAGCAGGCGGGGTGACCCCGGGCGGGCCGGGTCTCAGCCCAGCAGGCCGACCAGGACGGCGGCGTGACTGCGCTCCGGCTCCTTCGCGGCCGTCAGCAGGGTCACCTGCCCCCGGTCCGCCAACTCACGGACGTGATCGAGGAGTTCGGCCGCCTCCGGGGCTGCCAGCTCCGCCTCGTACCGGCGGGCGAACTCCTCGTACGAGCCCTCGCCCGCGTGGTACCAGCGGCGCAGCTCGGTCGACGGGGTCAGGTCCTTGGGCCACTCGTCGACCCGCGCCGCGTCCTTGGCGAGGCCGCGCGGCCACAGCCGGTCGACCAGGACGCGGACACCGTCGTCGGGCTCGGGCGGTTCGTAGACGCGGCGCACGCGGACGCTCACGGGCGGGCCTTCCTGAAGGCGGCGGGTGGTGCCGGGAGCGTACTGCCGACGACGGCTCCGTACGGTGGGCGACGCGGCGGAACTTGACCTGATGGAGGGTCAATCCGCCCCGGCGAGCGCCTAGCCTGGGCACGTTTGCTCACACGCCACCCCCCAAGGAGCGCACGTGACACATCCCCACAGACGCCCCGCCCTCCTCGCGACCGTCCCCGTCGCCGTGGCGGCGCTGCTCACCGGCGCCGACCCCGCTCTCGCGGCCGGCCCGGTGGGTGCCTCCGGCGTCGGCGACCCCTACTTCCCGCTCGCCGGCAACGGCGGCTACCACGTCGACCACTACGACCTGACCCTCCGTTACGACCCGAGCACCCGTCACCTCGACGGCCAGGCCGTGCTCACCGCCCGAGCCACCCAGCGCCTCAACCGGTTCGATCTCGACCTGCACGGGCTGAAGGTCACCGGCCTGACCGTCGACCGTGCCCGGGCCGCGCACCGGCGCGAGGGCCAGGAACTCGTCGTCACCCCGCGCCGCGCCCTGCGCAAGGGCGAGCGGTTCCGGATCACCGTCACCTACTCCGGCACCCCCGGCCCGGTCACCGACCCCGACGGCTCCCTGGACGGCTGGATCCCCACCGACGACGGCGCGTTCGTCGCCGCCGAGCCGCAGGGCGCCATGACCTGGTTCCCCGCCAACAACCACCCCACCGACAAGTCCTCCTACGACTTCACCATCACCGTCCCCGAAGGACGCACGGCGGTCGCGAACGGCGTCCTCCTCGGGCGGAGCACCGCGCACGGCAGGACCACCTTCCGCTGGCGCCAGACGGAACCCATGGCCGCCTACCTCGCCACGGCCACCATCGGCAAGTTCCAGGTCGAGCAGTCCACGACCCGCGACGGCATCAAGGTCTACAACGCCGTCGACCCCCGCGAGGCGACCGCCGCCGCACCCGTCCTCAAGCAGCTCCCGTCCGTCCTGGAGTGGGAGAGCCGGCTGTTCGGCCGCTACCCCTTCCGCGCCGCCGGGTCGATCGTCGACCACGCCCCGCAGGTCGGCTACGCGCTCGAGACCCAGACCCGGCCCGTGTACGACCGCGCACCCGACCTGAGCACCCTCGTCCACGAGAGCGCCCACCAGTGGTTCGGCGACTCCGTCTCCCTCACCTCCTGGAAGGACATCTGGCTCAACGAGGGCTTCGCCGTCTACGCGGAGTGGCTCTACGCCGAGCAGCACGGCGGCGACACCGCCCGGCAGGCCTTCGACGCGCTGTACGCCCTCCCGGCGAGCGACCCCGTGTGGGCGTTCCCGCCCGGCGACCCCGGCAGCGGCGCGCACATCTTCGACACCCCCGTCTACGCCCGCGGCGCCATGACCCTGCAGGCCCTGCGCACCGCCGTCGGCGACGGCGTCTTCTTCCGCATCCTGCGCGCCTGGGCCCTGGAGCACCGCCACGGCAACGCGACCACCGCCCGGTTCGAAAGCCTGGCGGAGCGACTGTCGGGGAAGGAGCTCAGCGGAGTGTTCCAGACCTGGCTGTACGCTCGGGGCAAGCCCAACCAACCGTAGAACCTGACCAGTTCCTCACACCTTTCGGCCATGGTCGACACATGATCACGCACCGCGCCCGTGCCGCGCTGCTCGCCGCGTCCCTCCTGCTCACCGGATGCGGCGGCGGCGCGGCGGCCTCGTCCGGCCAGAGAGCCACCACCCCGCCCGGCCCCGCGTCCACCGCCACCCCGTCGGCACCCGGCCTGCCCGCACCCGCGATGTCCGCGCAGTCGGACCTGAAGCAGATACCCGGCCTCGGGCCGAGGACGGCGGCCGCCGTACCGGCCACGGCGCGCCAGGTGGTCGTGGTGACGGGCCGGGGCCGCGACTCCCCGCTCTCCCAGGTCGTCCTGTACCGGCGCACCGGGACCGGCTGGCAGGCGGGAACCGTCTGGCCCGCCCACAACGCCCTGCGCGGCTGGACCGACCACCACATGGCCGGCGACCTGCGCTCACCCATCGGCGTCTACGGCCTCACCGACGCCGGCGGACGACTGCGCGACCCCGGCACCCGGCTGCCGTACGACCAGTCGTCCGGAGGTTTCGACTCGCCCGGCACCGGGTTCGAGGGCGAGCCGCTCGCCGGGTCCTTCGACTACGTGGTCGCCATCAACTACAACCGCGAGCCGGGCACTTCGCCGCTGGACTGGACCCGTCCGCTGGGAGCGAAGCGCGGTGGGGGCATCTGGATCCACGTGGATCACGGCGGGCCCACCCACGGCTGCGTGAGCATCGCGGAGCGGCACATGAAGGAACTGCTCCTCGCCCTCGACCCCGCCCTCCACCCGGTTGTCGTCATGGGCGACCATGCCTCCCTGGCCCGCTGAACGAATCCGCCGGCCGAATCCGCCGGCCGAATCCGCCGGCCGCATCCGGCGGACCGAAGCAGCCGGACCGCGTCCGCCGACCGAAGGGGAAACCGCCGCGTGTGCGCACATGTACTGGTCGCCGAGGACGACGCGATGCAGGCGGAACTCATCCGCCGCTCGCTGCTCGCCGAGGGCCACACCGCCCTCGTCGTCCACGACGGCTCCGCCGCGCTGGACGCGGTGCGGCGGGAGAGGCCCGACCTCGTCGTGCTGGACCTCATGCTGCCGGTCATCGACGGTTTCGGGGTGTGCCGGGTGCTGCGCCAGGGCGACGACATCCCGGTGCTGATGCTGACCGCCCGCGCGGCCGAGGAGGACGTGCTGCTCGGCCTGGAGCTGGGCGCCGACGACTACATGACCAAGCCGTACAGCCCGCGTGAGCTGATGGCCCGGATCCGCACGGTTTTGCGGCGCAGCGGGCGCGCCGCGGGCGGCCGGCGGGAGGATCCCGTCGTACGGGCCGCGGGGCTCGCCGTCGATCCCGAGCGGCACGAGGTGCGGTGCGACGGGGAGCCCGTGGAGTGCACACCCGCCGAGTTCCAGATCCTGCTCGCCCTGGTCGGCGAGCCCGAACGGGTCTTCTCCCGACGGCAGTTGCTGCAGTGCACCCGCGGCTTCGACCGCTCCTCCACCGAACGGGCCATCGACGTGCACATCATGAACCTGCGTCGGAAGATCGAGGCCGACCCGCGCAGACCCGTGCGGCTGCTGACCGTCTTCGGCGTCGGCTACAAGCTCAGCGGCTCACGCGCGTGAAGCCGGTCCGCATACCCCTGCGCAAGCGCCTGCTGGTCCGGCTGCTGATCGCGTCCGTACTGATCGCCGTGTGCTCGGTGGCCGCGACGGCCTGGCTGGCGGTGACCACCACCACCCGCGCGCTGCGGGAGGAGCAGGGTCAGGCCCTCGCCGACGACATGGACATCCTGGCCCGGCTCAGCGGATACGCGGCCACCCACCCCGACTGGAGGGGCGTCCGGACCACCGTCCGCGAGCTGTCCGCGCGGACCGGCCGGCGCATCGCCCTGACCACCGCCGACCGCACCCTCCTCGCCGACTCCGCGCCACGCGGCACCTCCCTGCCGCCCCGCGCCGCCGCCACCGTCGACCCGCTGCGCACCGACACCTTCAGCGAGCGCGGCGCCCAGCTCAGCGGCACGGACCCGCGCGTCGTGGGCCCCTACCGGCTCACGGCGGAGGAACGCACGAGGGTGGCCGCCCTGGCCCGCAAACGGCAGAGCTGCTTCTCCCGCCACGGCGTCGACACTACCCTCGACCTGACACCGAGCGGCCGTACGGTCCTGCGCTCCACCGACGGCGGCCTCGACGCCGACTACGTGCCCGAGCCCTGCGCCGACGGACTGCTCAACACCCTGACGGCCACGGAGGAGAAGGCGCTGGGCGGCCTGAAGCAACTCGCGCGCGGCTGCCTGACCCGGGCGGGGCTGGACCCCGACGTCCCCGCGTCCCTCGGCAACGGCTACACCGGCGTGGACCTCCAGGGCACAGGACGCATGCCAGGATTTTTCATGAAGGGCGAGGGCAAGACGATACGCGCGGCCCAGAACTGCTACGACGACGCCCGTCGCGCCCAGCTCGACCCCTACGTCGCCCCCGTCGCCGAACTGTTCCTCGGCGGCGGGGACAACGGCGCGGCACCCCGCTGGAACCTGTCCCCGGCCAACAAGACGAAGGTCGTCGGAGCGGCCGGGCTGGTGCTCGCCGTCACCGTCGCCGTGACCGCCGTCGTCGCCACCCGTCTCGTACGGCCCCTGCGCGCTCTCACCGAGGCCGCCCAGCAGCCCCCCGACCGGCATGCACGCGTACCCGTCACGACCCGGGACGAGACCGGCATCCTGGCGGAGGCCTTCAACGACCTCGCCGAGCGCCGCGAACGACTGGAAGTCCAGCGCAAGGCCCTGGTCAGCGATGTCGCCCACGAACTGCGCAGCCCGCTCACCAACATCCGCGGCTGGCTGGAGGTCACCCGCGACGGACTCGTCGAGCCCGATCCGGAGCTGCTCGCCGCTCTGCACGAGGAGGCCCTCGTCCTCCAGCGCGTCATCGACGACCTGCGCGACCTCGCGGCCGCCGACGCCGGCACGCTGCGGCTGCATCGTGAGCCCGTGGCCGCCGACGAGCTGCTCGCCCAGGTCGCCGCCGCCCACCGGGTCGCCGCGGACACCGCCGGCGTCACCCTGCGCACCGCGAGCGACGGCACGCCGTGGCTGGACGCCGACCCGGTGCGGCTGCGGCAGGCGCTCGGCAACCTCGTCACCAACGCCGTGCGCCACACCCCGCCCGAGGGCACGGTCACCCTCACCGCGCGGAGCGACGGCGAGCAGGTCGTCCTGGAGGTCGCCGACACCGGTACCGGTATCGCGGCCGAGGATCTGCCGCACGTCTTCGAGCGGTTCTGGCGCGCCGAGAAGTCCCGCAGCCGGCGCACCGGAGGCAGCGGCCTCGGCCTGCCGATCGTCCGCCATCTGACGACCGCCCACGGCGGCACCGCCGAGGCGACGAGCACCCCGGGCGCCGGCAGCGTCTTCACCCTGCGGCTGCCCGCCGCCACACCCCCGCAGGACGGGTGAGCAGGGAGGGGCTGATTCCGTTCGGGCGGCGCGGGTACCCCGTTGGCCGGACGACGAAGAGGGAGGTCACGCCATGTGCTCGGACGACCTGCCGGTCGTACACGCCCTGGCCGAACTGGCCGACCTGGTCGAACGGCGAGCGGGCCTGTTCGTCCGTTGGTCGCGCGGCCCGGAGGCCGACCTCGGGTCGGTCTCCAGCACGGACGAACTCACCGGCGTCCCGATGCCCGGCCTGTCCGCCAACCCCCTCGACGTCGAGGACTGGTGGGAGGACCGCTCCCGCACCCTGTGGGTGGCCCGCAGGCTCTACGACTACGCGCACCTGCCGCACGACAAGGGCCCCGGTGTCCGCCCCTGGATCCTGACGGGCCGGGAGACGGGCCGGGGCCCCGACAACGAGCCACTCGTGGCCGATGTGCGGCCGCTGTGCTGGATCGACCCCGACGCGATCGAGGAGGCGCGCGCCGAGGTGGCGCGGCAGGAGGCCGAGTGGGGGCCGCTGCGCCGGAGGGGCCGGTGAGGGCCGGCCCCCCAGGCGCCCACCGGCGCGGACCCGGCCGGGGTCAGGAACTGCGTCGCGCCTTGATGCGCCGCTTGAGGGCGCGTCGTTCCGTCTCGCTCGTCCCGCCCCAGACCCCGAGGGTCTGATCCGTCTCCATCGCCCACTCCAGGCACGGTTCCCGCACCGGGCAGCGTCGGCAGACCGCCTTCGCCTGTTCCGTCTGCAGCAGTGCCGGCCCCGAGGTGCCGATCGGGAAGAAGAGGTCCGGGTCCTCGTGGCGGCACGCGGCATGCTGTCGCCAGTCGTCCATCGAAGTCACCTGCGATCGAAGTCGTATGTGCTTTTCCGGATAGGTCGGTTGCTCCCGATCGGGTCACCGGCGGGGCGGGAGTGAAACAACGCCGGGCCCGGAAGACGTTCACAGCACCGGCGGGGTCGTTCACTGCTCCCGCATGCCCCACGGCGAGCCGTACGCCGTCAGCAGGTCGAGGAAGGGGCGGGCCGGGAACGCCTCCGGGCCCAGCACGCCCACGCCGGACCACGCGCCGTTGGCGAGCAGTTCGAGGGCGACGACCGGGTTGACGGCCGTCTGCCACACCACGGCCTGGCTGCCGTACTCGGCCATCGACCACTGGTTGTCGACCACGTGGTACAGGTACACCTCGCGGGGCGCGCCGTCCTTCACGCCCCGCACCCACGTCCCGGCGCACGTCTTGCCGTGCATACGCTCGCCCAGCGACGCCGGGTCGGGCAGACAGGCGGCGACGACGTCCCGGGGCGAGACCGGCACCGGGCCCGCCGCGCTCGGCACCGTCACGGGGGCGGTGCGGTCCAGTTCCAGCCGGTGCAGCGTCTTCAGCGTCTCGACGAACTCCCGGCCCAGGCCGTACTTGAAGGTGACCCGGCGTGCGTCGACCCAGCGGGGCACGAGCAGCACCTCCTCGTGCTCCACGTTCACGCACTCGACGGGGCCGATGCCCTCAGGGAAGTCGAACACCTCCGGCTCGCTGAACGGCTCGGTGGTGAACCAGCCGCGGTCGGCCTCGTAGATCACCGGCGGGTTCAGGCACTCCTCGATCGTGGTCCAGATGTTGAAGGAGGGCGCGAAGTCATGGCCTTCGACGGTGAGGTTCGCGCCGTCGCGGACGCCGATCTCCTCGATCTCGTCGAAGAGTTCGTCGGCCGCGTACCGCGCGAAGACGTCCGACAGGCCGGGCTCCACCCCCATGCCGACGACGGCCAGCGCGCCCGCGTTCTCCCAGTCGGCGGCCTGCGTGAACTGCGCGTCGCCGAGCTTGATCCCGCACTCCTCGTACGGGCGCTCCGGGTGGGGGCGCGAGAGCGACATCGCCATGTCGACGTAGGTGGCGCCGGCCGTGCGGGCCGCCTGGAAGAGGGGCAGCACGAAGCGCGGGTCGGTGGCGTTGAGCAGGACGTCGCAGCGGTGGTCGGCGAGCAGGCGGGTCACCGCCGCCTCGTCGCTCGCGTCGACGCGCTCGGCGAGGAACCGCTCGTCGCCGTCGAGGGCCGCGACCGCGGCGGCGGCGCGGTCCGGGTCGTAGTCGGCGACGACCATCGCCTCGAAGAACGGACGCCGGGCCGCGATCCGGGTGATGGCGGTGCCCACACCGCCGGCCCCCACGAGCAGTACACGCATGACGGGAACTCCCTGCCGGTAGGTCGACTGTCGAAAGGTCGACACAGGTCGACACAGGTCGATAAGTCGATGAAGAGGTCTGTCGGTCAGCGCGCTGCCCTGGATCCAACGCCGTCCGCCCGCTTAAGGTCAATGGCGTTGGCATAAGAACCGGGACATAATGGGAGATGTCGTGCCGAAACAGGTCGTGCCCGAGGAGAAGCGGCGTCGTCGGCGGCCCACCAGGAGCGGCACCGTCCTGTCCGAGCGGCTCATCGTCGAGGCCGCGCTGCGCCTGCTGCGTGAGCACGGCAGCGCAGGGCTCACCGCCCGCCGTCTCGGCCTGGCCCTCGACTGCGACCCCAGCACCCTCTACCGGTACTTCCGGGGCATGGACGACCTCACCCTCGCCATCGGCGACGCGCTGATCGGGCAGGCCCTGCGCGGCTGGGAGCCGACGGGGCAGTGGCGGGCGGACCTGCACGCCGTCGGGCTGCGCATCCACGAGGCGTACGTCGCCCACCCGCAGGCCGCCCAGCTCACCGCGAGCCGCGTCACCGGCCGGGCGAACGAACTGGCCGCCGACGAGGCCGTCCTGGACGTCCTGCGCAGGGCCGGTTTCCCGCTGCCGGACACCGTGCGGATCTACCACGCCTTCATCGACCAGACGCTGGCCTTCGCCGCCCTGGACGCGGCGGCGCTGGCGCTGCCGCGCGCCTCGCAGCGGGCCGACGACGCCGTCTGGCGCTCGACCTACGCCCGTCTGCCCGCCACCACCCACCCGCGGATCGCCGAGGCGGCCCCCCTGCTGTCGACCCGCATGGTCACCAGCGCCTATCCGACGGCCCTGGAGATGCTGCTGGACAGCGCGGCGGCCCGGCTCGCGGCGCTGGAGGCCGCCTAGTCGGGCTGTGCCGGGACGTCAGCTGCGCAGGGCCTCCCTGGCGGTCTCGACGACCGCGTCCGCCAGTGCCGCCAGCGCCGGTGAGTCGAGCTTCCACTGCTGCCAGTACAACGGGACGTCCAGCGGCCGATCGGGCGCGAGGGAGGTCAGGCGTCCGGCCGCCAGCAGCGGACCTGCCTCCACCTCGGGCACCATGCCCCAGCCGAGCCCGGCCACCACGGCGTCGAGGAAACCCTCCGAGGTCGGCACGGCGTGTCGTACGGCGCTCGCGCCGCCCGCGCCGCGCCGCAGCCGGCGCACGAACGCGTCCTGGAGATCGTCGCTCCGGTCGAAGGTCACCACGGGCGCCTGGGCCAGGGCTTCATGCAGCGGGCTGCCCTCCAGGTGCCGGGCGGTGAAGCCGGGGGCGGCCGCGGCGAGGTAGCGCATCCGGCCGAGCTGCCGCACGGAGCACCCGGTCACCGGGTCGGCCGAGGAGGTCACCGCGGCCATCACCAGGCCCTCCCGCAGCAGCTGAGCCGTGCGTGTCTCGTCCTCGCGGTGCAGCTCGAAACAGAGCGGCGGCTCCTGCGGTACGCGGGTCAGGGCCGGCAGGAACCAGGTGGCGAGGGAGTCCGCGTTCACGGCGACGGTCACGCGTGTCGGCTCTCCTGCGCCGCTCATGCCCAGCTCGGACCGCGTGTCGCGCTCCAGCCGGGCCAGCTGCCGGGCGAACCGGACGACGATCTCGCCGGACTCCGTGGGCCGCACCGGCTTCGTGCGCAGCAGCAGGACCCGGCCGGTGCGCTGCTCCAGCGCCTTCACCCGCTGGCTCACCGCCGACGGCGTCACGTGCAGGGCGGCGGCCGCCGCGTCGAAGGTGCCCTCGTCGATCACCGCGAGCAGCGTGCGCACCTGGTCGAGCGGAAGGTCCAGGGAGAGGTCCGTCATCACGAGGGCTAATGATACGTAAGAATCTTTAGCTGTATCTGTAGTGATCCGCTCTCTAGCGTGGACGCCATGACGCCCGCTCTCGCCGCCGCTGCCGCCGGATTCGGCACCGGCCTCTCGCTCATCGTCGCCATCGGCGCCCAGAACGCCTTCGTCCTGCGTCAGGGCATCCGCCGCGACGCCGTCCTCGCCGTCGTCGGGATCTGCGCCCTGTCCGACGCCCTGCTCATCGCGCTCGGCGTGGCCGGGGTGGGAGCGCTGGTGGTGGCCTGGCCGGGAGCGCTGACCGCCGTCGCCTGGATCGGCGGCGCCTTCCTGCTCTGTTACGGCGCCCTCGCCGCCCGCCGGGTGCTCACACCGGGCGGGGCCCTGACGACGGACGGCGATGCCACGGGCTCACGGCGGCGGGCGGTGCTCACCTGTCTGGCCATGACGTGGCTGAACCCGCACGTCTACCTCGACACCGTCTTCCTGCTCGGCACCGTCGCCGCCGACCGTGGACCGCTGCGCTGGACCTTCGGCCTCGGCGCCGCGCTCGCCAGCCTCTGCTGGTTCGCGGCGCTCGGCTTCGGCGCCCGGCTGCTCAGCCGCTTCCTGGCCCGGCCGGCCGCCTGGCGCGTCCTGGACGGACTGGTCGCCGTCACGATGATCGCCCTCGGCGTCACCCTCGTCGCGGGAGCCTGAGAAGAACCCGAGTGTCCGAAAGCTGAGATCGCCCGTCCATGAGGGCCGCGACACCACAGGAAATGCTGCGATAGTGATCCACCGACAAAAGGTTGTAACCAGCAATCAGGAAGCCTGTGGACACGAGCGAGAGCAGCACCCCACCCGAGACCGGGACCGGGACCGGGACCGACCCGGACCCGCGGGACCGCCCCCGACGCGGCTGGCGCCGTTGGGCGATGGACACCCGCCCGCTGCGCCGGCCCGCCTACCGCCGCCTGTGGTCCTCGACGATCGTCACGGCCGTCGGCAGCCAGCTCACCGCCGTCGCCGTCCCCAAGCAGATCTACGACATCACCGGCTCCTCCGCCTGGGTCGGCTACGCCAGCCTCGCCGGTCTGCTGCCGATGGTGCTGTTCGCCCTGTGGGGCGGCGCGGTCGCCGACACGATGGACCGGCGCAGGCTGCTGCTGATCACCAACACCGGCATCGCCGTCACCTCGGTGCTGTTCTGGCTCCAGGCCGTCTCGGGGCTGGACTCGGTGCCGGTGCTGATGGTGCTGCTCGCGGTGCAGCAGGCGTTCTTCGGCCTCAACTCGCCCGCCCGCAACGCCTCCATCGCCCGCCTGGTCCCGGCGCAGGAGCTGGCCGCCGCCAACGCCCTCGGCTCCACCGTCATGCAGACCGGCCTGGTCGCCGGACCCCTGCTGGCGGGTGCCCTGATCCCCGTCATCGGCCTGTCCGACCTCTACCTCATCGACGCCCTCGCCCTGTGCGTCACGCTGTGGGCCGTCGTCCGCCTGCCCGCGCTGCCGCCGCTCGCCGCCTCGACCGCCCGGCGCGCCGGGGTCCGGGAGATCGCGGAGGGCTTCCGCTACATATCCCGGCACAAGGTGCTGCTGCTGTCCTTCCTCGCCGATGTCATCGCCATGGTCTTCGGCATGCCCCGCGCCCTGTTCCCGCAGCTCGCCGCTGAGACCTACGCGCCCTACGGCGAGGGCCGCGCCCTCGGCCTGCTGTTCGCGGCGATCCCCATCGGCGCGGTGCTGGGCGGGCTGTTCTCCGGCACGTTCTCCCGGGCCCGGCGGCACGGCTGGATGGTCATCGGCGCGGTCGTCGCCTGGGGCGCGTCGATCGCCGGCTTCGGACTGAGCGGCAGCCTCTGGCTCGCCGTCGTCTTCCTCGCCGTGGCCGGGGTGGCCGACATGGTCTCCATGGTCTTCCGCGGCGCGATCCTGCTCTCCGCCGCCACCGACGAGATGCGCGGCCGTATGCAGGGGGTCTTCACCGTGGTCGTCGCGGGCGGCCCGCGCCTGGCCGACGTCCTGCACGGCACCGCGGGCGCCGCCTTCGGCCCACGGGCGGCCGTCGCGGGCGGCGGCCTGCTGGTGGTCGCCGTGATGCTGGGCCTGGCGGCGGCGGTGCCGGCCCTGCGCCGCTACCGCGTCTGAGGCCAGGGGCCCGCCCGGTCGGGACGCGCCGGACCAGGTCACGGGAACGTCCGGGGCCTCGCAAGCACCCGCGTCCGCGGCGGATCCGCGGGGCACCTGGGGCCTGTCCGGCGGATCACGCCGCAGACGACGAGTCACCGCCGGTTCCCTGCGACCTGATCCGCCGGACACGTCCTGGCCAGGGCCTGTTGCGAAAGTGGCGCCTGCCGCGCGACGCCACTTTGGCAAGAGGCCCTAGATGACGCCGCGCCGGTGGATCCCGTACTGCTCCATGAGCTTGCCCCGGGTCATCTCCAGGCGGTGAGCGAGGATTTCGGCCACGATCCGCACCAGCGACAGCCCGAGCGCCGGATCCTCCTCGCTGAGCTTGAGCACCGGCTGCGCCTCGAACTCGTAGGCCCGCACCGGGCTGAAGGCCTCCGCGCCGAAGTCCCACTGGTAGGGCGGGAACAGCCAGGACCAGCCGAGCAGGTCACCGGCGCCGAGGCCGGCGACCGTGACCCGCTGTATGGACGTGACCTGCTGGGTGAGCGAGACGGCGCCGGAGCGGATGACCCAGAAGCGGTCGGCCCTGCCGCCCGCCTCGAAGATCCGGGTGTCCTCCGGGAAGGACACCTCCCGTGCGAGGGACATCAGACGCTGGCGCTGGGGTGGGGGGAGGGCGGTCAGCAGTTTCGTCGCTTTGGTCATGGCGCGGGGCTCCTCGCCGGCGATGGGTCCGGGGTGCACCCGGAGGGGGATTCCGGGTTTCGCTTCCACCCATTTCAGCCGCTGCGCACGCCCCGGGCACCTCGGCGGACGGAACTTCCGGCGATGGGCAGAGAAAAGCCCTGGCTGGACGGGGGAAGCCAGCCAGGGCCGTCAAGGGTGGTGAGGCGGGAGTGCGTTCGACCCCGTCACCACGTATGAGTGAACCGTAAACCATTCGCGGCGATTTTGCGCAACCAGAAGCGGGTCACGTGACCGGTTTCACTCCGCAGCCGGTTCCGGCCCCCCACCGCCTCACTCCGCGTCCCTCGTGACGACCCTGATCGTCCTGAACTCCGGGTCGGTCGCATCGGGCAGGTTCATGCCCGCCTCCAGACCGGTGCGCAGATAGCGCAGCACGGGCTCGGTCAGCCGCTCACCGGGCAGAACGGCGGGAATCCCGGGCGGATACGGCGTGATCATCTCGGCGGCGACCCGGCCGGCCGCCTCGGACACCGGCACGTGCTCGGCCGGCCCGAAGAACGCGTCCCGGGGCAACAGCCCCTGCGCCAGCCGCAGTTCGGACGGCGCAGGCACCTCCATCCGAGGGGCGGGCCGCAGGTCCGGCGCCGCGTCCGTGAGGTCCTGGAGGGCGGCGAGCAGCTCGCCGGTCGTCTCACGGTCGTCGCCGTGGGTGATCTGCGCGCCGACCCGGCGATGGTCCGACAGGTGCATGTCCATGGCCCGGTGCTCGCGCAGCCAGTCCGCGGCCTGGAAGCCCGAGATGCCGAGCCCGGCGAGGTCGATGACGACGGGCAGCGGGTCGAGGTCGTCCGCCCGGCCCGGGCCGCAGAAGTCGTCGCGGTCGTTGACGTGCAGCCCGTCGATCTGCTCGACGGCGGCCCGCACCTCGGCCGCGAGGTCGAGAGCCGTGCCCATGAGCTCCTCGCCGCGCAGACGCATCTGCCGCCGCCAGCCGTCGAGCCCGGCGTACAGCAGCACCGAGGGGCTGGTGGTGCCCAACAGGTCCGCGCGCATCTTCAGCAGCTCCGCCGGGACGAGGTCGCCCTGCAGATGGAAGACGGAGCCCTGTTCCAGTCCGCTGCCCATCTTGTGGATGCTGGTCACGCAGATGTCGGCGCCCGCGTCCATCGCCCAGGACGGCAGATCCGGGTGGAAGGGCAGATGCGCCCCCCACGCCTCGTCCACGATCAGCGGCACGGAGCGGCGGTGGCAGACCTCGGCGATCGCCCGCAGATCCGCGCTCGCCCCGTACGGCGTCGGACTGGTGACCAGGGCTCCCTTCGCGTCGGGGTGGACCTCGAACGCCTTCTCGAACTTCTCGGCGGACGGCGGATGCGCCAGGTGCCGGTCGGCGTCCCACTGCGGCTCGACCCAGACGGGCTCGATCCCGGAGAGGATCAGACCCGACACCACCGACTTGTGCGCGTCCCGCCCGATCAGCAGCTTCTCGTGCGGGCCGGCCACGGACAGCATCGCGGCCTTGACCGACAGGGAGCTCCCGCACGTCGAGAAGAACGTGTGGTCGGCGTGGACCGCGTCCGCCATCAGTTCCTCGGCCCGCTCCAGAACCCGGCCGCGCGTCAGCCGGTCGTCGAGCCCGCCCGACGCCAGCACGTCACCGAGGAAGACCGCGTCCCCCAGCACCTCCCGCACCTCGGGATCGGCACCACGGGCCTGCTTGTGCCCGGGCGGCGAGAACGCCAACCGCCCCTGGCGGTGATAGTCGACGAGGGCTTCCAGTACGGGTGCGCGAGTGTGGTCGGCTGTCATGAGCACCCGGGTTCCCGCCGAGCCCGCCCGCCAATCGAGTCGAGCGCAGAAGACCTGGTCAGGGCTCTGCCGGGTGATGGCCCGGCGTCAGGACCTCGTCCAGGACGTCGAGTACCGCCTCGTAGGCCAGAGCCCGCACATGCGCGTCGCGCGCCGCGTCCGGGTCGGTCCTTCCCAGTTCCTCGCCCCGGCCTCGCCAGGTCCGCAGCTCCTCACGCGCGCAGGACCTGGCGCGCTGGATGCGGCGCAGCAGTTCGTCCGAGTCCACGACATCCGCCATGTCCTCCGCGTACCCACGCCGGGCGGTTCGATGACCCCCGGGCGATGCCCGATCGACAGGTTTGGCAGGGCGATCGGGGGCCAGCCGAAACAGAGGGGGTCGCGCCGTCCGGCGGGGAGAGGGCCGGGCGCGGCCACCGAGCCGGGCGAAGCGACGGCGGATCCGTCCGTCGTCCTCGGCGGGGCGCGCGCAGCGCTTCGAGCGCTTGTGCAGCGTGCTTGTTTCTCACAGCGGTTCTCAGTTTCTTCATAGGGCCCAGGGGGCGGTCGGTCATGTGGCAAGCCGTCGGTCGACCCAGCGGCCCACAGACCAGTCGGGAAAGCATCAGGGGAGCGAAAGGATGCGTGTCAACCACTCCACCGACCGCGCCGACGCACCGGACCGCCCGGTGCGGTGCGCAGGACAGCGGCCCTGCCGGCCGTCCGACGTCCGCACCGCCATCCGGCGCGCCGTCGCCGGGCGCTGCGGCGCCATGGGCTGCCCCTACGACGAGGAGGCCCTCTCCGACGCCCTGCTCGTGGCCTCGGAACTCACGACCAACGCCATCCTCCACGGCGGCGGCGTCACCGACTTCGACGTCGACGTCGACGACCAGGACGTACGGGTCTCCGTCAGCGACCGCAGCGACCGGCTGCCGGTGGCCGGCGACCCGCTCGACGAGGAGGGACGCCGCCGCACCGGAGGACGCGGCTGGCCGATCGTCTGCCGGCTGGCCCGGGACGTCAGGGTGTCCGACCTGCCGTCCGGCGGCAAGCGGATCACGGCCGTCGTCCCCGTGTTCTGACGGGCCCGGTGTTCCGACGTGCCCCGTGACGGCCACCGTTCTCCCGCTCCGAAGGGGTGCCGTGGCATGGTTCCGGACAACTGCCGTGGCGCCGTTCCGGCCGATCCACCGGACGGCTGTCATGGCGTCGTTCCGGCCGACCGCGACGGCCTGCCCGGAACGCCCCAACCCCTTTCCGGCGGGCGGAGTTTGTTCCTCCGGGTGAAGGGCAGACGGAGGTTCGTGCTTCGGACCGGAGGCGCGCCAGCGGGAGCGGCATCGCTGCTCCGGGGCGCTCCGTACGCCCCGGCCGACAGCAGCTCTCCCGTGGCCAATCCCTGAAACGACCGTTCAGGAGCGATTCCGCATGCTCATCGACATGTCGACAAGCCGTCCTGCCACGCCTGCCCCCACGACCGCGCAGTCGCGCCGGACCCACGACGACGCTCCCGACACCGCACGTCTCTTCGCCCGCCTGATCACCCTGGAGGAGGGGCCCGAGCGGGACGCCGTGCGCGACGAGATCGTCACCGCCTGGCTGCCCATGGCCCACCGCATCGCCGGCCGGTTCCGCGACCGGGGCGAGGCGATCGAGGACCTCCGCCAGGTGGCGGCGCTCGGCCTGGTGAAGGCCGTCGACCGCTTCGACCCCGACCGCGGCGCCTTCGAGAGCTATGCCGTGCCCACCATCACCGGCGAGATCAAGCGGCACTTCCGGGACCGGATGTGGGCGCTGCGCGTGCCGCGCCGGGTGCAGGAACTCCGCAACAAGGTGCGCGTCGCCCGCCGTGAGCTCGCCCAGAACCCGGGTGCGCCGGAGCCCTCGGTCGCCGACATCGCCGCCCACACGGGACTCACCGAGGAAGAGGTCGGCGCCGGACTGGAGGCCTTGGAGAGCTTCAGCACCCTGTCGCTGGACGCCGAGCTCCCCGCCGGCGACGACGGCTACAGCCTCGCCGACACCCTCGGCGGCCCCGACGCCTCGTACGACATCGTGGTCGACCGGGAGTCCGCCAAGGAGAGCCTGCGGCGCCTGCCGGAACGCGAGCGGGCCATCCTCTACATGCGCTTCTTCGAGGACATGACCCAGAGCCGCATCGCCGACCGCCTGGGCATCTCCCAGATGCACGTCTCCCGCCTCATCAGCCGCAGCTGCGCCCAGGTGCGGGAAGAGGCCCTCGGCCGACAGGGAGGTCAGAGCTGACCCCGCGACCGGCGCCCGTCGGCGCCCCCGCGTCACCGACTTCGTCACGGACAAGGAGCACACCGATGCTGATGCCGCACCCCGCCGTCCTGCGCGCCCTCATGGACGAGTACGAGGCCGAGACGGCGACCGGATCCGTCGAGTCGAACGCCCGGGCGCAGGACCTCGCCTACACCCTGTGCGTCTCCACCGGAACGCGCGACGTCACCCTCGCTCTCGAAGTGGCCCACCGCTGGCTGGCGGCAGCGGCGGACGCCGACGCGGGGACGCGGCCGTGCATCGATGAAGGACCTCACGTGTACGCCTGAACGGGCCCACGGGCGCCCCATCGCGGAGGATCACCGCGGTGGGGCGCCCGTGTGTGTGGCGCCTGTGTGCCGGGGGGAGAGCCGGTTTCGGGAATGCGCGGCGCAGCCGGCCGGGGGGACCTACCGCGCCCTTCCGCGGAGGCCGCGTGCACTGGGGTGGGGGCATGCGGCTCGGCTCACGGCGCCCCGCGGGCCCGTGCCCGGTGGGGTGGCGCCTCACGGCGCCGAGTCCGTCAGTGCAGGGGGAACCACCACGTCAGGCAGCGCCGCTCGCCCGAGTGTGCCGAGGCCGAGCCGGGGCATCCGCATTTCCAGGACTTTTCGGGGAGGTCGAGGATGAACGCTGGTGTCCTGGCGAGCAATGGCAAGGCCGAGGCCGAGCGGGCGGCGCGGGGGTCGGGCACCAGGTGGGCCGCCAGGGCGGGGCTGACCGCGCGGGGGGTGATCTATCTGCTCGTCGGGGTGCTGGCCCTGCAGATCGCCTTCGGCGAGAACAAGAGACAGCAGGCCGACCGCCAGGGCGCCCTGGCGGAACTCTCCGCCAAGCCCTTCGGCTCCGTCCTGCTGTGGGCCCTCGGCATCGGCCTGGTCGGCATGGCCCTGTGGCGCCTGTCGGAGGTGGTCTTCGGCTCGGTGGGGCCCGACGGCCGGAAGGCGAAGAAGCGGCTGCTGGCGCTCGTCCGGTGCGGCTTCTACTCCTTCGTGGCCTACTCCGTCCTCGCGTTCGCCGCGGGCTCGGGCGGCGGGGGCGGCTCCAGCGACGAGCAGTCCCGGGACGTCACGGCCCGCCTGCTGAAGGTGCCCGCCGGCCAGTGGGTCGTCGGCGCGGCGGGCGCCGCCGTCGTCGTCGTGGGCATCTGGATCGGCGGGCGCGCCGTGATGCGCGCCTACCGGGACAAGATGCGGCTGGGGGAGATGTCCCCCCGCGTCCGCCGTCTGGTGGACGTCACCGGCGTGGGCGGCGGCGGGGCCCGCGGCCTGGTGTTCGCCGCCGCCGGCGCCTCCGCCGTACGGGCCGCGGTCGACTACCAGCCGGACAAGGCCAAGGGCCTCGACGACACCCTCCGTTCCTTCGCCGGCACCCCCGTCGGACCGGGGCTGCTGGCCTGCGTCGCGGCCGGGCTCGTGCTCTTCGGGCTGTTCTCGTTCGCCATGGCCCGCTGGCGCAAGGTCTGAACATCCGCCTGCGGGGGAACCCGGGGGAAATGAACGAATCCGAGTTCCCGCCGGACGGACGACCCGTGGACATGTACCTCGACCTCCTCCGCGTCCGCATGGACAGCGAGGACTTCGAGATGTTGCTCAAGGTCGTCGCGCCCGCCCTGCGCGCCCTCGACGAACAACCACCCGAGAGCCTCGACTTCGCGCTGGATCCGCAGGACACCGAGGACCTGCCCCAGGAGGTCCGCGACGAGGCCGCCCTGGTCATCGCCACGGCCGTGACGGGTCGGCTGGACAACCAGCTGGTGGAGATCCACGTCGACGGAACCGGCCCGGTCCGGGTCGTCACCGACGCGGTCACCGCCTCCGACCCGACGCGTCTCGCCGAGATCGCCGGCTGTATCCGCCGGCGCCAGAGCGACACCGAGGAACTGCGCGGCATCGCCGCCGCGAGCGGTCTGCCCACGGACTTCTGACCCCGTGGGCCGGCCTCACTTCCCCGGCTGCTCCACCGGAACCCGCAACGGCCGGGCCAGACCGACCACCGCCTCGTCCAGGCGTTGCAGATGCCGCAGCACCCGGTCGGTGACCCGGTCGTAGCGCGGCGCCCCGAGCGTGCCGGGCTTCAGCAGCGAGGCGATGCTCGCCCCGGTCCGCACCTCGGCGGCGCTGCGCTCGTCCGCGACGTGCCCGGCGATCGCGCCGATGTTGTGCAGGATGCGCTGCCCGGCCCCGCGCAGCCGCGGATCCGCCGCGATCGACGGATGGGTCGGCAGCAGTTCGGCCGTGGCCGCCAGCGAGCGCGCGTGGTAGGCGCAGGTCTCCAGCAGCGCGACCACGTAACGGGCGGTGTCCCGCCGGGTCCGCAGTGGCGTGACCGGATGGGTCAGCGGCTGCGTGGCCGCCCGCAGATCGGCCAGCGCCTGGTCCAGGTCCCGCGCCCGGTCCAGCAGATCGGCCGGGGGCCCACCGCTGAGCTGGTCCACGGCTCCCTCGGTGACATCGGTCAGCCGGTCCAGGACCGCCGTCAGCAGCTCGTTCGTACGCCGGTCCGTCTGCACCGGCAGCACCAGCGCCGCCGCCACGACCCCGCAGGCCACCCCCAGGGCCGTCTCCTCCACCCGCAGCACGAGCACCGACGGGCTGTAGGTGTTCAGCAGCGTGTACAACACCCCCAGCGCCGCGGTGACGAAGAACGACATCAGCGTGTGCGACAGCGGCGCCGTGTAGAACATGGCGAACACGCACAGCAGCACCACCGCGAACGCCGTCCAGGTGTGGTGGCCCACCAGTCCCGCGAGCCCGATGCCCGCGACCACCCCGAGCACGGTCCCCAGCAGCCGCCCGTAGCCCTTGACCATGATCTCGCCGGTGGACGCGGTGTTGATGAACACGATCCAGCAGGTCAGCACCGCCCAGTACCAGCGGTGCGTGGAGAGCAGCTCGCCGCCGGCGATCGCCAGCGTCGACCCGACGGCGACCTGCACGGCCGCCCGGGTCGTGGGCCGGCGCAGGCCCGTGGCCTCCTGAGCCTCCGTCTCGTTCCCCGCGATGGCCGCGTCCTCCGCGTCCAGCTCCTCGCGGGAGCGGGCCGTCTCGGGGCTGTCGTCGGACTCGTCCTGCGGACCGTCGAGCGCGACCCGCAGCCCCAGCACCGCACGGGCCGCCTCACCGACGCCCCGGAAGACGTCCTGCACGGCCGGTGAAGCACCGGGCAGGTTCTCCTCCTCGCGGTACCCGAGGAGCCGGTTGCGGACCTGCGCCAGCCCGGTGCCGTCGGCGACGGGATGCCGTACGAGCAGACGCAGCGCCCGCAGGTCGCGGCGCAGGACGTCGGTCGCCTCCTCCCGCACCGGCAGCCGGCCGGCCTCCGGAACCGGTGCGCCGGGCAGGTGCAGGGTCAGCGTGTCCGCCCGCCGCGCGCTGCGCGCCGTGAGCAGCAGCAGGCCCAGCCGCTCGGCGGCGATCTCCGCGTCGGCGATCCGGCGCTGCACCAGCCGCGCCGTCGCCTCGTCCGGGGTGCCCTCCTCCAGCCGGCTCTGGATCAGCATGGCCGTCTCGTGCAGCCGGGCGGTGCCCTCCCGCACATGGGCCAGCGCCCTCTCCACCTCGTCCGGGCCGGCGTCGAACAGCACGAGCTGGGCGTCGAGCAACCGCGCGAGCCGCGCCCGGAACGCCTGCCGCAGCCGCTCGAAGACCCCCGCCGGGGTCTGCGGCACCAGCACGAAGCGCGCCACCGCGCTGCACCCGAACGCGACGGCGACCGCCCCGCAGAACCCGGGCAGCGTCGCCGCGGTCGCGCCCACGAACAGGGCCATGAAGTAGACCTGGAAACCGATCAGGCCGAACGCGGTGCCCCGGTCGCCGAACCGGCGGCCGTAGACCGCGCAGAAGATGAGGACGACGAAGACGACGTCACCGGCGATCAGCCGGGAGCTGAGCAGCGCCGCCAGCGACAGCGAGGCCAGCGCCACCGGCAGACCCAGTGCGAGGGTGACCGCCTGCCGGTCGCGCTGTTTCTCCCGGATGGCGAAGGTGGCGACCATCGCCGCGATGGCCCCCGCGACCAGGTGCGTCACGGCCGCGCCCAGCAGGGAGAGGACGGCCAGCGTCAGGGCGAGCGCGCCCACCGTCCGCAGCCCGGCCGTCAGCCGCAGCAGCCCCGGATCCGACGCCGCGACCCGGTCCCGCATTCCCGCCCAGAACGACCGTGCCGCCGCCTTCACGCCGCCGTACCCTCTCCCGCCTGTCTCCGCCCCGCCTCACCCGGCTTCGGAATCCGTGCCCGCGCCGCCCTCCACCTGTGCCCGCACCTGCTCCGGGGTCAGATAACTGTCGGTGTACTCGAAGTCCTTCAGCTTGGCGGGCCGGCGCGACTGGAAGCCGGTGCGGACGAAATCGTCGCCCGCCAGCGCGTTCAGCGTCCAGTTCGTCAGCACCCGCGCCTTCGCCACGTTGGTGCGCAGCGCCGACCAGTGGTAGCCGCGCGCCACGGCCTGCGCGGGCAGCCCCCGCAGCTCGACGCCGAGCGGCTTGGAGACGGCGTCGGTGCCGCCGAGATCGACGACCAGCCCGAGGTCCTTGTGCACGTACGGCTTCATCGGCTGACCCCGCAGCGTGGCCAGCACGTTGTCGGCGACGGCCTTGCCCTGCCGCATCGCGTGCTGCGCCGTCGGCGGGCAGACCGCCCCTTCCTCGCCCTTGGCCTCGTCGGGCACCGCGGCCGCGTCCCCGAGCGCGAACACCCCGTCGTGGCCCGGCAGGCACATCTCCGAGGTGACGGCCAGGCGCCCGCGGACCGTCTCCGCGCCGAGGGTGGCCATCAGCGGGCTCGCGACGACGCCCGCGGTCCAGATCAGCGTGTGGGTCGGGATGACCCGCCCGTCCGTGAAGGTGACCTCCTCCGGCCCGGCCTTGGCGATGGAGACGCCCAGCGAGATCTCGATCCCGCGCCTGCGCAGCACCTCCTGCGCGCTGCGCCCGAGCTTGTCGCCGAGCTCCGGCATCAGCTTCGGCGCGATGTCGATCAGGTGCCACTTGATCAGCCCCGGGTCCAGCCGGGGGTAGCGCTTGACCGCGTTGTGCGTGAGCAGTTGCAGACAGGCGGCGGTCTCGGTGCCCGCGTAGCCGCCGCCGACGACCACGAACTGCAGCCGGGAGGCCCGCTCGGCGGGGTCCTGGCTGGCGTCGGCGAGGTCGAGCTGGGTGATGACGTGATCGCGGATGTAGGCGGCCTCCGCGAGCGTCTTCATCCCGAAGGCGTGCTCGGTCAGCCCCGGGATGTCGAAGGTCCGTGTGATGCTGCCGGGAGCCAGCACGATGTAGTCGTACGGCTCGTTGACGATCTGGTCGGTGATGGTGCGGATCACGCAGACCTTCGACCTGAGGTCCACGCCGATCGCGCCGCCGGGGATGATCCGGGTGCGGTACTTCTTGCTGCGGCGCAACGACAGAGCGATCGACTGGGGCGTCAGAACGCCGGAGGCGACCTGTGGCAGCAGCGGCAGATAGAGCTGGTAGCTGAACGGTGTCACCAGGGTGACGTCGGCCTCGTCGGGGGCGAGTTTGCGTTCCAGACGCCGAACGCACCCCACTCCCGCGAAACCCGCGCCCACCACCAGGATCCTGGGTCGTGTCACGATGTCCATCCCTTTCTGCGGCTCCAGGCGGTCTGCCTCGACGTCATGCGCGTGCCCGCCCGAGGGCTCCTTCGCACCTGGTCCGTCCCACCGATCCCACCGCGACCGAAGTGGTTCCGCCAGCCGGACGGCGCATGCAGACGAACGTTTCTCCTGAGGTCCCCGTCGTACCCGGCGAACGGCTCGTGTACGCCCCGGACCTCCGGGTAGGCCGACGAACATGACGAGTGCGGTGGCCGGAGGGTCGTGACGTGGGGCGAGCGGAGGGCTCCGACGACGGCCGGCGGGAGAGCCGGGAGGCGATGGCCCGGCGGGTCGCCGACGCGGTGGAGAGCCTGGTGGCCGGCTGGCTCGCGGCGGCCGAGGAGACCACGCCACGGCTGCCCGCCCGGCAGTTGCTCGCCCTGAGGACGGTCCGGCGCCGCCCGGAGCTCAATCTGACCGCCCTGGCCGAGCACCTCGGCGTCGGCCTGCCCACCGCGAGCCGGCTGTGCGACCGGCTGGAGGCGGCCGGACTGCTGGAGCGGACCGTGCCGCCGCGCAACCGGCGCGAGGTGCAACTCGTCCTGACCCCCTACGGCCGGCGCGTCCTCGCCGACGTCACCGAGCGGCGCGTACGACGGCTGGCGGCCGTGTTCGAGGGCATGTCCACGGCGCAGCGCACCGCCCTGGAGCACGGTCTGTGCGCCTACGAGCAGGCGGCGCACATCGCGCGGTCGGACGACTGACCGTCCCTCAGGGCCCCGGCACCGGGTGGCTGTCGATGTGACACAGCAGCAGACACACGTCGTCGTCTCGCTCGGAGTCGCTCAGCATCGGGTCCAGGATGCGCTCCGCCGAGCCGTCCAGGTCCGTGTCCAGCTCCTCGGTGCGGAACCCGCCGAGCGCCGCCGCGAGCCGCTCGATGCCCGGGTCTATGCCCTGGGCGCGTCGCTCGACCAGCCCGTCCGTGTACAGCGCCAGCGTCGAACCCGGCACCAGCGGGACCGTGTGGTCGACGATCTCCTGCCGCAGCGGGATGCCCAGCATCGCCCCCGGCTTGGCGTCCAGCGTCCGCACCCGCCCGTCGGGCTCGCGCAGCACGGGCGGCGGATGCCCGGCGGCCGCCCACGTCAGCACCGGCTCACCGGGCTGGAAGCGGGCGATGACGGCCGTCGCGTACAGATCGGGCTGGAGGTGGTGCAGGAAGGTGTGCAGCCGCGTCAGCAGCACGCCCGGACTGCCGCCGTCCACCGCGTACGCCCGCAGCGCGGTCCGCAGCTGGCTCATCATCACCGCCGCGTGCAGCCCGTGCCCGGTCACGTCGCCGATGACGGTGATCAGGCTGCCGTCGGGCTGGCGGAAGGCGTCGTACCAGTCGCCGCCGATGTTCAGCCCGTACGTCGCCGGCAGATAGCGGGCCGCCAGCCGCAGCCCCGGAGTCGTCGGCAGGTCGGTCAGCAGGGCGCGCTGGAGCGTCTTGGCGATGTCCCGGTTGTGCTCGAAACGCCGCGCGTTGTCGATCGCGATGCTGGCCCGCCGGGTCAGCTCGATCAGCATGACGGCGTCGTCCGGGTCCCAGCGCTCGCCCGGCGGCGTCAGCGTCAGCACACCCAGCGGCGCGCGCCGCGTCGGCAGCGGGACGCACAGCAGCGGCCGGGTGGGATGCAGCGCCGACGGCGGCTGGTCGTCCACCCCCGGCAGGCCGCCGGGATGGTCGCCCGCGTACTGGGGCCGTCCGGTGCGCGCGGCGACCACGGCGGCCGCCGGCTGCGTGGTCGGCGGGTGCCGGTCGTCCTCGGCGTCGAAGAGCCAGACGTCGACCGTGCGGGCGTACTCGGGCACCAGCAGCTCGGGCAGCCGGCGCACGATCTCCTCGTGGTTGAGGGAGGCCGTCAGCACCGCACTGGCGTCGGCCAGGAACGTCAGCCGGCGCCGGGCGCTCTCCGCCTCCTGCCGGGCCGCGCGCTCCGCCGCGAACGCCTCGCGCTGGGCCCGCCCGGCCGCGTCCAGCTCGGCGTGCAGCACCAGGACGCCCTGGTTGGTCTGGTGCAGCTCCTCCCGGTGGAAGGCGACCAGCTCCTCCTGCTCGGCGAGCCTGTCCAGCACGACCGCGGTGTCCTCGTCGGCGCCCAGCAGGGCCTCCGCCAGGGCCCCGGGATCGTCGGTCACCCCGGTGGAGACGGCGGCGGCCGCCGGCTCGGGGCAGTCCACGGTGACGTGCCACGGCGGCTCACCGGCGGCGGGGGAGGGGGCGACCTCGACGTGCAGGCGGCCTCCGGTGGTCTCCAGGGCGAGCTGCCAGGTGCCGCCCTTGGTCAGACACTGGCGCAGCCGACCGCTGAGCGCGGCCGCCAGCCGCGCCCGCTCCACCGGCGTGACGCCGAACGCGGCGGCGAGCCGCGCGGTCGCGATCCGGGCACGCGCCGCGTCGGTGACGGTGCTGATCTGCCAGGTACGCATCATGGGCGGTCCGGCGGGGTCGGGGACAGGACGGCCACGGCGGTGTCGTCACGCACCGGGCGCGCGGAGCTGCTGGCGTCGCGCACGGTCACCGCGGCGGTGACGGCCGGGTCGGCCGCCAACAGGCGGGCGTCGGAGGGCGGCACCCACCGGCTCGGCAGACCGTCGCTGTGCAGGATCAGCAGCCGGTCCGCTCCCCAGGGCACCTCTGTCTCGGGCAGCGTCGCCGGGCGGTGCACGCCGACGATGCCGGGCCGCGAGAGCAGATGACGCCAGGAGCCGCCCTCCCGCAGCCGCGCCCCCACGTTCCCGATCCCGGCGAACCGCAGCCGCCCGGCCCACACGTCGAGCTGGGCCAGCCCCACGGCCGCGCCCCGGGTGCCGCGCAGCGCGTCGTGGAGGCGGCGCAGCGTCTCGGCGGGCGCGAGGCGGGCCGAGCGGTGCAGCTCCTCGACCGCCGCGGTCGAGGCCCGGGCCGCCTCCGGACCATGGCCCAGCCCGTCCGCCAGCATCAGCGTCAGCCGGTCGTCGGCGTACACCCAGGTCCAGGCGTCCCCGGAGCAGTCGGCGCCGGCGAAGGGGATGTTCACCCCGCCGGCCCGCGCGGGCACCCGCTCCGCGGCGGACGTCCCCGCGGCGGCGCCGACACGGGCCAGCGCGACCGTGCCCCGCCCCAGGACGCTGTGCAGATCGAAGTCGTCGGCCACCCGCCGGCAGGTCCCCAGCCCGGCCCCCAGCGAGCCCGTCGTCGAGAACCCGTCGCCGAGCGCCGCCGCGACGTCGGCCATGCCCGGCCCGTGGTCGACGGCGGCGATCTGTACGACCAGTCCGCCCCGCCCGCTGGGCGGCGCCACCGTGTCCACGAGGACCTGGCCACCGCGGGCGTGCTTGAGGAGGTTGGTGGCCAGCTCCGTCGCCACCAGCGCCGCGGCCGCCGTACGCGAGTCGTCGAGGCCCACGAGCGCCGCAGCCTCCTCCGCGGCCACCCGCGCGTCGCGCACCCGCGTCGGGTCGTGCACCGGGACGTCCCACACGCGCGGCATCAGGACTCCTCGCGCGGCCGGGGAGGCCGGGTCGCCCATGAGGTCACCGTGACCGTCGTGCCCGCTCCGGGCGTGCTGTCGATGGCGAACTCGTGCACCAGCCGCCGCGCCCCGCCCAGGCCCATCCCCAGCCCGTCGCCGGAGGTGTAGCCGTCGCTCAGCGCCTGCTCCAGGTCGGCGATGCCCGGCCCGTCGTCCGTGAACGTCAGCCGCAGCCCCTGGGCGCGCCCGTCGGCGACGCGCACGGTCTCCACCTCCCCGCCCCCGCCGTACACCAGCGTGTTGCGGGCCAGTTCGCTGGCCGCGGTGACCAGCTTCGTCTGCTCGACCAGGCTGAAGCCGAGCGCGGCGGCGGACTGCCGCACATGCTGCCGTACCCACACCAGGTCCATGTCGGAGCGGATCGGCAGGCGGGCCTCGACGCCCGCGGCCGTCCCGCTCACCGCGGCTCCCGGCGCGGGTCCGCCGCGTCCGGCCGTCCGAGGAGTTCCAGGGCCGCCTCGGTGTTCAGCGCGGTCCGCAGCCCCGGCAGCGACAGCCCCAGCTCCACCAGTGTGATCGCGACCGCCGGCCGCATGCCGGACACGACGGTCTGCGCGGCGAGCAGCCGGGCGTTGGCCGCGATCTCGGCCAGGACGCGCCCGAGGAAGGAGTCGACGATCTCCACCCCCGAGATGTCGATGACGACGCCGGTCACCCGGCTGCGGGCGATGGCCTCCACGATGTCCTGCTGGAGCTGCTCCGCCGTGCCGTCGTGCAGATCCCCCTGCAGCGTGACCAGCAGGACGTCGCCCAGCCTGAGGACCGGCACGGGTGCCGCGCCGGTGCGGGAGTAGTCGTCGTTCACCGCTGATCCGCACCGCCGGGCGTCGCCTGCACGATGCCGGCGCCCAGCCCGTGCAGGGCGTACGCCAGGGCGTCGGCGAGGCCGGACCGGGTGATCACGGTGCCCAGGTCCAGGCCGAGGTGCACGATGGTCTGGGCGATCGCGGGCCGGATGCCCGAGACCACACACTCCGCGCCCATCAGCCGCACGGCGGCGACCGTCTTCATCAGGTGCTGCGCGACCAGCGAGTCGACCGTCGGCACACCGGTGATGTCCAGGATCGCGTACCGGGCCTGCTGGTCGACGACCGCCTGCAGCAGCGTCTCCATCACCACCTGGCTGCGGGCGCTGTCGAGCGTGCCGATGAGCGGAACGGCGACGATGCCGTCCCAGAGCCGGATGACGGGCGTGGCGACCTCCAGAAGTTGCATCTGCTGCCGGTCGATGAGGGCCTGAACCTCCGTCAGCGCGGTCTCCATGACCACCAGCCGCAGCGTGCCCATGAGCACGGTCAACGTCGTGGCGCACTCCAGGAGATGCTCCGGCGGCGCGTCCGGCAGGTCGGCGACGAGCAGCTTCACGACGGGCGTCCGCAGAGCGTCCACCTCGCCGGACACCTGCGCGGTGCTCATTCCGGAACGGGAGCGGGCGGCGGTCATGCGCGCCAACTGCTCACGTACCACGGTGAATCCGGCGCTGTCGGAGTCCTCCACCCGGCCGGAGCCGGCGACTTGGGCGAGAGCGTCGACCACGCTCCGGCCCGCTTCCACCGCCTCGTCGCGGGAGACGGTGAACACGGTGCGGAAGAGGGGTTCGTCGGCCCAGCGTTGGGCGATCTGCTCGCGGCGGCGGCTCAGGAAGGCCCCGACCTCGTCCGTCGGTGTTCCGTACGATGCGGCCGCTTCGTGCTCCGGCACTGCTTCACTCCTCGTCTGCGTCCTGCCACCGCGCTCCCGACGCGGATGACGGGAGGGCGGGGTGACCCTTGCCGGGCGACCACCCTGATTACGGTGCACTCGAACGACACCCCGCTCCGGCCCGGCAACCCGCTCGTGCGGCGACCGCCGCGACAAGTGCCCGGAGGGGCAACGCGTCTTCGGTGAACCCGTCCCTCCGGTCCGACCGCCCCGCTCACTCTGTTGCCTCGCGCGTACAGTTGTCAAACGGCAACTATCCGGCGGTCGTCGGCCGCACACCTGCGGATTCGCGTCGTGCGCGGCGCAGGCCGTCAGCGGGTCCGGTCCTGCGGCGCCGCCTCCTGACGGTCGATCAGCGTCAGGGCGTCGTCCACCTTCTCGGACACCGGAACCGTGAGGCTGACCCCGGTGAGGTCCAGGATCCGGCGCACCGCGGGTGTCGGATTGACGACGTGCACGCTGCCCGGCAGGTCCCGGGCCTCCTGGTACACCCGCAGGATGATGTTCATCCCGGACGAGTCCATGAAGGGCACCGCCGAGAGGTCCAGGACGAAGTGCTGCCGGCCGTGATGGAGCTGGTTCGCCAGATGGGCCTGGAACTCGGTCGCGGTGTCGAGATCCAGATGGCCCTCGACCGTGACCAGGGCCACGTCCTCGCGGGGCAGGGTGACCTCCACGGACAGCGGGTTCTGGGCGATGGACACGAGTACCTCCGAAGACTGACGGTCCGGGCTTCCTACCCCGGCGGGCGACTGCGGTGCGACGCGAGCACGGACGACGGCGGGCGTCCGGCCGGCCCGCCCCGTGTCGCTCCCCCTCGCACCGCGCCCAGCGGATACCCACGAACCCGACGCCCATGCACCACGACCCGAGGAGTGCAGCCCGTTCCCTCATGCCGTTTCGGACAACTCGTGCCGCTTCGGGCAACGGGCCGGAACGGCCCCGCCCGTCCCGAATGCGGCCGCGGCGGGAGGGTATCTGGTGCTGTGGAACGTGAGAAGGGAGCAGCGTGACCATCGACAGAATCTGGTCCTACGCGCCGGACAGCGGGCACGTCGACGGGCAGGACCTGACGGGGTACAGCGTGGTGGCGGCCGACGGCACCCTGGGGCACGTCGAACGTGAGGCAGGTCACCACGGGATGCGGCACCTGGTCGTCGACACGGGCGTCTGGCTGTTCGGCAGGAGCGCCGTCGTCCCGGTCGGCGTCGTCACGGCCGTCGACGAGGCGGGCCGCAGGATATCCCTGGCCTGCACCGGGGACGAGGTCAAGGAGGCTCCCCGCTTCCGGACCGACAGCGAGACCAGGGACCCCGCGTATCTCGCGGCCGTCGGCGAGCACTACCACCGGCTGACCCCGCGCGGAACCACGACGGCCTGACCAGCCGGATCCAGTCGTGAGAGGAGAGGAACTCGCGCCCTCGGGACCGGCGGTCGCCCCGGTGACGACCGCCGCGTCCGCACGGGCGTACGCGCGCGCGATGGTGGACGCCCGCTGGAACCCTTCGCTCCAACCGGCGCGCGAGGAGGACGTCATCGACCTCCTGCTGGTCGTCTCGGAGATGGTCACCAACGCCATCCGGCACGGCGGCGGCCTGGCCGGATTCGAGGCCGTGCCGCTGCACGACGGGATCCGCCTGACCGTGCACGACCACAGCGACGTCGTCCCCTCCGCGGCCTACGGCTCCGGCGCCCCTCCCGGGGGCCACCACGGCTACGGCTGGCCGCTGATCATCCGGCTGGCCCGGGACATCTCCATCGATACACGGGCGTCGGGCGGCAAGACGATCAGCGCGTTCGTACCCGTCCGGACCGCCGTACCCGCGCGCAGTGCCGACGGCCCGTACGGATGACGCTCACCACGGAAGGAAGACGTGCACGTCCTTGCCGTCCGCGTCCGGCACGACGCTGACCTGACTGCACAACGTGTGGACCAGATGCCAGCCTATGCCGCCGCCCCCGCTGTTGGGACGGAACGGACGGGGAGCCGGCGGGGTGGGATTGGTGTCGTGCAGCGTGACGTGCACCCCGTCGAACGTGGGGCGCAGGTGCAGCGTGAACGGGCCCGGCGCGTACTGGACCGCGTTGGAGGCCAGTTCCGTGACGATCAGCACGATGTCGTGCCAGTACTCCGGCTCCGAGGGCGGGGACGCCCGTGAGAGGTCGCGAAGGAACTCCTCCGCGGCCAGGCGCGCACCCGTCACGTCCTGCGGTTCGCCCGCGAAACGGGCGGTGCGGCTCGGGATCGCCCAGGAGGCCAGTGAGTCGTTACCACGGGGCTCGGTTGCCATGTCGTCAGTGCGGCCCCCTCGCGGCCGGGGCCGTCGTCCTTTCTCGTGCGGCTACTCTCGCGTCGCCACTCTTCAGGGTTCCCGGGGCCGCGCAGCCTACGCGTCCGGCACACGCCAGGAGGGACGCGATACGCCGGGCGGCCACCCGGTCGCGCAAAGTGATCGGGCGGTATCGCTCAACGGAACACATCGTCCGCGTCGTCCCAGCTCAGCACCTCCTCATGGGCGCTCTGCCGGGGCAGACGCGCCCGCGCCTGGTACATGGCGTCGATCTCCGCCGCGTAGTGCCGGACGATCGAGTCGCGGCGCAGCTTCATCGACGGGGTCAGCAGCCCGTTGGACTGGTCGAACGGCTCGGGCAGGATCCGGAAGCAGCGGATGGACTCCGAGCGGGACACGGAGCTGTTGGCCGCGGCCACCGCCCGCCCGATCTCGTCCCGCAGCGCGTTCTCCTCCCGCGCCTCCCGGCTCGGCGTGTCGCCCTGGATGGCCAGCCCTCCGCGCCAGTGCGCCAGGAAGTCCGGGTCCAGGGTGATCAGCGCGCCCACACAGGGCCGGTTGTCGCCCACGACCACCGCCTGGTGGACCAGCGGATGCATGCGCAGCCGCTGCTCCAGGGCCATCGGCGCCACGCTCTTGCCGCTGCTGGTGATGATGACGTCCTTCTTGCGGCCGGTGATCGTGAGAAAGCCGTCGGAGTCCAGAGACCCCAGGTCCCCGGTGGCCAGCCAGCCGCCCCGCAACGCGGCCCGCGTGGCGGCGTCGTCGTTGACGTAGCCCTGGAACACCGACGGGCCGCGCACCAGGATCTCCCCGTCGTCCGCCACCCGGATCTCCGTGCCCGGCAGCGCCTGGCCGACGGTGCCCGACTTCTCCCGGCCCAGCGGCTGCATGGTGATCCCGCCGCTGGTCTCCGTCAGACCGTAGCCGTCGTGGACGTAGATGCCGATGCCCTCGTAGAAGAGGGACAGGTCGCGGTGGAGCGGTGAGCCGCCCGAGGTGGCGCGGTGCACCCGGCCGCCCAGCGCCGCGCGCAGTCTGCGGTAGACCGTGCGCTCGAACAGGGCGTGCTGGAGCCGCAGGTCGAAACCGGGCCCCGAGCCCCGGCCGAGCCGCTGCCGTTCGACGGCCGCCGCGAAGTCACGGGCCGTCTCCGCCGCCCGCTCGAACACCGCGCCCCGGCCCGCCTCCTGCGCCGCCCGCAGGAAGTTCTTGTAGATCTTCTCGAACACCGACGGCACCGCGTACAGATACGTCGGCCGGAAGGTGCGCAGGGCCTCCGTGAGCGCGGTCGCGCTCAGCTCGGGCTCATGGCCCATGAGGATGCCGCCGCGGATGCACAGGCCCTGGATCATCAGACCGTACACATGGGAGAACGGCAGGAAGGCGAGGACGGACGGCTGCTGTCCCGGGGGCGCCGCCGTGTGCCCCCAGCCGGCCAGCAGGGTGTCGCAGGGAGCGGCCAGGCTTCGGTGGCTCAGCGCACAGCCCAGGGGGCGGCCCGAGGTGCCGGAGGTGTAGGCGATCACCGCGGTGGAGTCCGGCAGCACGATGCGGCGCAGCGAGTCCACCGTGGTCACCGGGATCGGCTCACCGTGCCGGGCGAGGTCCTCGAGCGCGCCGGCGTCCAACTGCCACACATGGCGCAGCGCGGTCAGGCCGGCGCACACCGAGCCCACCGTCATGACGCTCTGCTCGTCCTCGACGACGACTCCCACACAGCCCGAGTCCCGCAGGATCCACTCGACCTGCTCGCGCGAGGACGTCGGATAGACCGGTACCACCTCGGCGCCGACCGCCCAGAGCGCGTAGCTGAGGACCGACCACTCGTAACGGGTCCGGGCCATGATCGCCACCCGGTGCCCCGGCGAGATCCCCGACGCGATCAGGCCCTTGGCCAGATCGACCACCTCGTCGCGCAGCTCGGCGGCCGTCACCTCCTCCCACCCGTCGGAGCCCGCGGAACGGCGGGCGAGCACAGGGAGAGCAGGGGTACGGGCGGCCGCCTCGAAGACGCTGTCGGCGAGCCCACCGGTCAGGGGCGAAGTGGCTGGGGGAGCGAGGGCGACGTGGCGCATGCGCTGCTCCTGACATGTACGGGGTGTGACTCCGCCGATGAGGACTGTTATCGACGGTGGTCGAATGTAGCCCAGGTGAGACCGGTTGTGGCCACGAACGGATAAGTAATCCGCGTTGATGATCTCGGCGGGTCGGGGGGACTCGGAGGGCATGACCCACATCAACCCCGATCCCGAACCGGAACGCAGCACCGGGCTGGAACCGGGCGGCGGTGTTCCCCCGGGCGAGACCCCGCCCGCGGAGAGCAGCATGCCCGAGGCCGGACCCCGGGAGACGCACAATCCCACCAAGGGCTGGGCCAAGGGCCCGCTCGCCCTGATCATCGTCCTCGCCGTGCTGATCGCGGCCTTCTTCCTGGCGTACGCCCTGGTCCTCCTGCTCTAGAGATCGTCCGGGCCCTGGTCCGCGGACGGGCCCCGGCAGGAGGGCCCACGGGGGAATCAGCTCTGGGTGTGCTCGACGCAGGCGGTCACGACGGAGCGCAGGCTGCCCGTACGCTCCCACACCTCACGCTGGATCCGCGCCCCGTTGCCGTTGCGCAGCAGCTCGGCGCAGGACGTGCGGGCCCGCTCCAGGTCCCCGCTGTCCGCCAGCGCGTCCTCGACGTGGTCCAGCAGCGCCCGTACCACCGTCTCGGCGGGCGCGGGCCGCATGGTCGCCGGGTGCAGCAGGTCCCCGGTCAGCCCCGAGCGGGCGGCCTGCCAGTCGGCCAGCCTGAGCAGGCTCACACTGTGGTCCACCGGCTCCTCGCCCGCCTTCCACTCCCGCGCGGCGGTCTCGACGAGTCCGCGCACCAGCGTGGCGACGAGCACGGCGGTCTCCGCGTGCAGACAGACGTCCGCGACCCGGATCTCCACGGTCGGATAGCGCGCGGACAGCCGGGCGTCGAAGTAGACCATGCCCTCGTCGAGGATCGTGCCCGTGGCCACCATGTCCGCGACCCGCTGGTGGTAACGCTCCGCCGACCCGAACAGCTCGGTCGGACCGGCCGAGGGCCAGCGCTGCCACACCCGGCTGCGATAGCTGTCGTACCCCGTCTCCTTCCCCTGCCAGAACGGCGAGTTGGCGCTCAGCGCGGACAGCACCGACAGCCACGGCCGCACCCGGTCGACGACCGCGACGCCCTCCTCGTCGGACTCGACGGACACATGCACATGGCAGCCGCACACCAGTTGCTCGCGGGTGGCGATGCCGTAGTGCTCCGCCATCCACTGGTAGCGCCGGTTCATGCTGATGGAGGGGCGCACCGGCAGCGGGGAGGTGGCCAGGGCCGCCACCGTGCAGCCGATCTCCCCGGCGTGCCGGGCCGCCTCCCCGCGTATGCGGACGATCTCCTCGGCGAGCTCGTCCATGCCCGACTGCGGATGCGTGGCGAACTCCAGCATCTGGTTGTGCAGTTCCTTCTCGAAGACGTCCGGTTCGGCCGTCTCCCGCGTGGCGCGGGCGAGAACCGCGGCGGACAGGGCTCGCGGTTCTCCCGTCTCCGGGTCGACCAGGAGGAGTTCCTCCTCCACTCCGACGGTGCGCACGGCATGCAGCCTTTCTCTGGCAGGTGGTACGCACCCGACTGCCCCGTCGGGCCTTCTTCACACTGACGACGGCGTCAACCAGACCGTGGCGAGCGGCGGCAGCGTGAGGGTGATCTCCCCGTTCTCCGGCTTGATCGCGTCGAGATGGACGACGTCGCCGCCGCCGTAGCGGGCGGCGTCGGTGTTGAGGGCCTCGCACCAGACGGGGACCTCCTCGGGGACGCCGAGGCGGTAGTCGTGGCGGACGACGGGGGAGAAGTTGCTGACCGCCAGGAGGGGCGTGCCGACTGCGTCGTACCTCAGGAAGGCCAGCACGTTGTCGTCGGCCGCGTCGCACAGCACCCAGCGGAAGCCGCCGGGGTCGGTGTCCCGCTGCCACAGGGCCGGCGTCGCGCGGTACAGGCTGTTGAGGTCGCGGACCAGGTCCTGTACGCCCCGGTGGTCGGCCTCGGCGCCATAGCCGGGGTCGAGCAGCCACCACTCGGGGCCGTGGGCCTCCGACCACTCGGCCCCCTGCGCGAACTCCTGGCCCATGAACAGGAGTTGCTTGCCGGGGTGGGCCCACATGAACCCGAGATAGGCGCGATGGTTGGCACGCCGCTGCCACCAGTCGCCCGGCATCTTCGACACCAGCGCCTGCTTGCCGTGGACGACCTCGTCGTGGGAGATGGGCAGGACGTAGTTCTCGCTGTAGGCGTAGATCATCGAGAAGGTCATCTCGTGGTGGTGGTACTTGCGATGCACCGGCTCCTTGCCGATGTACTCCAGCGAGTCGTGCATCCAGCCCATGTTCCACTTCAGCCCGAACCCCAGACCGCCGCTGTCGGTCGGCCGGGTCACCCCGCCCCAGGCCGTCGACTCCTCCGCGATCGTCACCACACCCGGATTCCTCCGGTAGACCGTCGCGTTCATCTCCTGGAGGAACGCCATCGCGTCCAGGTCCTCCCGGCCGCCGTACACGTTCGGCGTCCACTGCCCGGATTCCCGCGAGTAGTCGAGGTACAGCATCGAGGCGACCGCGTCGACCCGCAGGCCGTCGATGTGGAACTCCTCGCACCAGTACGTGGCGTTGGCGACCAGGAAGTTGCGCACCTCGGTACGGCCGAAGTCGAACTCGAACGTCCCCCAGTCCGGGTGCTCGGCCCGCTGGGAGTTCCCGGGTTCGTACAGCGGATCCCCGTCGAACCGCGCCAGCGCCCAGTCGTCCTTCGGGAAGTGCGCGGGCACCCAGTCCATGATCACGCCGATCCCGGCCCGGTGCAGCGAGTCCACCAGGTACTTGAAGTCGTCGGGCGTGCCGAGCCGGGCGGTCGGCGCGTAGAACCCGGTGACCTGGTAACCCCACGAACCCCCGAAGGGGTGCTCGGCGATCGGCATGAGCTCGACATGCGTGAAGCCCAGGTCCTTGACGTACGCCGGGAGCTCCTCGGCGAGCCGGCGATACGTCAGCCCCGGACGCCAGGACGGGAGATGGACCTCGTACACGGAGAACGGCGCCTCGTGGACGGGCACGTCACCCCGGTGCGCCATCCACTCCGCGTCGCCCCACTCGTGGTGCGAGGCGTGCACGACCGACGCGGTGTTCGGCGGGGCCTCCGTGCGCCGCGCCATCGGGTCGGCCTTGAGGAAGCGGTGGCCGTGGCGGGAGGTGATCTCGAACTTGTACCGCGTGCCCTCGCCGATCCCGGGCAGGAACAGCTCCCACACCCCCGACGCGCCGAGGGAGCGCATCGGGAAGGCGGTCCCGTCCCAGTACGTGAAGTCCGCGGCGAGGCGCACCCCTCGGGCGTTCGGCGCCCACACCGCGAAGCGGGTGCCGGTCACGCCCTGGTGGGTCATCGGCTGCGCACCGAGCGCCTTCCACAACTGCTCGTGCCGTCCCTCCCGGATCAGATGCAGATCCAGATCGCCCAGAGCGGGCAGGAAACGATACGGGTCGTGCACTTCCCGCTCATCGTCGTCGTACGCCACCAGCAGCGTGTACGCGGGAACCGCGTCGAGCGGCAGCACGGCCGAGAAGAGGCCGTCGCCCTCCGACTCGAGCGGGACGCGTTCGCCGTCCACCACGACGGCCACCGAGCGGGCGAACGGGCGCAGCGCCCGGAAGACGATCCCGCCCGGCACCGGGTGCGCGCCCAGCAGGGCGTGCGGGTCGTGGTGCGCGCCCGCCAGCAGGCGCCCGCGGTCGGAGGGATCGAGCGCGGCTGCCACGGGCGAGCGAGGTCCGGCCGACCCGGGCAGGGAAATGTCGCGCAGAACCATGGGTCAGCCTCCTCGGACGGCGAGTCGCTCGATCGCCGCCATGGGTACGGGTAGCCAGTTGGGGCGGTGCCGGGCCTCGTACAACACCTCGTACACCGCACGGTCGGTTTCGTAGGCACGCAGCAGGGCGTGCTTCTTGCGGGGGTCCCAGCCGGCCCGGGCCGCGTAGCCGGCGCAGAACGCCTCGCGGCAACGGCGCGCCCACTCCGGCCGCCAGGGCCGGCGCTGCCGTGCGGCGTAGTCGAAGGAACGCAGCATGCCGGCGATGTCCCGGACCGGGGAGTGCGTGCTGCGCCGCTCGGCCAGCGGCCGGGACGGCTCGCCCTCGAAGTCGATGACGAACCACTCGCGTCCGGCCCGCAGCACCTGCCCGAGGTGCAGGTCGCCGTGGATGCGCTGGGCCGGCGGGCCCGAATCGCAGGTGGCGAGCGCGCCGAAGGCGGTGGTGAGGCCCGAGACGTACGGGCGCAGTCCCGCCACATGGTGCGCGGCGGCCTCCAGCCGGTCGGTCATCGCCTTCGCCGTCCGCGCGTTGTCACCTGCGCGGCGGCCTCCAGCCGGTCGGTCATCGCCTTCGCCGTCCGCGCGGTGTCACCGCGCGGACCGACCGGGAAGGCCGCGGCCAGCGCGAGGTGCACCTCCGCCGTGGCACCGCCCAGCGCGTGGGCCTCCGGCATGAAGTCGTCGCCGTGGGCGAGGGCCTCCAACGCCAGCGCCCAGCCGTCGGAGGCATCGGGCAGGAACGGCTGCAGCACACCCAGCGTCGCGTCCTGGGGATGCGTCGTCCGGAACCAGGCCACCGGGGCCGGCACCCGCCCGCACCCCTGCCCGGCCAGCGCGACCGGAACCTCCAGATCGGGGTTCACCCCGGGCTGGATGCGCCGGAACACCTTCAGGATGAAGGCGTCGCCGTACACCACCGACGTGTTCGACTGCTCGGCCTCCAGCAGACGTGGCGCCAGCCCGGCCGGCACACGCGCGGACGGGTCGGACTCGAAGCACAGCGGGCCGAGCGGGCCCGGATGCCGCATGCGCTCCAGCAGCAGGTGCGCCGACCGGGGGTCCTGCAGCGCGTCGTGGACCGCCAGACCGGCCAGCGGTCCCTCCTCCACCCTGCCGATCAGGGCCCGGCCCAGACGCGGCGACAGATGCTCCTGGAGACCGAGGAGCAGTTGGTAGCAGTCACCGGGCGGGGGAGTGCCGCCCGGCGAGGGCACGCCCGACTGGCCGGTGTGCACCAGCAGATGCAGACAACCCGGATACAGCTCCGTCATCGACAGCAGACGCAGGTCGTTGAGGGGCCGGTCCTTGCCCGCGAACCAGCGCTGCCGCGGCAGCCACTCGCGCAGCAGCGCCCGGAGCGTCCCGCCGGAGCGGACGCCTACGGCACTGCCGGGGCTCAGAGATGCGGTCTTCGGCATGGTGACGCGTCCTTTCCTCGGCGCACGCTCACAGGCGCCGGCCGACGCGGGATGCGGCTCGGGCGAGCCGGAACCAGTAGAAGCCGTGTCCTGCGAGGGTGAGCAGGTACGGCAGTTCGCCGATCGCGGGGAAGCGGACCCCGCCGAACAACTCGACCGGGTGGCGGCCGTCGAAGCGGCGCAGGTCCAGTTCGGTGGGCTGGGCGAAGCGCGAGAAGTTGTGCACGCACAGGACGAGATCGTCCTCTCCGTCCTGCGACGAGGGGGCCTCGCGCAGGAAGGCGAGCACGGCCGGGTTGGACGAGGACAGCTCGGTGTAGGAGCCGAGTCCGAAAGCGGGGTTCTGCTTGCGGATCTCGATCATGCGCCGCGTCCAGTGCAGCAGCGAGGAGGGCGAGGCCATGGACGCCTCGACGTTGGTGACCTGGTAGCCGTAGACGGGGTCCATGATGGTCGGCAGGTAGAGCCGGCCGGGGTCGCAGGAGGAAAAACCTGCGTTGCGGTCCGGTGTCCACTGCATGGGGGTGCGGACGGCGTCGCGGTCGCCGAGCCAGATGTTGTCGCCCATGCCGATCTCGTCGCCGTAGTAGAGGATCGGCGAGCCGGGGAGGGACAGCAGGAGTGCGGTGAACAGCTCGATCTGGTTGCGGTCGTTGTCGAGGAGGGGCGCGAGCCGGCGGCGGATGCCGATGTTGGCGCGCATCCGCGGGTCCTTCGCGTATTCCGCGTACATGTAGTCGCGTTCTTCGTCGGTGACCATTTCGAGCGTGAGCTCGTCGTGGTTGCGAAGGAAGATGCCCCACTGGCAACCGGACGGAATCGCGGGCGTTTTGGCGAGGATTTCCGAGACGGGATAGCGGGATTCCCGGCGGACGGCCATGAAGATGCGGGGCATGACCGGGAAGTGGAAGGCCATGTGGCATTCGTCGCCGCCGGAGGCGTAGTCGCCGAAGTAGTCGACGACGTCCTCCGGCCACTGGTTGGCCTCCGC
>NZ_JBNCAQ010000026.1:87704-137064 GCF_049808595.1 Streptomyces aurantiaciflavus | reverse complement strand
AGTGGTCGCACTGGTAAGTCCTTCAGGGGTGCTCATGCTGCCAGCGCAACGGAGGCTTCTTCTTGGTGATCGGCGGTGTACCGGTCGAGCCTGGCGAGCAGATCGTCCAGGTCGGAGGTGGTGAACTTCCACTGGAACGGCTGTGCCGTGGCGTTGTAGCGGTCTTCGAACGCTCGGAGCCGGTCCTCGACTTCGGTCAGGTCGGTGAAGTCGTTGGGTGAGACGACCTTGCGCTGCACGACGGAGAAGTAGATCTCTACCTGGTTCAGCCAGGAGGCGTGCACTGGGGTGTGGACCAGCACCGCGTTCGGGAACGCGGCGGTCTGCCGGTCGGCGGCCTTCTTCCCACGGTGGGAGGAGCCGTTGTCCACGATCCAGAACACGCGCTTGGCACTGGCATAGGGCTCCTGGTTCATGACCCGGGTGACCAGGGCCATGAACGGGTCGATGCCGGTCCTGGGCTCAGTGCGGCCGAACACTGTCGCGTGGTGAACGTCGTAGGCGACCAGGTAGGACAGTGCGCCGCCGCGGCCATAGGTGTGGTTGACGCGCATCGCGCGGGCCTGGCCGGGGGCGAGGGTGGGGTGGCAGCGGCAGCGGGCCTGGATGGAGGTCTTCTCGTCGGCGCTGATGACGAACTCGTCCGCGCCGAGGGGTTCGCCGTTCCAGGTGCGGGCGTACAGGTCCAGAACGCGCTCGGCCTTGGGACGGAAGTCGGGGTCGGTGACAAAGATCCAAGAGCGGTGCTGCCAGGGCTTGAGTGCGTCCCGCGCGAGCCAGCGGCGCACGGTGGAGGCCGACAAGGAGGGCGCGATGCCGCGCTTTACGGCCTCGCGGGCCAGTTCGGGGGTGGTCCAGCGGGACAGTGGCGCGCCGGTCTCGGCGGGCAGCTGGCAGGCGAGGGCCTTGACCTGGGTAGCCTGCAGCGAGGTGAAGGTGGGCGGGCGTCCGGTGCGCTTACGGTCGGCCAAGCCGGGCATGCCCTGCTCAGCGAAGCGGCTCCGCCAAGTGCGCACGGTGTCTACGTGCACACCAACCCGCTCGGCTATCCGCGCGTTCGGCAGCCCGCGGGCCGCGTGCAGCACGATCTGTGCGCGCACCCGCAGCCGGTGCTCGGTCTTGTGGCCCCTGGCTGCCTTCTTCAACCGGTGCAGCTCGGTATCGGTCGGGGATATCGGGCGGGCGGTGGCAACGGGCATGGCAGGCAAGCCGATTTCCGGAGCCGCCCAGTCAACCTCGCAGGTCAGACAGGTCCTGGTCGCTGAGACTGAGATCGTTCGCGGCGAGGTTCTCCTCTAGGTGATCGAGTGAACCAGTGCCCGGAATCGCCAGCAGCGAGGGCGAGGTCGCCAGCAGCGAGGCGAGGTGCACCTGCGTGGCGGTCGCGCCCAGGCGAACTGCCACCTTGTCCAGCCGTTCGGTGTCCAGCGGACTGACACCACCGCCGAGCGGAAAGTACGGCACGTACGCGATACCCGCTTCCTCGCATTCCGCCAGCAGCCCCATGTCACCTGTGTGACGGTTCTGCACCGCCGCGACAGGCGCGATCTCCCGGGCCTCGGCGAACTGGAAGGCGTCGACGTTACTGACGCCCAGGTGCCGGATCAGCCCCTCCGCGCGGAGCTCGGCCAGCACCGCGAAGCGTTCGGCGATCGCCTCGCCGCCTGGCCCGGTCATCCCGCCCACCCGCAGATAGACCAGGTCGAGCCGGTCCAGCCCAAGAGAGCGCAGGTCCGCCTCGACCAAGCCGCGCAGCTGATCAGGCGTCGCCTGCCCACTGGGCACACCGTCTGGCGTGGGCAGTGGCCCGACCTTCGTCGCGATCACCAGATCGTCACGGTACGGGGACAGCGCCCTACGGATAAGCTCGTTGGCCCGCACCGTACCCCTGCGGTAGAAGTCGGCCGTGTCGATGTGGTTCACGCCCAGTTCCACGGAGCGCCTGAGCACCGCGATGCCGTTCTCAGGATCTCGTGGCGGGCCGTCAAAGGTGTTTGCTGCCAGGCGCATCGCGCCGAAGCCGAGCCGGTTGATGGTCAGGTCCCCGCCGAGGGAGAAGGTCTTGATCGTCATAAGGCTTATGGTGTCCACCGCCATGACGTCCCTGCGAGCTTGTGGCAGCTTGCTGCCAGACTTGAGGTATGCGGAACGAGCAGGTGTTCTCCGTCCGAGGGGACACAGAGCTGATCGAGCGTGCCGGCCATCTCTTCGAGTCCGCGCAGGCCGAGTTCCTGTGCGCCGCCCGAGACCTCAAGACCTTCTCGCAGCCACAGGCCAGGGCCGCGATCCGCAACCGGATGCGCGCTGCGCACTCCCCGGACTTCATCCCTCGCAAGCTGCTCAGCCCGGTCGCGCTCGCTGACGAGGAGGCCCGCGCGCATCTACGGCTGGTGCAGAACAAAGGAGCTCTCGTCCGGATCAGCGGCTCGCGACTGCCGCACGAGACCATCATCATCGACCGGCGGGTGATGATCCTCGCCGGCGCAGAGACCCCTACCGGCCGCGAATACACCGTGACGACGTCGCAGATCCTGGTCGACGGCGTCCACTCGCTGTTCCAAGCGATCTGGGACACCGCCGTCGGTCCCGACACGTATCTGCGGAAGAACATCCCCCACCTCGATGCTGACGGCCGCGTGATCCTCAAAGCCCTCGGTTCGGGACTCACCGACGAATCAGCCGCCAAACAGCTCGGCCTTTCGCTACGCACCTACCGGCGGCGCGTGGCCGAACTGATGGTCAAGCTAGAGGCCAACTCCCGCTTCCAGGCCGGGCTGCGCGCGGGTGAGCTGGGGCTACCCCGCTGAGACCATAGTCATCACACCCCTGCAGGGTCTGTACACCTGAGCACCTCGGTATACGTAAACAACCGTCGCGTCAACCCCCGAATAACTTCCGGAGCCGACCACTTAGGCTTGTTCCCGTGACCGAGATTGACGCAAAGATCGATGCTCTCGTCCCCGCCTGGCTCACCCTGCCCGACATCGCCGAACAGCTCGGCGTCGAGGTGACACGCGTCCGGCAGCTGGTCAAGGAGGGCCAGCTCATCGCCGTACGCCGTGGCGAGAACCGCGCGCTGCACGTCCCCGCCGCCTTCATCGACGGGGACAAGGTGGTCAAGGGCCTGTCCGGGACCCTGACGCTGCTGCGGGACGACGGCTTCTCCGACGAAGAGGCGCTGGAGTGGCTCTTCACCCCCGACCCGTCCCTGCCGGGGACCCCGGCGCAGGCCCTGAGCGAGAATCGCGGCACCGAGGTGAAACGCCGCGCCCAGGCGCTCGCCGTCTGACCGCGGAGTCCGATCCGCAGAGCACGACCCGCAGACTCGAACAACCGCCTGGTGTACGGCCCTGGCGCGCCCCGTGGCTCGCCACGGCCGTACACCACCGCCCCGGGGGGACCCACGTATGCCCGACACCGCCCGCGCCCGGCTCGCCGACGCGCGTCTCTACCTGTGCACGGACGCCCGTAAGCGCCAGGGCGACCTGGCGGAGTTCCTGGACGCGGTCCTCGCGGGCGGCGTCGACATCGTCCAGCTGCGGGACAAGGGCATGGAGGCGGCCGAGGAGCTGGAGCACCTGAAGGTGTTCGCCGACGCCTGTGCCCGGCACGGCAAGCTGCTGGCGGTCAACGACCGCGCGGACGTGGCGCACGCCGCCGGCTCCGACGTCCTCCATCTGGGCCAGGGCGACCTGCCCGTCCCCGCGGCCCGCGCCCTCCTCGGCGACGACGTGCTCATAGGCCGCTCCACACACGCGGAGGCGGAGGCGGCCGCCGCGGCCGTCCAGGAGGGCGTGGACTACTTCTGCACCGGCCCGTGCTGGCCCACCCCCACCAAGCCCGGCCGTCCCGCCCCCGGCCTCGGCCTGGTCCGTCACACCGCGGCCCTGGGCACCGACCGCCCCTGGTTCGCCATCGGCGGCATCGACCTGGCCAACCTCGACCAGGTGCTGGAGGCGGGCGCCCGCCGGATCGTGGTCGTCCGGGCGATCACCGAGGCGGACGACCCGGGCGCCGCGGCGGCGGAGTTCACCAAGCGTCTGAGCCAGAGCGTCTGAGGCGGAGCACCTGAGCTAGAGCGTCTGAGGCGGAGCACCTGAGCCAGAGCGTCTGAGCCAGGCGTGGGCCCCGGTTGGCCCGGTTGTCCAAGGGATGGACAACAAATCGACAATTCGGGCAAATATCCGAGATCCGGTTGGGCGACCGCCGCCCCCTGGTTAACCTGCGGGTATGGCCCTCGGAACCGCATCCACCAGGACCGACCGCGCCCGGACCGTGCGCGACATCCTGGCCACCGGCAAGACGACGTACTCGTTCGAGTTCTACGCGCCGAAGACCCCCAAGGGTGAGCGGAGTCTGTGGAACGCCCTCCGCAGGGTCGAGGCGGTGTCCCCGGACTTCGTCTCCGTGACGTACGGCGCCGGCGGTTCCACCCGGGCGACCACGGTCAAGGAGACGCAGCAGATCGTCGCCGACACCACCCTCACCCCGGTCGCCCACCTCACGGCCGTGGACCACTCCATCGCCGAGCTGCGCAACATCATCGGCCAGTACGCCGACGCCGGGATCCGCAACATGCTCGCGGTGCGCGGCGACCCGCCCGGCGACCCCATGGGCGAGTGGGTGCCGCACCCGCAGGGCCTGACCTACGCCGCCGAACTCGTCCGGCTCATCAAGGAGTCGGGCGACTTCTGCGTCGGCGTCGCGGCCTTCCCCGAGATGCACCCGCGCTCCGACGACTGGGACACGGACGTCACGCACTTCGTCGACAAGTGCCGGGCCGGCGCCGACTACGCCATCACCCAGATGTTCTTCCAGCCCGATTCCTATCTGCGCCTGCGCGACAAGGTGGCGGCGGCCGGCTGCGCGACCCCCGTCATCCCCGAGGTCCTGCCGGTGACGAGCGTGAAGATGCTGGAGCGGCTGCCCAGGCTCAGCAACGCCCACTTCCCGACCGAGCTGAAAGAGCGGATCCTCACAGCCAAAGACGATCCGGCCGCTGTACGCTCGATTGGCATCGACTTCGCCACGGAGTTCTGCGCTCGGCTGCTCGCCGAGGGAGTGCCCGGACTGCACTTCATCACGCTCAACAACTCCACGGCGACGCTGGAAATCTACGAGAACCTGGGCCTGCACCACCCGCCGCAGGCCTAGACCGGTCGCACCCACATACGACACACTGCGTAGCGGCCACTGGGAGAGGGGCGTACATGGGCTGGACGGTCCTCTACATCGCGTTTGGCATCGTCGCGTTGTGGCTACTCGGAGAGGTTCTGCTCCAGTACAAGGCACGGCTGCGCTGGCGCCTCCTGGCGTTCGTCGGCTTCCTCGGCGTCGTGCTGGGTGTGCTGATCCCGTCCGTCATCGTCATCGGTCTGGGCGCGATCGCCTTCGCGGTCGGCCAGACCTACGTCACGCTCTCGTTCCGCCGCGGCTTCGCGGCGGGCTGGGCCGTCAGCCGCCCCGGCGCCGACGGCGCCAAGCGCCGCCGCGGCAAGGCCGAGCGCCAGGACCCGACCCTCCAGGTCTCCGACCTGGAGGCGACCGACGCCGGCGGCGACCCCTACGGCCAGGACGCCGGCACGCCGTTCGGCGGCGACAGCGTGGCGTACGGCCAGGACAAGGGCTCCTACGACGACTACGACCGCGACGACGTCTTCACGCCCGCCGCGCGCGGCAACACCCCCACGGCCGCCGAGACCACCGCCGTCTACGAGCCCCAGCCCATGCCCGACGACACCGGCTCCTACGGCATATACAGCGACTCCGCCCACGCGGCCGCCGCCCAGCCCCAGGACCAGTACGCGACGGCCGCCCAGGGCGCGGACCAGGGCTACGGGTACGACGGCTACACCGGGTACGGCCAGCAGCAGTACGGCTACGACACCTCCGGCGAGCAGCAGTACGCCGCCTACTCCGACCCGTACATCGGCACCCAGACCTACGGCGGCGCCTCCTACGACGCCGGCTACGGGCAGCAGCAGTACGGGCAGCAGGGCTACGGGCACGACCAGTACGGCACCGGCACCTACGGGGAGACCCCGGCCGGCGGTGTCTGGGTCCCGCAGCAGCGCACCACCGACGATCCCCTCGGCGGCGAACTCCCCGCCGAGCAGCAGTACCCCTACCAGGGCGACGGACAGCAGGGGCAGGGGCAGGGGAACGGGTACGACGAGCAGTACCGGTTCTGAGGACCGCTCAGCGCCGGTGGCCGGGGCGGCCGGGTCTCACTGCGAGCCCCGGAACTCCGGCCCCTCCACGATCAGTCCGGACACCAGCGCGCCCGACATGCCCGCGTGGGGGAGCCCACCACCCGGGTGCGACCAGCCGCCCACGGTGAACAGCCCCCGCACACCGGTGGAGTTCGCCGGGTGCAGCAGCCGGCCCTCGGCCGCGGCCAGCGCGGGCGCCGGAACGGACCCGCCCCGCGCGCCGGTCTCCTCCGCGATGTCGGCCGGGGTGCGGACCTCGCGCCACAGGACGCGGTCGCGCAGCCCGGGCACGGCCCGCTCGGCGACCGAGACCAGCGCGTCCACGTGCTCGTCGTGTATCTCCGCCCCGGCGGGAACCACGGCGCTGAGGGTGACCGCCTCGTGGGCGGTGTCCGGCGCCAGGTCCGGATCGTCGGGCCGCAGGACGGTGACCGTCGGCCGCGCCGGCACCGCCGGTGCCGTACCGAAGAGGCTCTCCAGTTCGCCGTCACGGTCGTCCGTGTGCACCACCGTCCGGTGAGCGGCTCCCTCCGGACGCCCGCCGCGCAGGGCGAGCAGCACGGTCAGCCGACTGGGCAGACCCTGCCGGGGTACGACCTCGCCCTGGCCGCGCGGGGGAAGACCTGCGGCGCTGCCCGGGGCGACCACGAAGTCCGCCTCCGCCACCCTGCCCCCGGCCAGCTCCACACCCACCGCCCGGCCGTCCTTCTCCAGGATCCGGGTGACCTCGGCGCCGAAGCCGAACTCGACCCGGCGGGCCAGGCACCGCTCGTACACCGCGCGGGCCAGCTCCCGCATCCCCCCGCGCACGTACCACATGCCGAAGGCGTGCTCCATGTACGGCAGCACGGCCGCGCTCGCGGGGGCGACGCGGGGATCCAGGCCGTACGCGAGCGCGTGGCTCTCCAGGAGCGCGGCGAGGCGCGCGTCGCGCAGTTCCCAGGCGCCGACCTCGGCGAGCGTGCCGGCCCTCCGGGTGCGCAGCAGGCGCTTGTGCGGGACCGACGGGTAGGGCTCGCGCTCGGCCAGCACCGACCAGTTCGCCCACAGGGGCTCCTCCAGGAGCGGCCGGCGGGTGCGGTCCCAGGCCTCGCGGGCCCGGACCAGGAAGTCGCCCCAGCGCTTCCCGGCGCCCGCCCCGAGCGTCTCCTCCAGGGCGGAGACGACTCCCGCCCGCGAGGCGTTCGGCAGAGACACCTCGCTGCCGTCCGCGAACACATGCCGCGCCGACGGATCGACCTGGACGAGCTCGACACAGGCCTCCAGAGGCTCCTTGCCGGTCTTGACGAACAGATCCCGCCAGACCGCGGGCAGGGGCAGCAGACCGGGCCCGGTGTCGAAGGAGAACCCGTCCCGCTCGAAGCGGCGCACCGCACCGCCGTACGTCTCCGTACGCTCGTACACCGCCACCCGGTGGCCCGCGACGGCCAGCCGGGCGGCGGCCGCCAGCGCGCCCATCCCGGCGCCGATCACCGCAATCCGTGCCATGCCTGCGACTTTATCGGCCGCCACCGACAGTGACCCCGTGAGCCCTCGGCGGGGGCCTGACCGGCGGCGAATCCGCGAGACGGGGAAGCCGGGAACCCCCGGACCCGCCGTGCGAGGGAGTACGGGCCCGGACGCGATCGGCACCAGGCGGCCGCGCGGCGCCCTGGAGTTGAGTACGCACGTCTGAGTACGCGTACCTAGGCGATGAGATGAGTACGCGCGCGGATGGGGGGCGACCTGCGCGAACGGGAGAGTGGAGGCACGGGAAGGGGCGCGGCACCGGCACCGCCGACACGGGGCGGCGGAACGGGGCCGCCCTCGACCGCTCCTTCCGCCGGCCCGGTCGGCGGAAGCGAGGCACGGGGGGACCCGGGGGAACGACCGAACGGGGGAGCAACGGGGAGGGAAACGGGGGACGGGGGATCGGGGGGATCGGGGGAGCACGAGGAAGCGCCGGTTCGCGGTGGCCCACGGGGGACGTGGCCACGACGGACCGGCGCTTTCGTGTACGCGCGCGTGGCGGGGCGGTTTCGCCGGCCCCGTGCACGCGCGCGTGGAGGGGACCGGGTTCAGGCCCGGCCGCTCACCCGCCCCTGCAACAGCCGCGACAGCGCCGCGTGGACGTCGTCCAGGGACCGTTCCGGCTGGAAGGCCTGCCAGTCCAGGGCGGCCACCAGGACCATGCCGACCAGCGCGGCCGCCGTCAGCGGCACGTCGATCTCGTCGCTGAACTCGCCGCCCTCGATGCCCTCGCGCAGCACGCCCTCGACGACGGCCACCGCCTCCTGCCGGACCACCATGAGCGTGGACTGCCAGGCCCGGTTGGTGCGCCACAGCTCGGCCACGTAGAGCTGCGTGAACGCCGGATAGCGGTCGATGAAGAGGAGACCCGCGCGGATCATCGCGTCCAGGGCGTCGACCCGGCTGCCGCCCTCCCGCGCCGTGTTCTCCGCCGCCTCCCGCAGGGAGGCGGTGAGCAGGCCCACGCCGTGCCGCAACAGCTCCTCGAAGAGAACCGACTTGCTCGCGAAGTTGTAGTAGACCGTGCCCTTCGCGACGCCGGCCCGCTCGGCGATCTCGTCCACCGTGGTGGCGGAGAAGCCCTGCTCGGCTATGAGGGTGACGGCCGCCTCGTAGAGCTTCTGCCGGGTGGCCTCGCGGCGGGTGCGGCCGCCGGGCGTGGTGGTGCTTTCCATGCCCCTGATTGTCACAGGAACCCGGCTCTCCCGATCCCGCGATCGCGTGCTCACAGGCTCAGCTCCGGGTGCAGCCGGTCGAGCGTCCACACCTGGCGGCGGCGCGCGGACAGGGCGGTCAGCGCGAGAGCGCCCGCGGTGAAGGCGATCAGCACCATGCACGCGTGCCACACCGGTTGCAGACCGCCGCCCGTGATGAGCCTGCGGAGCGCCTCGACGACGTAACTCATCGGCAGGTAAGGGTGGATGGCGTTGAAGAAGCCGGGGCTTGTCTGCACGGGGTAGGTGCCGCCCGCGGACGTCAGCTGAAGCATCAGCAGGGCGAGGACGAGGATCCGGCCCGCCGCGCCGAAGCGCGCGTTGAGCCACTGCACGAGCGCCGCGAAGCAGGCCGTCACCAGGAACAGGAAGCCGACCGTCCCGGCCGCCCGCGCCATCTCCAGGCCGACCGCCCAGTGCAGCACCGCCATCAGGGCCGTCGTCTGCAGCACGCCGACCGCCACCACCGGCAGCCAGCCCGCCAGCGCGATCCGCCACGCCGGGGCGCCCACGGCCAGCGCGCGCCGGTTCAGCGGCGTGATCAGCATGTAGGCCACCATCGCGCCCACCCACAGCGACAGCGGGATGAAGTACGGGGCGAAGCCGGTGCCGTAGTTGGGGGCCTTGTGCAGGTCCTTGGCGGCGAGCTGTACGGGGTCCGCCATGACGGCCGTGCGCGCGTCGCGGTCCTGCTGGTCGTAGTCGGGGATCTGCTCGGCGCCGTCGTGCAGACCGCCGGCGAGCTTCACGGAACCGTCGACCAGCTTGTACATACCGCCGTTGAGGTCCTCGGCGCCCGTCTTGAGCTTGCCGACGCCCTTGTCGAGGTCGCCGGCCCCCGTCTTGGCGGTGCCGAGGCTCGTGTGCAGCTTCTTGGCGCCGGCGGCGACCTTGGCGGCCCCCTTGTTCAGCGCGTTGATCCTGGACACGGCGTCATCGACGTCCTCGGAGAGGTGCGGGGCCCGGTCGGCGAGCGCCTGGGCCTGCTTCTGGAGCGTGCCGAGGTTCGCGCGGAGCGTCTTCAGGTCGCCGTCCTGGTCCGCGACGATCGTGTTGACGTCGTCGGCGACCAGCGCCACGTCGGCTGCCGCGTCCCGCGCCTTCCTCAGGTCGGCGCAGGCGGCGTCGGGCAGCACCGGCGTCTCGCAGCGCGTCCTGTAGACGCCGGCCAGCGTGTCCGAGGCGGTGTGCGCGCCCTTGGCGGCGACGGGCGCCGTCTTCACCAGGGTGGCGAGGTGGCCGCGGATCACCTTGGCGGAGTCGGCGACCAGTTGGGCGGTGTCCCCGATGGTCTTCTCGTTGTCCTCCAGGAAGGGCCCCACCTTGCCGGCGACCCCGTTGACCTTGTCGGCGAGCGCCTTGGTGCCGTCCGCGACCTTCTGCGAGCCGTCCTCCAGGTTCCCGGCGCCCTTGTTGAGCTTGTCGAGTCCCTTGGAGAGCTTGCCGCTGCCCTCCTTGGCGTCCTTCAGCCCGTCGGCGAGGTCCTGGGAGCCCTTCTCGGCCTTCCCGATGCCGCCCTTGAGCTTGTCCGCCCCGTCGGCGGCCTCCACCGTCCTGCCGTGGATGTCGGAGAACGAGATGAAGATCCTGTCCAGGAAGGAGCGCGACGCCTTGGTCGACGCGGCGGTGCGCACCTCGCTGAAGACGGTCCGTGAGATCTGCCCGACGATGTAGTTGTTCGCGTCGTTCGTCCGCACCTGGAGGGCGCTCGTCTCGGGCGAGTCGCCCGAACTGGAGGCGATCCGCGCGCTGAAGTCGGCCGGCATGGTCAGCGACAGGTAGTACGTCCCGTCCTCCACGCCCGCGCGTGCCTGCGCGGCACTCACCTCGTGCCAGTCGAAGACCTCGCTGTCGCGCAGCCCTTGGGCGATGTCGTCCCCGGCGGCGATCCGCTTCCCGTCGGCGGTCGCCCCCTTGTCGTCGTTCACCAGCGCCACGGGGATGCGGTCGAGCCGGCCGTACGGGTCCCAGAAGGACCACAGGTACAGGGCGCCGTAGAGCAGGGGCAGCAGCAGGAGCGCGACCAGGGCGGCCCGGGGGAGCTTCCCCCGGCCGAAGCGGCGCAGCTCAAGCGCGGCCAGTTCCGGCGAGCGCATCAGCCGTCTCCTCCTCGTCGTTCTCGCCGCTCGGGCGGGTGGTCACGGTGACGGCGCCCTCCGGGGCCTCGCCGCACACCGCGACGACGGTCGTCCCGGCCTCGGTGAGGGAGGCGAACAGGGCCCGTACCTCGGCGCGTTCGGCCTCGGACAGCTTCAGGTCGGCGTCGTCGACCCCGAGCAGCCTCGGCCGCCCGACGAGGGCCAGCGCCACGGACAACCGCAGCGCCTGAAGCCGCTCCAGGTCCCGTACGGCGGTCCGCGCCCCCTTGGGCAGGGCCTCCCGGTCGAGCCCGGCCGCGGCCAGCGCGGCGTCCACGCGCAGCTTCGTCCGGTCGGACTTCTCCGCGCGCGGCCGCAGCAGCTCCCGTACCGAGCCGCCGAACCGCCGCTCCAGCAGGGCCCGTTCGCGCAGGTGCTCGCCGACGGTCAGGGCCGGGTCGAGATCGGTGACGCCGGCGACGTGGGCCAGGGCGCTGATCCGGCGGACCGCCGCCGACTGTTTCGGCAGGCGTGCCGTGCCCACGGTCGCCGTGCCCTGCGTGGCCTTCATCCGGCCGGTGAGGGCGAGCAGCAGACTCGTCCGGCCGGATCCGGACGGTCCCTCGATCGCGATCAGCGAGCCCGGCTCCGCGTCGAGGCCGACGCCCCGGAACACCCACCCGCGAGGGCCCCGGAGCCCGAAGCCCTCGGCTGTGACACCGACTCCGTCCACAGCTCCCCCTGTCTTCCTGAGCACCGCATGAATTTGAACTGACTGGTCAGTGCAAAAACTAACCCGAACCTTCGACCGAAGCAAAAGACCAGGTCAGAACGGATTGTCAGTGGCATACCGCACGATGGGCACATACGGCGTCCCCTGCCAGGGCATGCCGTCACACAGACGACAGGAGGTTCGTCATGGCCAGCTACCACGCAGCAGCCGCCCGCCGGCGCCGCGCCACCGGCCCTGCCCCCTCGCTGACCGGCCCGGCGAGCGACGTGCACCCCGTGCTGCGCCGGACCACGGCCCCGCCCGCCGCCCTCGACCTGCTCGCCCAGGCCCGCGCCGGACTGGACGAGGCAACCGTCCTCGAAACCCCCAACGAGCGGTACGCCACGGCCCATCTGGCGGCCCTGCGCACCGCCGCCGCCGTACTCGCCGCGCGAGGCCGGCCGGAGACCTCGCCCCGACGCCGGGCCCGCATCAGGAGCGCCTGGGAAGTGCTCCCCGAGATCGCGCCCGAACTCACCGAGTGGAGCGCGCTGTTCGCCTCCGGAGCCCGGCGCCGGGCCCGGGCCGAGGCCGGCATCCAGGGCGCGGCCAGCCGCCGGGACGCCGACGACCTGATACGCGACGTGGCGATGTTCGTCCGCCTCGTCGAGCGGATGCTGGTCCTCCAGCCCGTCCTGCCCCAGCCGCGCCAGGAAGGCGAGGATCCGGACGGACCCGGTGCGGGGCGGGACATGCCGGACGCGGGCTGAGGAGGGACGCGCGCCGGGGCGCGGACCGGCGGGCGCGTCCTCGACACCGGGGGCGGCAGCGGCAGGGGTCCGGGCCGGGCGAGGCCTCACCCGGGCGCCGGACCCTTCCACCCGTGCCCACCGCGGGGGCCAGGTCCCCACCGGAGGCAATAGGGTGGAAGACGCCTGAAGCCTTCCCTCCTCCCGCAGCCGGGCCGGGGAGGCAGCCCGTTCGCTCCGCCGTGCAAGAGGCGGTGCCGCGCCGAGGAGTCAACTGCCGTGTCGGACCCGATGCGCCCTCCGGTCTCCCACCACCGTCCTCACACCGCGTCGCTACGCTCCGACCCTTCCCGGCCCCGCGCCGCTCTCCGTACCGCCGTGGTCTGGGAGGTCCTCCAGGACGCCCTCGACCGCCGGGTCAAGGCCACGGGCCGTGAGTCACTCGACGTCCTCGACACCGGGGGCGGCAGCGGCAACTTCGCGGTGCCCGTCGCCCGCCTCGGACACCGGGTCACCGTCGTCGACCCCAGCCCCAACGCGCTGTTCGCCCTGGAGCGCCGGGCCGCCGAGGCCGGCGTCGCCGACCGGGTGCAGGGCGTCCAGGGCGACGCCCACGGCCTCTTCGACGTCGTCGAGCGCGGCGGCTACGACGCCGTGCTGTGCCACGGCGTCCTGGAGTACGTCGACGACCCCGCCGAGGGCGTCCGCAACGCGGTGGCCGCACTGCGCTCGGAGGGTGTCCTCAGCCTGCTCGCCGCCGGCCTCGGCGGAGCCGTCCTCGCGCGCGCCCTCGCCGGCCACTTCACGGAGGCCCGGCAGGCCCTCACCGACCCGGACGGCCGCTGGGGCGAGGGCGATCCCGTGCCCCACCGCTTCACCGCCCAGCAACTCACCGACCTGGTCGAGGGCGCCGGCCTGAGGGTCGGCGCCGTCCACGGCGTGCGGGTCTTCGCCGACCTCGTCCCCGGCGTGCTCGTCGACACCGAGCCCGGCGCCCTGGAGGCCCTGCTGAAGCTGGAGGAGGCCGCCGCCGAACTGCCCGCCTTCCACTCCGTGGCGACGCAGCTTCATGTGCTCGGTGAGACGCCGGGAGCGGACGGGGCCTGAGCCCCCTGCCGGGGCGTGCCGCTGATCAGCGGCTCGGCTGCACATGGAGTACGCCACAGGCCCCCCGTTCGGGCGCAGTGCGCCGTATGATCGAGGGAGACCGCCCGGCATGACGGGTCGGCCGCCGGGGAATGGACTCCCCAGCGGACCGGGACGTCCATGACGGGCTCCGGTTGGCCAATTGGCGTAGAGGGGCGGGTTTCACGGGGGCGATTCCCTGCCTATCCTGAAGGGACCCCCCGGGTCGCCCCGGCGACTGCACGATGAGGAGGACTCCGTGCCGCTCTCGGAGCACGAGCAGCGCATGCTCGAGCAGATGGAGCGAGCGCTGTACGCCGAAGATCCCAAGTTCGCGTCGGCGCTTGAGGGAAGCGGGCTGCGTACGTACACCCGGCGGCGGGTCTACCAGGCAGTCGCGGGCTTCCTCGTGGGTATCGCGCTCCTCATGGCCGGTATGGTCGCCAAACAGGTCTGGCTCAGCGTGGTGGGCTTCCTCGTCATGCTGGGGTGCGCGGTTCTCGCCGTGACCGGCTGGCGCAAGGCTCCCAAGCCGGGTGAACAGCCGACGGGTGCAGCGCCGCACGCTCGCGGTCAGGGACGGCCGAAGCGCTCCATGATGGACCGCATCGAGCAGCGCTGGCAGCGCCGCCGGGACGAGCAGGGTGGCCACGGCCACTGACCTCGTCACCGGCTGCCGACCAGGAGCCGCGTACTGACGTTCTGAGGGGGTGACCACCCACCGGGGGTCACCCCCTCACCCTTGCGCCCACACCGCCGACCCGGCCCGCACGGCGACAGGACACCCGGTCCGGCAACGGACCACAGCGTTCGGCCCCCGTCCCCGGAGATCTCTCTCCCGGGACGGGGGCCCAACGCTGTCCTTACCGGCTCAGCCGCCCTCCTGCCCGGTGGACGGCGACGGGCGGCGCACCAGGGTCGCCAGGCGGGCCGCCCAGGCGGCCTTGAGAGCCGTCCAGCGGTCGGTGAGGTCCCAGACCGCGCGGATGGCCGAACGCGGTGCGACGACCGCCCGCAGCCGGGTGCGCCGGCCGGCCCGCTCGCGCAGGGCGGCCCGCACCTTCCGCACCTCGTCGGCCAGCCCGGCCTCGGCCCGCGGCTGCGGGGCGTACAGCACCTGCTCCACGGCGCCCGCCACCCGATGCACCGACCGGGCCACCGGCTCCTCCAGCTCACCGAGCCGGACGACCCGCGCGGCAGCCCGCCGGGGTGTGAGCGCCTCGTCGGGGACGATGCCGTAGTCCCAGGCCGTGTCCGTGAGCTCACGCCAGACCGCCAGGACGTGCCCGACGGCCGCCTCCGTGACCTCGTGCGCCGGCACGTCCACGACCACCGTGCCCGCGTCGGCCTCCGACCGACCGTCGCCGCCGTCCTTGCGCGGCCCCGGGCCCGCCCCGGCCGGCGCGGACCCGGCGTGCTGGCCCGACGCCAGCCGCACCGAGCGCCGTCTCAGCCGCCACAGCATCGGCAGCAGGGGCAGGACCAGCGCCGCCGCCCCCAGCAGCGACCATCCGGCGATCTTGTACCAGGCCGTGCCACCGCCGCCCTGCTCCGGACCGTCCAGCGGCAGCGCGCTGGCGCAGCCCTCGAGCTTCTTGTCCGCCGCCGAGCAGCTCGTGCTGGCCGACGGCTCGCTCGACGGCGCGGCGTTCGCCGAACGCGAGGCCTGCGGCAGGTCGGGGAGGGCGTCGCCCGAGGACTCCGGCACCGTGTACGAGGGCGTCGTACCCCGGGTCGGGGTCGGCTCGAAGCGGGTCCAGCCCACACCCTCGAAGTACAGCTCCGGCCAGGCGTGCGCGTCCTTCAGCCCCACCGACACCGAACCGTCCGCCTGCGGGGAACCGGGCGCGAAGCCCACCGCGACCCGGGCCGGTATGCCGAGCGTGCGGGCCATCGCCGCCATCGCGAACGAGAAGTGGACGCAGAAGCCCTGCTTGTCCCGCAGGAAGCGGGCGATCGCGTCCTTGCCGGTGCCGACCTCGACGTCGGTGTCGTACTCGAAGCCACCCGTCACCGCGAAGTAGTCCTGGAGCTTGACCGCCCGCTCGTAGTCGTTCGTCGCGCCCGCGGTCACCTCGCGGGCCGTACGCGCGACCACCGCCGGCAGCGAGTCCGGCACCTCGGTGTAGTCGCTCTTCAGCGAGCCGGGCGCCTCGGGCGCCGAGGCCAGCTGCTGCGCCGTCGGCCGCACCTCGAGGCTGTTCACCTCGTACGTCTTGCCGCGGGTGTTCTGGCCGTGGTCGCCGACCAGGGTCATGCCGACCGGCTCGTACCGCCAGTTGCCGCTGATCTTCACGCTGCTCGGCGGGTACGGCATCGGCAGCCAGTCCTGGGCGTACCAGTCGGCGGCCGAGACACGGGTCGTGATCTGCGTGCGCCGGACCTGCGCGCCCAGGCCGGCCGGCGTGGGCAACTCGTCGGGCACGGCGACGATGTTCCGCTTCGCCGGCTTCCACGTGGTGCCGTCGAAGTCGTCCAGGGAGACGATCCGCAGGTACAGGTCGGACAGGTCGGTGGTGCTGGTGCGCAGGGTCAGGACCGTGCGGTCCTCGTCCACGTTCAGGCTGTCGCGCAGTGACACCAGCGGGTTGACCGCGGAGATCGTGCCCCCGCTGCCGTTGCCCGCGCCCACTCCGGTGCCGGCGCCGTCCAGCAGGCCGCCGTCGATCGCGGGCAGCGGCAGCAGCGGCACCACCAGGGCCACGCCCAGGGCGACCGCGCCGATGCGCCGCCCCGTGCGCACCGGGGCCACCGGGCCGACCGGCCCGCCCGGGCCGCGCGGGGCGCCGCCGAAGACGCGGCCCCACTGCGACAGCCGCTCGCGGCCCTCGGCGAGGAGCAGCATCAGGTATCCGGCGGCGGCGACCAGGAACCACAGCCAGTCGGCGGCTCCGTCGGACAGGCCCGCGGCGATCGAGTACAGCGCGAGCAGCGGCAGACCGGCCGGGGCCGCGTTGCGGAAGGTCACCGCGAGGGTGTCCACCAGCAGGCCGATCAGCAGCACACCGCCGACCATCATCAGCCGGATGCCCTCGGACAGCGGCGCCGGTATCGCGTACCGCCCCACGTCGTCCGAGCCCGCCTGGAGCAGGTCGGCGAGGTGTCGGAAGGCCTCCGGGCCGGGGATCAGCCCGACCAGGGCCTGCTCCCGGGCGAAGACCAGGGTCAGCAGCACCAGCGTGACCAGGGCCTGCGCCAGCACGGTCAGCGGCCGGGCCAGCGGAACCCTTCGGGCGACCGCGCCCACCCCGGACTGGACCGCCAGCAGGAACGCCGCCTGGAGGAACCAGGTCGCCGGGTCCACCAGAGGGAGCAGGGCGCACGAGGCCATCAGCGTGGCCGCCGCCGAGCACAGCGTCAGCCGGGCCCGTCCGCTCATGATCCCGCCTCCCTTCCGCTCGTCCCGCCCGCCGTCACGACGCCTGAGCGCTCATGGTCCGCCTGGCGCCACAGGTCGCCCAGCGAAGCGCCCCGCGGCACGCTCAGGGCCGTCCAGCCCGCCTCCCGCAGCATCCGCAGCCGCTCCTCCGTGCTGTTCATCGGTCCGGGCACGTCGTTCGGTTCACGCCCCCAGCTGTCGCCGTCCATCAGGAAGGCGACCGCGCCGCCGCTGCGCTGGCGCATCTTCGCGGCGACCGCGGCCTGCTCCTCGTCGAGGTCGCCGAGAAACGCCACCAGCAGCCCCTCGTTGCCGCCGCGCAGCACGTCGTAGGCCCGGGACAGGCCGGCGCCGTCGGAGTGGTCGATCACCGCGAGGGTGTCCATCATCAGCCCGGCCGCGTCCGCGGACTCCTGGTTGGCCCCGGCGAACCCGTCGGCGCCCTCGCCGGGCACCGAGTTGCCGGTGTCCGTCAGCAGCCGCACGGAGAAACCCCGCTCCAGCATGTGCACCAGCACGGAGGCGGCGCCCGAGACCGCCCACTCGAAGGCCGAGTCGGGGCCGGCCCCGGCGTAGGCGAGGCCACGGGTGTCGAGGAACACCGTGCAGCGCGCACGCTGGGGCTGCTCCTCGCGGCGCACCATCAGCTCGCCGTAACGGGCCGTGGAGCGCCAGTGCACGCGGCGCAGGTCGTCGCCGTAGCGGTACCCGCGCGGGATCACGTCGTCCTCGCCGGCCAGCGCCAGCGAGCGCTGCCGCCCGTCGCCGTACCCCTTCGCCTCGCCGCTCAGCCGGACCGGCGGCAAGGCCTCCACGCGCGGGATCACCGTCAGCGTGTCGTACGTCGAGAAGGAGCGGCTCAGCTCGCACATGCCGAACGGGTCGTTCAGCCGGAGCTGGAGGGGGCCCAGCGGGTAGCGGCCGCGCAGGTCGGAGCGGACCCGGTAGGACACCTCGCGGCGGCCGCCCGCCTCGACCCGGTCCAGGACGAAGCGGGGGCGCGGGCCGAGCACGTAGGGCACCCGGTCCTGGAGCATCAGCAGGCCCGTGGGCAGCCGCGAGACGTTGTCCATCCGCAGATGGACGCGGGCCTCGCTGCCGGCGGGCACGCGCGCGGGGGAGAGCCGGCGGCTGCCGGCGACCCGGTACCGGGTGCGGTAGACGACGGCCGCGCAGACCAGCGGCAGCGCCGCCAGCAGCAGCCCCACCCGCAGCAGGTCGGGCTGCCCGAGGACGTACGCGCAGATGGCGGCCGCGACGCCGGCCGCCAGGAAGGAACGGCCGCGGGTGGTGAGGCCGGCCAGAGCGGTGCGGGCGCCGCTCTTCTCGCCGCGGCCGGTCTCCGCCTGCCCGGTCCCCCCGGCGGTCGTCATCACAGGCTCCGCGGCGGCTGCTCGCCGTAGGCCTGCGCACCGGCGCCCACGCCGTAGGCGCGCTGCTGGGGCGCCGCGGGCACCGGGGTGCGCTGGAGGATCTCCTCGACGACCTGCTCCGCCGTACGGCGGTTGAGCTGGGCCTGCGCGGTGGGCAGCAGGCGGTGGGCCAGAACGGCCACGGCGAGGTTCTGCACGTCGTCCGGCAGCGCGTAGTCCCGGCCGCCGAGAGCGGCGGAGGCCTTCGCCGCGCGCAGCAGATGCAGCGTCGCGCGCGGGGAGGCGCCGAGTCTGAGGTCGGGGTGGGTGCGTGTGGCGGCGACCAGGTCGACCGCGTACCGCCGGACCGCGTCGGCCACATGGACACCGCGGACGGCGTCTATCAGCTTCACGATCTCGTGCGCGTGCGCCACCGGCTGGAGGTCGTCCAGGGGACTCACCCCGCCGTGGACGTCGAGCATCTGCAGCTCGGCCTCGGGGCTGGGGTAGCCGATGGAGACGCGGGCCATGAAGCGGTCGCGCTGGGCCTCCGGCAGCGGGTAGGTGCCCTCCATCTCGACCGGGTTCTGCGTGGCCACCACCATGAAGGGACTGGGCAGCTCGTACGTCTGCCCGTCGATGGTGACCTGACGCTCCTCCAGGGACTCCAGCAGCGCGGACTGCGTCTTCGGCGAGGCACGGTTGATCTCGTCGCCGATCACGATCTGCGCGAAGATCGCGCCCGGCTTGAACTCGAAGTCCCGGCGCTGCTGGTCCCATATGGACACACCGGTGATGTCCGACGGCAGCAGGTCGGGCGTGAACTGGATACGCCGCACCGAACAGTCGATGGACCGCGCCAGCGCCTTCGCCAGCATCGTCTTGCCCACGCCGGGGACATCCTCGATCAGAAGATGCCCCTCGGCGAGCAGCACGGTCAGCGAAAGCCGTACGACCTCGGGCTTGCCCTCGATCACTCCTTCCACCGAACTGCGGACACGCTCCACAGTGGCGGTCAGATCAGTGAGGTTCGCTCGATCGTCATAGGTCGTCACCCGGCCCTCCTCGGCCCGTTCTTACGGGCCGACGCCTGCTCTGCGGACCGGCCCACCCCGAAACACGGGCACCACGCGTGGAAAGTTCCGCGTGACGCCACTCCCGCATTCTTGCCGCCGTTACCGTTTCGTGTCACTCGCCTGTGGACAACTGACAGCGATATGTCAGCTCTTAAGACGGTTGGACCGGATCGATCTCGCGCAGCAGACCCGTCTTCACGTCGAAGACGAAGCCCCGCACGTCGTCGGTGTGCAGCAGGAACGGCGAGGTGCGCACCCTCTGCATCGACTGACGTACGTCCTGGTCGACGTCCCGGAAGGCCTCCACGGCCCAGGCGGGACGCTGACCCACCTCCATCTCCAGTTCGGTACGGAATTCCTCCGTGATCGTCTCAAGGCCGCAGCCGGTGTGGTGAATCAGGACGATGCTTCGGGTACCCAGCTTGCGCTGGCTGATGGTGAGCGAGCGGATCACGTCGTCGGTGACCACACCGCCCGCGTTGCGGATCGTGTGACAGTCGCCGAGCTGCAGACCGAGCGCGGCGTGCAGGTCGAGACGGGCGTCCATGCAGGCCACGACCGCGACGTGCAGGACGGGGCGGGCGTCCATGCCCGGATCGGTGAACTCGGCGGCATATCGCTCGTTCGCCTCGACGAGACGGTCGGTCACGGCGCCGCCGCGTATGGCGCCTGCGGACTCGGTGGGTACGGATGCGGAGGTCGTCATACCCATGACAGTACTGGTCACCGCCGTTGCGGTCCTGTTGTGAGATGGGAAAAAGAGCGTCATCACGCTGAGCTTGTGAGGTAAGCCACAGGGGTGAGAGCCGGTTACCCGAGCGGGTGATTTTCGCCGGTTCGGCGCTTCACGCCCGCGCCGGGTCGCGACGCGCAGGCCGGTTGATTGACCGCGACAGAGGGTGGACTAAAGTGACGCGAAGCGGGAGACGGCGGTCTCCCTGCTGCATTCCCTGTGAGATCCCGGCGCGGCAGCCGGAGATCTCCCCGCGTGCGCGGCGCGTACGTACGGCTCGGCCTCCTCCCGCTCCCGGTCGGCTGACGCTTCCGGCGCCGGCAGACCTCCCCTTCCCGAGCGGGCGGGGACCCGGCGGTGCGTACGGCCCGCCGGATCTGAGAGGGCCCGCAGTCAAATGGGGCGCGAAGCGCATTCGAACGAGGATGGTGGCGGGCGACTGGTGGGGCAGAGTCGACACGTCCCGGTGATGCTCCAGCGGTGCCTGGGCCTGTTGGCCCCCGCCCTCCAGCGGCCCGGATCCGTCGTCGTCGACTGCACGCTCGGCCTCGGCGGGCACAGCGAGGCCCTCCTCACTCGGTTCCCCGAGGCCCGGCTCGTCGCCCTCGACCGCGACAAGGAGGCCCTGCGCCTGTCCGGCGAGCGCCTCGCCCCCTTCGGCGAGCGCGCCACCCTCGTCCACGCGGTCTACGACGAGCTGCCCACCGTCCTCGAACGGCTCGGCATCGCGCGCGTGCAGGGCGTCCTGTTCGACCTCGGCGTCTCCTCCATGCAGCTCGACGAGGCCGACCGCGGCTTCGCCTACGCCCAGGACGCCCCGCTCGACATGCGCATGGACCAGACGACCGGCATCAGCGCCGCCGAGGTCCTCAACACCTACCCGGCGGGCGAACTGGTGCGCATCCTGCGGGCGTACGGCGAGGAGAAGCAGGCCAAGCGGATCGTCTCGGCGATCGTGCGCGAGCGGGAGAAGGAGCCGTTCACCAACAGCGCCCGGCTCGTCGAACTGATCCGCGGCGCGCTTCCGCAGGCCGCCAAGCGCACCGGCGGCAACCCGGCCAAGCGCACCTTCCAGGCCCTGCGCATCGAGGTCAACGGCGAACTCGCCGTCCTGGAACGGGCGATCCCGGCCGCGGTGAAGGCCCTCGACGTCGGCGGCCGGATCGCCGTGCTGTCGTACCACTCGCTGGAGGACCGGCTCGTCAAGCAGGTGTTCGCGGCCGGCGCCGCCATCACCGCGCCGCCCGGGCTGCCGGTCGTGCCCGAGCGCTACCAGCCCCGCCTCAAGCTGCTCACGCGCGGTGCCGAACTTCCCACCGACGAAGAGATCGCCGAGAACCGGCGGGCCGCGCCGGCACGGCTGCGGGGGGCCGAGCGCATCAGGGAGGCCATCGAGTGAGCGGAGTGCGGCGGGCGCGCCGGGAGGGCACCCCGGCCCAGTGGGTTCAGGACTCCGACCCAGGGGAGGGCGAGTGAGCAGGAAACCCCAACTGAGGGGCAGGGCCGCCCGCCTCGCGCGTCTCTTTCCGACCGGCCCGCGCCAGGCCGCCCGCACCCCGTTCGTCCTCCTTGTCGTCCTCCTCCTCGGCGGCGGCCTCATCGGCCTGCTCGTGCTGAACTCCGCGCTCAGCGAGGGCTCGTTCAAGATGGACGACCTCCAGAAGGACACCAAGAACCTCACCGACGAGGAGCAGGCGCTCCAGCGGGACATCGACTCCTACTCCGCCCCCGACGCCCTCCAGCGCCGCGCCCGCGAACTCGGCATGGTCCCCGGCGGCGACCCGGCCTTCCTCAACCCCGACGGCACCGTGAAGGGCGTTCCCTCGCCCGCCGCCCAGCGGTCCACTGCGGACACCCCGACGCTCGTACAGCCGCCCGAGGCCATCGCCACCGGCCTGCCCCCGGCGACCGTCCCGAACGCCTCGCCCAGCACCCCGTACCCGGCGCCGCCCGTCCCGGGCGTCTCCCCGACCGCAGCCATCCCGACGACTCCCGGCAGGTGACGGAAGTGTCCGACAGGGAACCGCCGCGCCGGCGCGTGCCCGGCCCCGCCCGGCCCTCCCGCCCGGCTTCCGGACGGCGGCGCCCCGGCCCCGGCGCCCGTCCGGCCCGCCGTCCGGCCGCGCCCCGCCCCGCCGCCCCCCGCGCCATCCGGCTCGGCAGTCCCCGCCCCCGGCTGCGCATGGTCGGCCTCGCGCTCACCCTGGTCCTGCTCGCGTTCGTCGTCCGTCTGCTCCAGGTGCAGGCCGTCGACGCCGGCACCTACGCCGCCAAGGCCGAGCAGAACCGCTACGTCGGCCAGGTGCTGGCCGCCGAGCGCGGCGAGATCACCGACCGTGCCGGCGTGGCCCTCGCGACCAGCGAGGACGCCTACGACATCACGGCCGACCCGACGATGTTCGGCTACGAGCAGCTGAAGATCGAGGACGGCCCCGAGCAGGCCGCCGCCCTCCTCGCGCCGATCCTCGGCCAGGAGCAGGCCGATCTCGTCAGGAAGCTGCGGCCCAAGGACCCGACGGCGCGCTACGCCAAGCTGGCCGGCCGGCAGACCCCGCAGGTCTGGAAGCAGATCAGGGACCTGAAGTCCGCGCTCTCCACGAAGGCCGAGAAGGACAGCACCACGGTCAACGTCCTCGCCGGCGTCTTCTCCGTCCCCAGCAGCAAGCGCGTGTACCCCAACGGCGAACTCGCCGCCGGGATACTGGGCTGGGTCAACGCCGAGGGCGAGGGCGGCGGCGGGGTCGAGCAGCAGCTGAACAGCACGCTGGCCGGCAAGGACGGCAAGATCCGCTACGCCCAGTCCGGCGGCCGTCAGGTGCCCACCGTGGGCTCCACCGAGACGCCCGCCGTGCCCGGCTCCGACGTCGAGATGACGATCGACCGCGACATCCAGTGGGCCGCCCAGAACGCCATCACCGAGCAGGTGGAGAAGTCCAAGGCGGACCGCGGCTACGTCGTCGTCCAGGACACCCGCACCGGCGAGATCCTCGCCATGGCCAACTCACCCGGCTTCGACCCCAACAACCTCGCGAAGGCGAACCCCCAGGCCCTGGGCAACGCGGCCCTCCAGGACGCCTACGAGCCCGGCTCCACCGCCAAGGTCATGTCGATGGCCGCCGTCCTGCAGGAGAACGCCGCCACGCCGCTGACGCACGTCACCGTGCCCAACCGGCTGCACCGCGGCGACCGGCTGTTCCAGGACGACATCGACCACCCGACCTGGTACCTCACGCTCAACGGCGTGCTCGCCAAGTCCAGCAACATCGGCACGATCCTGGCCACCGGGCAGCTCGGCAGGACCCAGACCGAGGCCAACCGGGTCCTCTACTCCTACCTGCGCAAGTTCGGCATCGGCAGCCCCACCGGGCTCGGCTTCCCCGGCGAGACCAAGGGCATCCTGGCGCCGCCGGACAAGTGGTCGACCTCGCAGCAGTACACGATTCCTTTCGGCCAGGGCGTGTCCATCAACGCGGTCCAGGCGGCCTCCGTCTACTCGACGATCGCCAACGGCGGCGTCCGCGTCGAGCCGACCCTGGTGCGCGGCACCAAGGGACCCGACGGACGCTTCACGCCCGCCCCCGCCCCCGAGAAGACGCGGGTGGTCAGCCAGAAGACGGCCAGGACCCTCGCCCAGATGCTGGAGTCGGTCGTGGACGACCAGGAGGGCACCGGCACCAAGGCGCGCATCCCCGGCTACCGCGTGGCGGGCAAGACCGGCACCGCGAACCGCGTGGATCCGGCCACCGGCAAGTACCGCGGCTACACCTCGTCCTTCGCCGGTTTCGCACCGGCCGACAAGCCCCGCGTCACCGTCTACTGCGCGATCCAGAACGCCACCAAGGGCAGCTACTTCGGCGGCCAGATCTGCGGCCCCGTCTTCAAGCAGGTCATGGAGTTCGCCCTGAAGACCCTGCAGGTCCCTCCGACCGGGGCGAAGCCCGCGAACCTCCCGGTCTCCTTCACCCCGTGAGCCACCAGCCCGACCGTGTTCAGCGCCGAACCAGCCAGGAAACCAGCCCGTGACCATGATCACTCCCGATCCCGGGAACCACGCCCCGCGCGAGGCCCCGCCCGCGCCCTCGCTTCGCCCGCAGGCGGGTGCGCCCGGTACGCTCACCGCCGTGCCACACGCTGATCAGTCCCAAACCACCCAGAAGGGCGCTTCCGTGACATATCCGGGACCGCCGCGACCGGTTCAGGTCTCCGCCACACCCCTCGCGGAGCTCGCCGATCAGCTGGGTGTCGTACCGCCGGAGAACCTGGAGGGCACAGCCGAGGTCACGGGCATCACCCACGACTCGCGGGCCGTCCGCCCCGGTGACCTGTACGCCGCCCTCCCGGGCGCCCGCCTGCACGGCGCCGACTTCGTCACCCAGGCCGCCGGCCTCGGCGCGGCCGCCGTCCTGACCGACCCGACCGGCGCCGAGCGCGCCGCCGCGACCGGCCTGCCGGTCCTGGTCGTCGACGACCCGCGCGGGCGGATGGGCGAGCTGGCGGCCACGATCTACGGCCACCCCGGTGAGGACCTGCTCCAGATCGGCATCACCGGCACCTCCGGCAAGACCACCACCGCGTATCTCGTCGAGGGCGGCCTCAGGACCACCCGCAGCTCGGACGAGGGGGGCCGGCGCGAAGCGCCGTCGGTCGAGGGCGGTGGTGGGCGACGGGTGGGCCTGATCGGCACCGTCGAGATGCGCATCGGCGACGAGCGCATCAAGTCCGAGCGCACCACCCCCGAAGCCACCGACCTCCAGGCCCTGTTCGCCGTCATGCGCGAACGCGGCGTCGAGGCGGTCGCGATGGAGGTCTCCAGCCACGCCCTGGTCCTCGGCCGGGTCGACGGCTGCGTCTTCGACATCGCGGTCTTCAACAACCTCAGCCCGGAGCACATGGAGTTCCACTCCGGCATGGAGGACTACTTCCAGGCCAAGGCGCAGCTGTTCACCCCGCGCCGCAGCAAGCTGGGCGTGATCAACCTCGACGACGAGTACGGCCGCCGGCTCACCCACGAGGCCACCGTCCCGGTCGTCACGTTCTCCGCCGAGGGCCACCCCGACGCCGACTGGCGTGCCGTGGACGTCCAGGTCGGCCCGATGGACTCGACGTTCACCGTCCTCGGCCCCGAGGGACAGCGCGTCGCCGCCAAGTCGCCGCTGCCGGGCCCGTTCAACGTGGCCAACACCCTCGCCGCGATCGTCGCCCTCGCCGTCGCCGGCTTCGACCCGCAGTCCGCCGCCGACGGTGTCGCCGCCGTACCGGGCGTGCCGGGCCGGCTGGAGCGGGTGGACGCCGGGCAGCCGTACCTCGCGGTCGTCGACTACGCGCACAAGACGGACGCCGTCGAGTCGGTCCTCAAGGCGCTGCGCAAGGTCACCAAGGGCCGGCTGCACGTCGTGCTCGGGTGCGGCGGGGACCGGGACACCACCAAGCGGGCGCCGATGGGCGCCGCCGTGGCCCGGCTCGCCGACACCGCCGTACTGACCTCCGACAACCCCCGCTCCGAGGACCCCCTCGCGATCCTCGCGACGATGCTCCAGGGCGCGGCGTCCGTGCCGGCCCACGAGCGCGGCGAGGTGCAGCTCTTCGAGGACCGGGCCGCCGCGATCGCCGCCGCCGTCCGCCGGGCACAGCCCGGGGACACCGTGCTGGTCGCGGGCAAGGGCCACGAGCAGGGCCAGGACATCGCCGGTGTGGTCCGTCCGTTCGACGACCGCCAGGTGCTTCGCGAAGCTATCCAGAAGACCCAGGGATGAACTTGTGATCGCCCTCTCCCTCGCCGAGATCGCAGCAGTCGTCGGCGGGCAGACGTACGACATACCGGATCCGGCCACGCAGGTCACCGGGCCGGTCGTCCGGGACTCCCGCGAGGTGGAGCCCGGCAGCCTCTTCGTCGCCTTCGTCGGCGAGCGCGTGGACGGCCACGACTTCGCACAGGCGGTCGTCGAGGCGGGCGCGGTGGCCGTACTGGCCTCCCGCCCCGTCGGCGTGCCCGCGATCGTCGTGGACGACGTCCAGACGGCGCTCGGCGCCCTCGCCCGGCACGTCGTGCGCAAGCTCGGCACGACCCTCGTGGCCCTCACCGGCTCCGCCGGCAAGACCAGCACCAAGGACCTGATCGCCCAGGTCCTGCAGCGCAAGGCGCCCACGGTGTGGACGCCCGGCTCGCTCAACAACGAGATCGGGCTGCCGCTGACCGCCCTGACCGCCACCGAGGAGACGAAGTTCCTCGTGCTGGAGATGGGCGCCCGCGGCATCGGCCACATCCGCTACCTCACCGGCCTCACCCCGCCGAAGATCGGCCTCGTCCTCAACGTCGGCACCGCCCACATCGGCGAGTTCGGCGGCCGCGAGCAGATCGCACAGGCGAAGGGCGAACTCGTCGAGAGCCTTCCGCCGGCGGAGGAGGGTGGCGCCGCGATCCTCAACGCCGACGACCCCTTGGTCCGGGCGATGGCCTCCCGAACGAAGGCGAAGGTGATCCTTTTCGGAGAGTCCGGCGAAGCGGACGTACGCGCCGAGAACGTGCGACTCACGGACAGCGGACAGCCCGCCTTCAGGCTTCACACACCCTCCGGTGCAAGTGATGTGACCATGCGCCTGTACGGTGAGCACCACGTGTCGAACGCGCTCGCCGCGGCCGCCGTCGCCCATGAGCTGGGCATGTCCGCGGAAGAGATCGCCACCGCGCTCTCCGAGGCGGGCTCCCTCTCCCGCTGGCGGATGGAGGTCACCGAGCGCCCGGACGGCGTGACCATCGTCAACGACGCCTACAACGCCAACCCCGAGTCCATGCGGGCCGCCCTGCGCGCCCTGGCAGCCATGGGCCAGGGACGTCGTACGTGGGCGGTGCTCGGCAAGATGGCCGAGCTCGGGGACGAGGCGCTCGCCGAGCACGACGCGGTCGGACGGCTCGCCGTCCGGCTCAACGTCAGCAAGCTCGTCGCGGTCGGGGGGATCGAAGCCTCCTGGCTGCAACTGGGCGCATATAACGAGGGTTCGTGGGGTGAGGAGTCGGTGCACGTGTCCGACGCACAGGCGGCGGTCGACCTGTTGCGCAGCGAGTTGCGCCCGGGAGACGTCGTACTCGTGAAGGCGTCCCGTTCGGTCGGCCTCGAGAGCGTCGCGCAGGCGCTGCTGGAGACCGGTGCCGAGGGTGAGGTCGCTGCCCGATGATGAAGCAGATCCTGTTCGCCGGTGTCATCGGCCTCTTCCTGACGCTGATCGGCACGCCGCTGCTGATCAAGCTGCTCGCGCGCAAGGGCTACGGCCAGTACATCCGTGACGACGGCCCGCGCGAGCACGCCAGCAAGCGCGGTACGCCGACCATGGGCGGCATCGCCTTCATCCTGGCGACGATCGCCGCCTACTTCCTGTCGAAGCTCATCACGGGCAAGCCGCCGACCTACTCCGGTCTGCTGGTGCTCGGCCTGATGTTCGGCATGGGCCTGGTCGGCTTCCTGGACGACTACATCAAGATCGTCAAGCGGCGCTCGCTGGGTCTGCGGGCCAAGGCGAAGATGGCCGGCCAGCTGCTCGGCGGCATCGCCTTCGCCGTGCTCTCGCTCCAGTTCGCGGACGCCCGCGGCAACACCCCGGCCTCCACGAAGCTGTCGTTCATCACGGACTTCGGCTGGACGATCGGCCCCGTGCTGTTCGTCGTCTGGGCGCTGTTCATGATCCTCGCGATGTCGAACGGCGTGAACCTCACCGACGGTCTCGACGGCCTCGCCACCGGCGCGTCCGTCCTGGTCTTCGGCGCGTACACCTTCATCGGTGTGTGGCAGTACCAGGAGTCCTGCGCCAACGGCGAGACGCTGACCAACCCGAACGCCTGCTACGAGGTGCGCGACCCGCTCGACCTCGCCGTGGTCTCCGCCGCGCTGATGGGCGCCTGCCTCGGCTTCCTGTGGTGGAACACCTCACCGGCCAAGATCTTCATGGGCGACACCGGTTCGCTGGCGCTCGGCGGTGTCCTCGCGGGTCTCGCGATCTGCTCCCGTACCGAGCTGCTGCTGGCCATCCTGGGCGGTCTGTTCGTCCTCATCACCATGTCGGTGGTCATCCAGGTCGGCTCGTTCCGGCTGACCGGCAAGCGGGTCTTCCGCATGGCGCCACTCCAGCACCACTTCGAACTCAAGGGCTGGTCCGAAGTCCTTGTCGTGGTCCGCTTCTGGATCATCCAGGGCATCTGCGTCATTGTCGGACTGGGCCTCTTCTACGCGGGATGGGCAGCGGAAAAGTGACCGACTGGCAGGGCAAGAACGTCACCGTCGCCGGGCTGGGCGTCTCCGGCGTCCCGGCGGCCAAGGTGCTGCACGGGCTCGGCGCGAAGGTCACCGTCGTCAACGACGGCGACGACGCACGCGCGCGTGCCCAGGCGGCCGAACTGGAGGCGCTCGGCATCACCGTGCGCCTCGGTGACGCAGCGACCCTGCCCGAGGGCACCGAGCTGATCGTCACCGCTCCCGGCTGGAAGCCGGACAAGCCACTGTTCGCGGCCGCGCACGAGGCCGGAGTGCCGGTCTGGGGCGACGTCGAACTCGCCTGGCGGCTGCGGGGCCCCGACGCGGCTCCCTGGCTCGCCGTCACCGGCACCAACGGCAAGACCACCACCGTCCAGATGCTCGCCTCCATCCTCGAGGCGGCGGGCCTGCGCACGGCGGCCGTCGGCAACATCGGCGTCTCCCTGCTGGACGCGGTCCTCGGCGAGGAGCGCTACGACGTCCTCGCCGTGGAGCTCTCCAGCTACCAGCTGCACTGGGCGCCCTCCCTGCGCGCCCACTCCGCCGTCGTGCTCAACCTCGCCCCGGACCACCTCGACTGGCACGGCTCCATGGAGGCGTACGCCAAGGACAAGGGCCGTGTCTACGAGGGCAATCGGGTCGCCTGCGTCTACAACGTGGCCGACAAGGCCACCGAGGACCTGGTGCGCGAGGCGGACGTCGAGGAGGGCTGCCGGGCCATCGGCTTCACGCTCGGCACGCCCGGCCCGTCCCAACTCGGCGTCGTGGACGGCATCCTGGTGGACCGCGCCTTCGTCGAGAACCGGCAGAAGAACGCCCAGGAGCTGGCCGAGGTGTCCGACGTCAACCCGCCGGCCCCGCACAACATCGCCAACGCCCTTGCCGCGGCGGCCCTGGCGCGCGCCTTCGGCGTACCCCCCAAGGCCGTACGGGACGGTCTGCGGGCCTTCACCCCGGACGCCCACCGCATCGCCCATGTCGCGGACGTGGACGGGGTCGCGTACGTCGACGACTCCAAGGCGACCAACACGCACGCCGCGGAAGCCTCGTTGGCGGCCTACGAGTCGATCGTGTGGGTCGCGGGAGGTCTCGCGAAGGGCGCGACCTTCGACGAGCTGGTCGCCAAGTCGGCGAAGCGACTTCGGGGCGTCGTCCTCATCGGTGCCGATCGGGCGCTGATCCGCGAGGCCCTCGCGCGACACGCCCCGGAAGTACCCGTCGTCGACCTCGACCGGACCGACACTGGGGCGATGCTCGCGGCTGTCCGGGAGGCGAAGCGGCTGGCGCGGTCCGGCGACACGGTACTGCTCGCCCCGGCCTGTGCCTCCATGGACATGTTCGCCAACTACAACCAGCGCGGTGACGCGTTCGCGGAGGCGGTTCGCGAACTCGGAGCCGACCCCCATTGACCCGGCCGCCTGCCGGGCGGACCTCGGGAGGGACGCGTGGGACGGTCACGGCCGACGTACGACGGAGACACGGATGCCCGGTAGCCGTACCGGGCGCCCGCCCGTCCAGCGCACCGTCCGCAGGCCCGCGGCCCCTCGTCCGGGTCGCGACAACCCGGTGCTCCGGCTGTACACACGCGCGCGCAAGACCTGGGACCGGCCGCTGACCGCCTACTACCTGATCTTCGGCGGCAGCATGCTGATCACCGTGCTGGGCCTGGTGATGGTGTACTCGGCCTCGCAGATCACCGCGCTGCAGATGTCGTTGCCGGGGTCGTTCTTCTTCCGCAAGCAGTTCCTGGCGGCCGTCATCGGCGGGGCGCTGCTGCTGATCGCCTCCCGGATGCCGGTGAAGCTGCACCGGGCGCTGGCCTATCCGATCCTGGCCGGCGCCGTCGCCCTGATGGTGCTGGTGCAGGTGCCGGGGATAGGGATCGCCGTCAACGGCAACCAGAACTGGATCTCGCTCGGCGGCTCCTTCCAGATCCAGCCCAGCGAGTTCGGCAAGCTCGCCCTGGTGCTGTGGGGCGCCGACCTGCTCGCCCGCAAGCAGGACAAGAAGCTGCTCACGCAGTGGAAGCACATGCTGGTGCCGCTGGTGCCGGTCGCGTTCATGCTGCTCGGGCTGATCATGCTCGGTGGCGACATGGGCACGGCGATTATCCTGACGGCGATCCTGTTCGGTCTGCTGTGGCTGGCGGGCGCGCCCACCCGCCTCTTCGTCGGCGTGCTCTCGATCGCCGCCGTGATCGGCGTGATCCTCATCAGGACCAGCCCCAACCGCATGGCCCGGCTCGCCTGCATCGGCGCCACGGAGCCGCGGTCCGGGGTCGCCGACTGCTGGCAGGCCGTGCACGGGATCTACGCCCTCGCCTCCGGCGGGATCTTCGGCTCCGGACTCGGCGCGAGCGTGGAGAAATGGGGCCAACTCCCCGAAGCGCACACCGACTTCATCTTCGCCGTCACCGGTGAGGAACTGGGCCTGGCGGGGACGCTGTCGGTCCTCGCCCTGTTCGCGGCTCTAGGCTATGCGGGTATCCGCGTGGCCGGTCGCACGGAGGACCCCTTCGTGAGGTATGCCGCGGGAGGCGTGACCACCTGGATCACGGCCCAGGCCGTGATCAACATCGGTGCGGTGCTCGGCCTGCTGCCGATCGCCGGCGTCCCCCTCCCGCTGTTCTCCTACGGGGGATCCGCCCTGCTGCCGACCATGTTCGCCATCGGGCTGCTGATCGCCTTCGCGCGAGACGAGCCCGCTGCGCGGGCGGCGCTTGCGATGCGGCACCCCCGCTTTGGTAGAAAGCGGGGGGCTGGGGGCCTCACGAGGCCCCGGAGATGGAACACGATGCGACGGCGTGCCTCGGCGGCGCGCTCGTCCGGAGAGCGGTGAATTTCGGTGCATGTCGTACTCGCTGGTGGGGGGACCGCCGGCCACATCGAGCCCGCGCTCGCCCTCGCGGACGCCCTGCGCAGGCAGGACCCGACCGTGGGCATCACGGCCCTGGGCACGGAGCGCGGCCTGGAGACCACGCTCGTTCCCCAGCGGGGCTACGAGCTCGCGCTGATCCCGGCGGTTCCACTGCCGCGCAAGCCCACGCCCGAGCTGATCACCGTCCCGGGCCGGCTGCGCGGCACGATCAAGGCGACCGAGCAGATCCTGGAGCGCACCAAGGCGGACTGCGTCGTCGGCTTCGGCGGCTACGTGGCCCTGCCCGGCTACCTCGCGGCCAAGCGCCTGGGCGTGCCGATCGTCATCCACGAGGCCAACGCCCGCCCCGGCCTGGCCAACAAGATCGGCTCCCGGTACGCCGCCCAGGTCGCCGTCTCCACCCCGGACAGCAAGCTCCGCAACGCGCGCTACATCGGCATCCCGCTGCGCCGCTCCATCGCCACTCTGGACCGGGCCGCCGCGCGCCCCGAGGCCCGCGCGATGTTCGGCCTCGACCCGAACCTGCCCACGCTGCTCGTCTCCGGCGGCTCGCAGGGTGCCCGCCGCCTCAACGAGGTGGTGCAGCAGGTCGCCCCGTGGCTGCAGCAGGCCGGCATCCAGATCCTGCACGCGGTCGGCCCGAAGAACGAACTGCCGCACGTCCAGCAGATGCCGGGAATGCCCCCGTACATCCCGGTAAGTTACGTGGACCGGATGGATCTCGCGTACGCGGCGGCCGACATGATGCTCTGCCGCGCGGGCGCGATGACCGTCGCCGAACTCTCCGCCGTCGGACTCCCGGCCGCCTACGTCCCGCTGCCCATCGGCAACGGCGAACAGCGGCTCAACGCCCAGCCGGTGGTCAAGGCCGGCGGCGGCCTCCTGGTCGACGACGCGGAACTGACCCCGGAGTGGGTCCGGGAGAACGTCCTGCCCGTCCTCGCCGACCCGCACCGGCTGTACGAGATGTCCCGCGCCGCGAGCGAGTTCGGCCGCCGGGACGCGGACGACCTGCTCGTCCGCATGGTGTACGAGGCGATCGCCGCCCACCGTGCACACCACTAGGCACCACAGGTAGGGCTCTGTGAGCGAAGGGCAGGGAGCGTGGCCGGACCCACCACCGCCGAACGCGGTGCGCGTCAGCAGGAGTCGTCCGGTCCGCCCCTCGCCCGGAGGCTGGGACCGCGCTGGCTTCGTACGATCATCATCCTGGCGCTGGCCGTCGTCCTTCTCGGGGTGGGTACCGTCTGGGCGTTGTACGGCTCGCAGTGGCTGCGCGTGGAGCGCGTCTCCGTCTCCGGCACGGGCGTTCTGACGCCGCAGCAGGTGCGCGAGGCCGCCGACGTCCCCGTCGGGGAACCGCTGATTTCCGTCGACATCGACGCGATCGCGAGGCGTTTGCGCTCGGAATTGCCCCGAATCGACTCGGTTGACGTGGTCCGTTCCTGGCCCGATGGAATCGGCCTGAAAGTGACCGAACGCAAGCCGGTCCTGCTGGTTCAAAAGGGGCGCAACTTCGTGGAAGTGGACGACGAAGGCGTCCGTTTCGCCACGGTTTCCGTGGCTCCTCGGGGCGTTCCCCTTCTCGAATTGGAAACCTCCTCGCCCGGTTCGGCCTCCGCGAGCCTGCGGCGCTTCGGCGAGGACCGGCTGGCGCGGGAGGCGGTGAAGGTCGCCGGTGCCCTTCCGGCCGCCGTCGCCCGGGACACCCGGGTCGTCAAGGTCCGTTCCTACGACGACATCTCGCTGGAGTTGAGCGGCGGGCGCACGATCGCCTGGGGGAGCTCCGAGAAGGGCGCCGCAAAGGCCCGTACCATCACCGCCCTGATGAAAGCCGCCCCGGGCGCACGGCACTTGGATGTCAGTGTTCCCACCGCCCCCGCGTCATCGGGGAGTTGACGCCTGTTCGCGCAGGCCAGCACCCTGGTTGGGCAGTGACACGGCTGATCACATAGGGTGAAAAGAAAAACGGGAGGTTCGGCGTGTTCGTTGAACGGGCGCCACTTGTCGACTTAGTGTCCTGTTCAGAAGACTCCAAGGAACAGACACACTGGTAACCCTAAACTTCAGCGTTAGGGTTCGGGTCGGCGAAACGGACCGTCCCATTCGGCATCAGTCGCCGGAGCGCGGAGCGCAACAGCGTCCCGTGATCCGACGACACGTAACTCGAGGCGAGAGGCCTTCGACGTGGCAGCACCGCAGAACTACCTCGCAGTCATCAAAGTCATCGGTGTCGGCGGCGGTGGTGTCAATGCCATCAACCGGATGATCGAGGTCGGTCTCAAGGGCGTCGAGTTCATCGCCATCAACACCGACGCGCAGGCGCTGTTGATGAGCGACGCCGACGTCAAGCTCGACGTCGGCCGCGAACTCACCCGCGGACTCGGCGCCGGAGCCAACCCGGCCGTCGGCCGCAAGGCCGCCGAGGACCACCGCGAGGAGATCGAGGAGGTCCTCAAGGGGGCCGACATGGTCTTCGTGACGGCCGGTGAAGGCGGCGGCACCGGCACCGGCGGGGCGCCCGTCGTGGCCAACATCGCACGCTCCCTGGGCGCCCTCACCATCGGCGTGGTCACGCGCCCGTTCACCTTCGAGGGACGGCGGCGCGCCAACCAGGCCGAGGACGGCATCGCCGAACTCCGCGAAGAGGTCGACACCCTCATCGTCATCCCGAACGACCGGCTGCTGTCCATCTCGGACCGCCAGGTCTCCGTCCTCGACGCCTTCAAGTCGGCGGACCAGGTCCTGCTCTCCGGTGTTCAGGGCATCACCGACCTCATCACCACGCCCGGTCTGATCAACCTCGACTTCGCCGACGTCAAGTCGGTCATGTCCGAGGCCGGTTCGGCCCTCATGGGCATCGGCTCGGCCCGCGGCGACGACCGCGCGGTGGCCGCGGCCGAGATGGCGATCTCCTCCCCGCTGCTGGAAGCCTCCATCGACGGCGCCCGGGGTGTGCTCCTGTCCATCTCCGGCGGCTCCGACCTCGGCCTGTTCGAGATCAACGAGGCCGCCCAGCTGGTCAGCGAGGCAGCCCACCCCGAGGCCAACATCATCTTCGGCGCCGTCATCGACGACGCCCTCGGCGACGAGGTCCGGGTCACCGTGATCGCGGCAGGCTTCGACGGGGGCCAGCCCCCGGCCCGCCGGGACAACGTCCTCGGCTCGTCCTCGGCCTCCGCCCGCCGCGAGGAGCCCACTCCGGTACGGCAGCCCGAGAGCCGCCCGTCCTTCGGCTCCCTCGGCAGCGTCACGCCGAAGGAGGAGCCGGAGCCGGCGCCCGAGCCGGTGGCCGACCTCCCGGTCGCCCCGCCGGTGCCGCCGTCGCGGACCTACACGGACAGCGCGGCCGAGGAACTGGACGTGCCGGACTTCCTGAAGTGATAGGCCTGCGTGGACACGTGAGCGGCGCGCACTTCGCCTTCACCGACAGGTGGGGCGGGGTGAGCGCCGCTCCGTATGAGGAGCTCAACCTCGGCGGCGCGGTCGGCGACGACCCGGCCGCCGTACGGGCCAACCGGGACCTGGCGGCGAAGTCGCTCGGACTCGACCCCGGCCTGGTCGTGTGGATGAACCAGGTGCACGGCAACGAGGTGGCCGAGGTCGACGGGCCGTGGAACGTCGAGCGCGTCCCCGAGGTCGACGGCCTGGTGACCGCCGGACGGAACATCGCGCTCGCCGTGCTCACGGCCGACTGCGTCCCGGTCCTGCTGGCCGATCCGGTCGCCGGGGTGGTGTCGGCGGCTCACGCGGGCCGGCCGGGCATGGTCTCCGGGATCGTCCCCGCCGCGGTGGGGGCGATGGTGAAGCTCGGGGCCGAGCCGTCGCGGATCGTCGCCCGCACCGGGCCCGCCGTCTGCGGCCGGTGCTACGAGGTGCCGGAGGCGATGCGCGCCGAGGTGGCCGCCGTCGAGCCGGCGGCGTACGCCGAGACGAGCTGGGGCACGCCGGCGGTCGACGTGACCGCCGGGGTGCACGCGCAGCTCGAGCGGCTCGGGGTGCACGACCGGGAGCAGTCGCCGGTGTGCACGCGGGAGTCGCAGGACCATTTCTCGTACCGCCGCGACCGCACGACAGGGCGACTCGCGGGATATGTCTGGCTGGACTGATGGAGCATGACGGACCGTAAGGGCGAACTCGCCGGAAACCTGGCGAAGGTGGAGGAGCGCATCGCCGCGGCGTGCGCGGCCGCCGGGCGCGGGCGGGAGGAAGTGACCCTGATCGTGGTCACCAAGACCTACCCGGCGAGCGACGTGCGGATCCTGTCGGAGCTCGGGGTGCGCCACGTCGCCGAGAACCGTGACCAGGACGCGGCGCCCAAGGCCGCGACTTGCTCGGATCTGCCGCTTTCCTGGCACTTCGTGGGCCAGCTGCAGACCAACAAGGTGCGTTCCGTGGTCGGTTATGCGGATGTCGTGCAGTCCGTCGACCGTTCCCGGCTGGTGACGACCCTCTCCAAGGAGGCTGTCCGGGCCGGGCGCGAGGTCGGATGCCTCATCCAGGTCGCGCTCGACGCGGGGGAGCCTTCGGCGGGAGGAGGCGCGCGCGGGGAGCGGGGTGGTGTCGCGCCCGGCGGAATCGAAGAGTTGGCCGACCTCGTCGCGGACTCCCCGGGGCTGCGGCTTGACGGACTGATGACCGTCGCACCCCTGACCGGGGAGTACGCGGGGCGCCAACGGGCGGCGTTCGAGCGGTTGATGGATTTGTCGACTGACCTGCGCCGAGCTCATCCGGCTGCGAACATGGTGTCGGCAGGGATGAGTGCGGATCTCGAGGAAGCCGTGGCGGCCGGAGCGACACATGTGCGCGTCGGCACTGCGGTACTCGGAGTCCGCCCCAGGCTCGGGTAACGTCGCCAAGAAGTCGGACCACAGCAGAAAATATGGTCATTACCGTCGAAAGGCGGGCGTAAGGACCTCGTGGATCGCGGGACTTCAGTCGTCAGCCGATCCACCACAGAGCGGAGGACTCAGAGCATGGCCGGCGCGATGCGCAAGATGGCGGTCTACCTCGGCCTCGTGGAGGACGATGGGTACGACGGCCGAGGATTCGACCCCGACGACGACTTCGAACCCGAGCTCGACCCTGAGCCCGAGCGTGACCATCGGCGGCACGAGCCGTCGCATCAGTCACATGGTGCACATCAGTCCCAAAGGGACGAAGAGGTAAGAATCGTGCAGCCGCCCGCGCCGCGCGAACCAGTGGCCCGAGCCGCTTCGCCCGTCGCGGAATCCGGGCGCCCGGCGCGCATCGCGCCCGTGGCATCCATCACACAAGAACGTCAGTCCCTGGAGAAGAACGCACCGGTGATCATGCCCAAGGTCGTGTCGGAACGAGAGCCGTACCGGATCACCACGCTTCACCCCCGGACCTACAACGAGGCCCGTACCATCGGGGAACACTTCCGTGAGGGCACCCCGGTGATCATGAATCTGACTGAGATGGATGACACAGACGCGAAGCGACTTGTCGACTTTGCGGCCGGTTTGGTGTTTGGTCTTCACGGCAGCATCGAGCGGGTGACGCAGAAGGTGTTCCTGCTGTCTCCTGCTAACGTCGATGTCACGGCGGAGGACAAGGCCCGCATCGCAGAGGGCGGGTTCTTCAACCAGAGCTGAGACGCAAGACCGGAAACAGGCAGTACCGAGAGCACGTAAGCAGGGGAGAGGGAAGCACCGAACATGAGCGTGGTCCTGGATGTCGTCTACATCGCGCTGATGGTCTTCCTCATCGTGCTCATCTTCCGGCTGGTCATGGACTACGTCTTCCAGTTCGCCCGCTCATGGCAGCCCGGCAAGGCGATGGTGGTCGTTCTGGAGGCCACCTACACTGTCACCGATCCACCGCTCAAGCTTCTGCGGCGGGTCATCCCGCCGCTGCGTCTCGGGGGCGTGGCGCTCGACCTGTCCTTCTTCGTACTGATGATCATCGTCTACATCCTGATCTCGATCGTGAGCCGGCTGTGAGCGATGTGAACTACCGTCTTGCCGAATGCCGACGACTACGTTGAGGTGAAGAGATGCCGTTGACCCCCGAGGACGTGCGGAACAAGCAGTTCACGACCGTCCGCCTCCGAGAAGGCTATGACGAGGACGAGGTCGATGCCTTCCTCGACGAGGTCGAAGCCGAACTGACCCGACTGCTCCGCGAGAACGAGGACCTGCGGGCCAAACTGGCCGCGGCCACGCGCGCTGCTGCCCAGAACCAGCAGAACATGCGCAAGCCTCCGGAGCCGCAGGACCAGCAGCAGCAGGGCATGCCGCCCCAGCAGCAGGGCATGCCCCAGCAGGGGATGCGAGGTCCGGGCGCTCCGGTACCCGCCGGCATATCGGGCCCGCCGCAGCAGCAGATGGGTGGCCCCATGGGTGGTCCGCCCCAGCTGCCGAGCGGTGCCCCGCAGCTGCCTGCAGGTCCCGGCGGCCAGGGCCCCCAGGGTCCCGGTCCGATGGGTCAGGGCCCCATGGGGCAGGGTCCGATGGGTGGTCAGCCCCCCATGCAGCAGCAGATGGGCGGTCCGATGGGCGGCCCCATGGGCGGTCCGATGGGCGGCCCCGGTCAGGGCCCCGGTGGCGACAGCGCCGCCCGTGTCCTCTCGCTGGCCCAGCAGACCGCCGACCAGGCGATCGCCGAGGCCCGCTCCGAAGCCAACAAGATCGTCGGCGAGGCGCGTTCGCGTGCCGAGGGTCTCGAGCGTGACGCCCGTGCCAAGGCCGACGCCCTGGAGCGGGACGCGCAGGAGAAGCACCGCGTCGCGATGGGCTCCCTGGAGTCCGCTCGCGCCACGCTGGAGCGCAAGGTCGAGGACCTGCGCGGCTTCGAGCGCGAGTACCGTACGCGCCTGAAGTCGTACCTCGAGTCCCAGCTGCGTCAGCTGGAGACCCAGGCCGACGACTCCCTCGCCCCGCCGCGCACCCCGGCCACGGCTTCGCTTCCGCCGTCCCCGGCGCCCTCCATGGCCCCGGCCGGCGCGAGTGCCCCGTCCTACGGCGGCAACCAGGGCATGGGCGCGCCGAGCCCGGCTGCCCCGTCCTACGGCGGCCAGCAGCAGATGTCCCCGGCGATGACCCAGCCCATGGCTCCGGTGCGGCCGCAGGGCCCGTCGCCGATGGGCCAGGCCCCCTCGCCGATGCGCGGCTTCCTCATCGACGAGGATGACAACTGACGGCCAGTAGTACGCCGTAGGCGTCGGCAGCGTTCAAAAGGGCGGGCCCCGGATTCCGATCCGGGGTCCCGCCCTTTTTCCGCGCGTTGCGGCCGCGTGCCGCTAGCCTGCGAGTCATGGGCCGGCGGAGGCGGCGGGAGCAGTCGCAGGAGCAGAGGCAGGCCTACGCGGAGACGCTGCGGTTGCGGGAGCAGGTGGCGAGTGCGGTACGGCTTCAGCCGGCCTGCGCGGGTCTCCCGGTCCTCCCGGCCGGGATGCAGGCGGGGCAGGGCTCCGGAGCCGTCGTGTATGTGGACGCGCAGGAACAGCTCACGGGCACCGGGGTCTGGGTCGGCTGGGGCCTGGCGCCGGCCGTGGCCACGTTCATCGGGCAGGCCGGGGCCGACACCGAGGAGGGGCGCCTCCGCGGGAAGGTACGGCTACGCGGTCATCGAGGCGATGACGGGCGCGATACGGGACATCCTCACCGCCGGCGGCTACAGCGTCGACGTGAACCTTGGCACGGAACCGCACTACACGGTCTACGTCGTCGCTGCTCCGTGAGAGCGAGCGGAGGGGCCCGGTTCCCTGGAAGAACCGGGCCCCTTCCGTACGTCCTTATGCCTTGCGCAGGCGGAACGTCAGGGTCAGGCCCTCGTCCGTGAACGGGGCGCCGTAGGTGTCGTCCGCCTCGCCCTGGGCGAAGTCCGTGGCGAGGACCTCGTCGGCGATCAGGCCGGAGTGACCGGTCAGGGCGTCCACCGTGGCCGGGTCCGTCGCGGTCCAGCGGAGCGCGATGCGGTCGGCGACGTCGAGGCCGCTGTTCTTGCGGGCCTCCTGGATCAGGCGGATCGCGTCTCGGGCCAGGCCCGCGCGGCGCAGCTCCTCCGTGATCTCCAGGTCCAGGGCGACCGTCGCGCCGGAGTCGGACGCCACCGACCAGCCCTCGCGCGGGGTCTCCGTGATGATCACCTCGTCCGGGGCGAGGGTGACGGTCTCGCCGTCGACCTCCACGGACGCCGTGCCCTCGCGCAGGGCGAGGGAGAGCGCGGCCGCGTCGGCGCCGGCGACGGCCTTCGCCACGTCCTGGACGCGCTTGCCGAACCGCTTGCCCAGGGCGCGGAAGTTCGCCTTGGCGGTCGTGTCGACCAGGCTGCCGCCGACCTCGCTCAGCGACGCGAGCGACTCGACGTTCAGCTCCTCCGTGATCTGCGAGTGCAGCTCGGGGGAGAGGGCGTCGAAGCCCGTGGCCGCGATGAGCGCGCGGCGCAGCGGCTGGCGGGTCTTCACGCCCGACTCCGCGCGCGTGGCGCGGCCCAGCTCGACCAGGCGGCGCACCAGGACCATCTGCTTCGACAGCTCCGGGTCGATCGCCGAGAGGTCCGCCTCCGGCCAGGACGCCAGGTGCACGGACTCCGGGGCACCGGGGGTCACCGGCACCACCAGGTCCTGCCAGACCCGCTCGGTGATGAACGGGGTCAGCGGGGCCATCAGCTTGGTGACCGTCTCGACGACCTCGTGCAGCGTGCGCAGCGCGGCCTTGTCGCCCTGCCAGAAGCGACGACGGGAGCGGCGCACGTACCAGTTGGACAGGTCGTCGACGAACGCCGAGAGCAGCTTTCCGGCGCGCTGGGTGTCGTACGCCTCCAGGGACTGGGTCACCTGGTCGGTGAGCGCGTGCAGTTCGGACAGCAGCCAGCGGTCCAGCAGCGGGCGGTCGGCCGGGGCCGGGTCCGCCTCGGAGGGGGCCCAGCCGGACGTGCGGGCGTACAGCGCCTGGAAGGCGACCGTGTTCCAGTACGTGAGGAGTGTCTTGCGGACGACCTCCTGGATGGTGCCGTGGCCCACGCGGCGGGCCGCCCAGGGCGAGCCGCCGGCCGCCATGAACCAGCGGACCGCGTCCGCGCCGTGCCGGTCCATGAGCGGGATCGGCTCCAGGGTGTTTCCCAGGTGCTTGGACATCTTGCGGCCGTCCTCGGCGAGGATGTGGCCGAGGCAGACGACGTTCTCGTACGACGACTTGTCGAAGACCAGGGTGCCGACGGCCATCAGCGTGTAGAACCAGCCGCGGGTCTGGTCGATCGCCTCGGAGATGAACTGCGCCGGGTAGCGGCTCTCGAACAGCTCCTTGTTCTTGTACGGGTAGCCCCACTGCGCGAACGGCATCGAACCCGAGTCGTACCAGGCGTCGATGACCTCCGGCACGCGCGTGGCCGTCTTGCCGCAGCCGTCGTGGCGGCAGGCGAAGGTGACGTCGTCGATGAACGGGCGGTGCGGGTCGAGGGTCGACTGGTCGGTGCCGGTCAGCTCGGTGAGCTCCGCGCGGGAGCCGACGCAGGTGAGGTGGTCGTCCTCGCAGCGCCAGATCGGCAGCGGGGTACCCCAGTAGCGGCTGCGGGACAGCGCCCAGTCGATGTTGTTGTTCAGCCAGTCGCCGAAGCGGCCGTGCTTGACCGTCTCCGGGAACCAGTTGGTCTTCTCGTTCTCCTGGAGGAGACGGTCCTTGACGGCCGTGGTGCGGATGTACCAGGACGGCTGCGCGTAGTAGAGGAGCGCGGTGTGGCAGCGCCAGCAGTGCGGGTAGCTGTGCTCGTACGGGATGTGCTTGAAGAGGAGGCCGCGCTGCTGGAGGTCCTCGGTGAGCTTTTCGTCCGCCTTCTTGAAGAAGATGCCGCCGACCAGGGGGACGTCCGCGGCGAAGGTGCCGTCCTGGCGGACCGGGTTGACCATCGGCAGGCCGTAGGAGCGGCAGACCCTGAGGTCGTCCTCACCGAAGGCGGGGGACTGGTGGACCAGACCCGTACCGTCCTCGGTCGTCACGTACTCGGCGTTGACGACGTAGTGCGTCGCGACGTCGGCCGGGAACTCCACGAGCTCGAACGGACGTTGGTAGGACCAGCGCTCCATTTCGGCGCCGGTGAAGGTCTCGCCGGTGGTCTCCCAGCCCTCGCCGAGAGCCTTGGCGACGAGCGGCTCGGCGACGACGAGCTTCTCCTCGCCGTCGGTCGCGACGACGTAGGTGACCTCGGGGTGCGCGGCGACGGCCGTGTTGGAGACCAGGGTCCACGGGGTGGTCGTCCAGACCAGGAGCGCGGCCTGGCCGGCGAGCGGACCGGAGGTGAGCGGGAAACGGACGTACACGGACGGGTCGACGACCGTCTCGTAGCCCTGCGCCAGCTCGTGATCGGACAGGCCGGTGCCGCAGCGGGGGCACCAGGGGGCGACGCGGTGGTCCTGGACCAGCAGGCCCTTCTCGAAGATCGTCTTCAGCGACCACCAGACCGACTCGATGTACTCCGGGTCCATCGTGCGGTAGGGATCCTGGAGGTCGGTCCAGTAGCCCATGCGGGTCGTGAGCGCCTCGAAGGCGTCGGTGTGCCGGGTCACCGACTCGCGGCACCTGGCGTTGAACTCGGCGATGCCGTACTTCTCGATGTCCTGCTTGCCGGAGAAGCCGAGCTCCTTCTCCACCGCCAGCTCCACCGGCAGGCCGTGGCAGTCCCAGCCGGCCTTGCGGGCCACGTGGTAGCCACGCATGGTGCGGAAGCGGGGGAAGACGTCCTTGAAGACGCGCGCCTCGATGTGGTGGGCGCCCGGCATGCCGTTGGCGGTGGGCGGGCCCTCGTAGAACACCCACTCGGGGCGGCCCTCGGACTGCTCCAGGCTCTTCGCAAAGATCTTCTGCTCGCGCCAGAAGTCGAGCACCGCGTGCTCGAGGGCGGGCAGGTCGACCTGGGCTGGCACCTGGCGGTACTGCGTCATCGATCTTCCTCCGGCGGACGTTCTGCCTTCCGTCGGAGGGACGAGAGCCTTCTTGCCTGTCTACGCCGTGTGCGGCGCGCTCCCGCGGTACCACCCTCCTTGGCCCTCCGGTGCGACCTGCGCTCCGGTGAGCCCCCTCATTGGGGTCGCGATGCCGGTTCTACTCGCCCTCGCCTGTCGGCTGAGGCTTTCTTCCGGCGGCTCCGGGGTGATCTTCACGTCGCGCTCGCCCCCGGGCTCCCACCGTCCCCGGGTCGCTCTGGGCTGCGTACGCCGCTACTCGTCCCCATCCACGCTTTTCGCTCCGCCCAGTGTACGGCGCGGCGACGACAGCGGCAGACCGGTTTTCCGGGGCCCTGGCCGAGGAGCGGGGGCGCGTCCGGGATGACCCGAATGGGGAGGTACGCGTGTTCGGATCCTGGGACCGTGAGCTCGGCGGATTACCCGGCGGGGAGCTGGGCACAACGCATGCAGGCTTGCCGCGCGGCATGCGCGAGGCGGGCGAATCGGGCGGTGCGCCCCGTTGCCGCGGGACCAAAGTCGATTTATCGTCCCAGCACGATTCGCGCGCAAGATCACAATATGTGAAGGGGCCGCGGCCATGGTGGCGAAGAAGACCGCCGTACAGCAGTCGGCGTCCGGCAGGCCCATGGGTGCCTCCGGCGGCGCGGCCAGGGATGCCAAGGACGTCGGCGGGAAGAAGAGCACGCGGGGCGGGGGCGGCGCGCGTGCCGCCAAGACGGTGAAGGCCGTGAGGGCGGTGGGGGCTGCTGCCCGGGAGGCGAGGAAGGCGGCCGGGGGGAAGAAGGCGACCGTGGGGGAGGGGGTGGGCAGACCGGGGGTTGCCGGGGCTTCGGAGGGGAAGAAGGTGGTCGCCGGGGCGGCTGCCGCGACGCGGGCGGTTGCCGGGCAGGGTGCGGACAGGAAGGCGGTCGCCGAGGAGACCACTGGCAGGAGGACGGCTGCTGCGAAGAGGGCGCCCGTGGAGGAGGCGCCCGCGAGGAAGACGACCGCGAAGAGGGCGCAGGCGAAACAGACGGGCGTCAGGACGGCTACGGCGGACAGGGCGACGGCGGACAGGACGACGGTGAGGACGACGGCTGACAAGCAGACGGCCGTCAAGAAGGCGGCCGCGAAGCAGGCGGCTGCCAGGAAGACGCCGGCGGGCAGGAAGGCGGCGGCCGGGCGGTCCGCGTCGGGCGCTGAGGGTGTGCCGGCCAGGAAGACGGCCGGGGCCGACAAGAAGGGGTCGGGCAGGAAGGTGCCGGTCGAGGAGGCCGCGTCGGTCGAGGAGGCTGTGCCGGCCCTGACCGCACCGGCCAAAAAGACCGCGTCGGGGAAGAAGACCACGTCGGCCAGGAAGACGGCCGGGCAGGCCGGAAAGGTGGTCGGGTCGGCCAGGAAAGTGGTCGGGTCGGCCGGAGAGGCGGTCGGGAAGGAGGCCGTCTCTGACAAGACGGCTGTCGGGAAGACGGCTGTCGGGAAGAAGGCGACGGCGAAGAAGGCGACGGCGAAGAGGGCCGCGGCGAAGAAGGCCGCGGGCTCCGGGACGGCCGCGGTGGTGGGGGGCGCCGGCGGCGAGATGGGCGCCGGTGCGGGGGGCGCGATCGGTCAGGCGGCTGGGGTGCCGGAAGGCGCGGCAGACCGGACGGCTGCCGTCGCGGAAGGCGCGGTCGCCACAGTGGACGCCGGTTCGGAGGGGACGGTCGGGCAGACCGTCGACGCTTCGGAGGGGGCCGGTGGCAAGGGCGGTGCGGCCGGGAAGGTAGCGGCCGGGAAGGGCCCCGTCGGAAAGGGCGCCGCCAGGAAGAGCACGGCCAAGAAGGTGGGCGCGGCCTCGGCCGCGGAGCAGACGGGAGCCACAACGGTGGTTGCGAAGAAGACTCCTGGCACGGCCACGGCGGCGAAGACGGCCGTTCCCAAGGCACGGCTCGTCGCGGCGGAGCCCGGCGAGCTGGCGGTGCGCCCCGGTGAGGAGCCGTGGACTCCGGAAGAGGCCGCGGAGGCCCGCGCCGAACTGCAGTCAGAGCAGGAACGGCTGCGCGCGGAGCTCGCCTCGTCCGAGGCGGCCCTCGCGGGACTGATGCGGGACTCCGGAGACGGTGCCGGCGACGACCAGGCGGACACCGGCACCAAGAACATCACCCGCGAGCACGAACTGGCGCTGGCCGCCAACGCGCGCGAGATGCTGATCCAGACCGAACACGCCCTGGAACGGCTCGACGCGGGTACGTACGGCCTGTGCGAGAACTGCGGCAACCCCATCGGCAAGGCCCGTATGCAGGCCTTCCCGCGGGCCACGCTGTGCGTCGAGTGCAAGCAGAAGCAGGAGCGCCGGTACTGATCACCCGATGGCCGGAGGGCGTGCCGTACTCTCGTCCTCAGTCAGGTACCTAGGTTGAGGGACTCACGTGGCAGAGGCGGAGCGCATCATCGGTACGCCGGACACCCCCGAGGCGGCGGGAGCCGAGCCGGAGCCGTCCGACGAGCACGTCGGGAAGCCGGCGTCGGGCGAGTCGCCCGGTGCGGACGAGCCGGCGGCGGCCGGGGCCGGCGGGCCCCGCGGTAAGCGCCGGATCGCCGTGCTGTTCGCGGTCGCCGCGTTCGCGTACGCCCTCGATCTGGTGAGCAAGATGATCGTGGTCGCCAAGCTGGAGCACCACGAGCCGATCGAGATCATCGGGGACTGGCTGCGGTTCGAGGCGATCCGTAACGCGGGCGCGGCCTTCGGCTTCGGTGAGGCGTTCACCGTGATCTTCACGGTGATCGCGGCGGCGGTGATCGTGGTGATCGCCCGGCTCGCCCGCAAGCTCTACAGCCTGCCCTGGGCGATCGCGCTCGGCCTGCTGCTCGGCGGCGCGCTCGGCAACCTCACCGACCGGATCTTCCGCTCGCCGGGTGTCTTCGAGGGCGCGGTCGTGGACTTCATCGCACCGAAGCACTTCGCGGTGTTCAACCTCGCCGACTCGGCGATCGTGTGCGGCGGGATCCTGATCGTGCTGCTGTCCTTCAAGGGGCTCGACCCGGACGGCACCGTCCACAAGGACTGAGCGTCCGGGCTGGCGTACGAGGGCTCCGGACCCGTCCGGCATACTCGACGGGTGACCACGATTCCCGAGATCCGTACCCTGCCCGTGCCCGACGGTCTGGAGGGCGAGCGCGTCGACGCCGCCATCTCCCGCATGTTCGGCTTCTCCCGGACCAAGGCGGCCGAGCTCGCCGCGGCCGGGAAGGTCACGGTCGACGGGTCGGTGGTCGGGAAGTCCGAGCGCGTGCACGGCGGTGCCTGGCTCGAGGTCGAGATGCCGCAGGCGCCCGCGCCGGTGCAGGTGGTCGCCGAGCCGGTCGAGGGCATGGAGATCGTCCACGACGACGAGGACGTGGTCGTGATCGTCAAGCCGGTGGGCGTGGCCGCGCACCCCTCGCCCGGCTGGACCGGACCGACCGTCATCGGTGGTCTCGCGGCCGCCGGGTACCGCATCTCCACCTCCGGCGCCGCCGAGCGCCAGGGCATCGTGCACCGGCTCGACGTGGGCACCTCGGGTCTGATGGTGGTCGCCAAGTCCGAGTACGCGTACACCTCGCTCAAGCGCCAGTTCAAGGAGCGCACGGTCGACAAGCGCTACCACACGCTCGTCCAGGGCCACCCCGACCCGACCAGCGGCACCATCGACGCGCCCATCGGCCGGCATCCGAACCACGACTACAAGTGGGCGGTCACCGCGGACGGCAAGCCGTCCGTCACGCACTACGACCTGATCGAGGCGTTCCGCGCGGCCTCCCTGCTGGACGTCAAGCTCGAGACCGGCCGTACGCACCAGATCCGCGTTCACATGGCCGCCCACCGCCACCCGTGCGTCGGTGACCTGACCTATGGCGCCGACCCGACGCTCGCCAAGCGCCTGCGCCTGACCCGGCAGTGGCTGCACGCGGTGCGGCTGGGCTTCGAGCACCCCGGGGACGGGCGGTGGGTCGAGTTCTCCTGCGACTACCCGGACGATCTGCAGAACGCCCTGGACCAGGTCCGCGAGGAGACCTACGGATGAGCACGCGCGCGTACGAGGTGCGGATCGCCGAGGATCCCGCCGACCGCGAGGCCTGCTTCGGGGTGCGCAAGGAGGTCTTCGTCGGCGAGCAGCAGGTCCCCGAGGACCTCGAGTACGACGCCTACGACGCCGGCGCGGTGCACGTCCTGGCGGTCGGGGAGGACGGCGTACCCCTGGGGACCGGGCGGCTGTTGTACGGCGAGGCGGCCGCGGCGAAGACCGACGGCGACCCGTCGGTCGGCTCGCTGGGGCGGCTCGCCGTGACGCGGGAGGCGCGCGGGCTCGGCGTCGGTGCCGCGCTGGTGCGGGCCATCGAGGAGGCGGCACGCGCGCGTGGGCTCGTGGCCGTGGACCTGCACGCTCAGACGCACGCGCTGGGGTTCTACGAGCGCCTCGGATACGCGGCGCACGGGCCGGAGTTCATGGACGCGGGCCTTCCGCACCGGGCGATGCGGCGGGTGCTGTAGCCGGGTGGCCGGGACGCGCTGGGACGGGTTGCCGGCCGGGGGGTGGACCGGTTGGTGGCGGGGTGACGGGGCAGGCTGGAAGTGAGCCCTGTGACCCTGGAACCCCGGAGCGCTGACCGTGGATCAGTTGGCCCTGCTGTTCATCCTGTTGCTGGGGGCCGTGGTGAGCGTCCCGCTGGGAGACCGGTTGGGGCTGCCCGCGCCGGTCCTGATGACGCTGCTCGGGATCGTGCTCGCGATCCTCGACTTCGTGCCCAATGTGAGCATCCCGCCCGACCTCATCCTGCCTCTGCTGCTGCCGCCCCTGCTGTACGCGGCGGTCCGGCGGACCTCCTGGCGGCAGTTCACGGCGAACAAACGGCCGATCTTCCTGCTCGCCGTGGCGCTGGTCTTCGTCACGATGCTCTGCGTGGCCGCCGTCGCCCACACGATCGTGCCCGGGCTGCCGGTCGCCGCGGCCATCGCGCTCGGGGCGCTCGTCGCGCCGCCCGACCCGGTGGCCGCGACCGCGGTGGCCGGGCAACTGGGGCTGCCGCGACGGCTGGTGTCCATCCTGGAGGGCGAGGGGCTGTTCAACGACGTCACGGCCATCGTGCTGTACCACGTGGCGATCGCCGCGGTCGTGAGCGGGACCTTCTCACCGTGGCGGGCGGGGCTGGATCTCGTGCTGTCCGCCGTGGTGGCCGTGGCGGTCGGGCTCGCGCTGGGATGGGGCGCCAACAAGCTCATGGACCTGCTCGGAGACGCGACCCTGCAGATCGGGCTGACCCTGCTGGTGCCGTACGCCTCGTATGTGATGGCGGAGGAGTTCCACGGCTCCGGGGTGCTCGCCGTGCTCACCACCGCGCTCTACCTCGCGGAGTTCGCCACCGATCCCGACGACGTGATGACACGGCTGGCCGGGCACACCTTCTGGGACATCGTGGACACGATGGTCACCGGGGTCGCGTTCGGGTTGATCGGGCTGGAGCTGCACAACGCGATCCGGACGGCGTCCGGGCGGTGGGGGGAGATGCTGGGGTGGGCCGCGGCGGTGGTCGGGGTCGTCGTGCTGGTGCGGCTGTTGTGGCTGCTGCCGGCCACCTGGCTCACCCGGCGGATGCACGCCAGGCGGGACCACGACGAGGACATTCCGATGGGCTGGCGGGAGACCGTCGTCATGTGGTGGTCGGGGATGCGGGGGGTGGCCTCGGTGGCGCTGGCGCTGGCGATCCCGTTGCAGACCGAGGACGGGGCCGCCTTTCCGGACCGGGACGAGATCGTGTTCATCGCCTTCGGGGTGATCATGGCGACGCTGGTGTTGCAGGGGCTGACCCTGCCCTGGTTGGTGAAGCGGCTGGGGGTGCAGGCCGACACGGACCGGGAGAAGGCGTTCGAGAAGGAACTGGCCGTGCGGGCGGCCAAGGCGGCCAAACGCAGGCTTCGGGAGATCGAGGCCGAGGAGGAGCTGCCCGAGGAGCTGACCGAGCAGATGGTGCGGCGGGCCTTCGACATCGGGCTGCGGATCAGCCCGGACATCGGGGAGGACGAGCGGCGGGAGGCGCATGAGCAGCGGGTGCGGAGGTTGAAGCGGGTCCGGCGGATTCAGGGGGAGATGCTGAGCGCTGCGCGGCACGAGGTGGTGGCGGCGCGGAGTGAGGCGGGGGCCGATCCGGAGATCGTGGATCGGGTGCTGCGGCATCTCGATGTGCGGAGTCTGCGGTGACGGTCGCGGTGGTTCCCGCGCGTGCGACGCCCGGCCGTTCGGATGTGTGCCTTGTTCATGGCGGCCGTGTAAATCCTGGTGACCCCGCGTCTCCTCCTTCATAGGGTCGGGACCATGGCACGAAACGTAGTAATCAGTGGTGGAGGTACAGGAATCGGGCTCGCCGCGGCGCGGGTCTTCGCCGCCGACGGAGACCGGGTGCTGTTGCTCGGACGGCGGCGGGAGGTACTGGAGAAGGCCGGGGTGGACGGAGCGCTCACCTATGCCGCCGACCTCAGTGAGCCCGACGAGGTGCGGCAGGTCGAGTTGTTCGTCGGGGAGACCCTCGGGACCGTGGACGTGCTCGTCCACGGTGCCGGCGGGACCGGGCAACTGGAGCCGCAGCCCGACAGCGACGACCCCCTCGATCGCGTCGCCCACACCTGGGCCCTGAACTTCCGGATCAACGTCCTCACCGCGGCCCTGCTCACGGAGGCGCTGAAGGACCGGCTCGCGCGGCCGGGCGGGCGGGTGCTGTTCATCAGCTCGATCGCCGCCTACCGGGGGTCGGGAAGCGGGGCGTACGGCGGCGCCAAGGCCGCGCTGCACCCGTACGCGCATGATCTCGCGCGCGAGTTGGGGCCGCAGGGTGTCACCGTGAACGTCGTCGCGCCCGGGTACGTCGAGGACACCGAGTTCTTCGGCGGGGCGATCGAGGAGGCTCGGCGGGAGCGGCTCGTGGGGGAGACGGCGAACGGGCGCGCCGGGACGCCCGGGGATGTCGCCGCCACCCTTCACTGGCTGGCCTCCCCGGGCGCCGGGCACGTCACCTCGCAGGTCGTACAGGTCAACGGAGGCGCCGAGCGCGGGCGCTGACGGTCAGCGGTCCGCGCGCGGCGCGTCGTGGACGCGGCGCTGGCGCGGGGGCGGGGCGGGCCCCGCCCCCCCCCCCGGCCCCGCCCCCCCCCCCCGGGGGGGGGGGGCCCCGCGGCCCCCCCGCG
>NZ_JBNCAQ010000026.1:0-87694 GCF_049808595.1 Streptomyces aurantiaciflavus | reverse complement strand
TCGGGGGGCGCCGGGCGGGGGGGCGGGGGGCCGGGGGGCCCGGGGGGGGGCGGGGGGGCCGGGGCGGGGGGGGGGGGGCGCCCCGCCCCGGCCCGCCCGGCCGCCCGGGCACGCCGCGCCGTTCGGTCGGCGGCCCGGCGGCAGCAGCGCGTCCGCCGTGTTGACGCGGGGCAGGGCGTAGGGGTGCTCCTCGGACAGCCAGCGGATCATCTGCTCGCGCACCGTCACCCGGGTCGTCCAGATGTCGTCGGCGTCCTTGGCGGTCACCAGGGCCCTGACCTGCATGGTGTTCGGGGTGGTGTCCGTGACGTCGAGGCCGTAGGCGCGGCCGTCCCAGGCCGGGCACTCGCGCAGGATGTCGCGCAGCTTCTCGCGCATCGCGTCCAGCGGCGCCGAGTGGTCGACGTGCCAGTAGACGATGCCGGTCATCTGGGGCGTGCCGCGCGACCAGTTCTCGAACGGCTTGGACGTGAAGTACGAGACGGGCATGGTGATCCGGCGCTCGTCCCAGGTCCGCACGGTCAGGAAGGTCAGCGTGATCTCCTCGACCGTGCCCCACTCGCCGTCCACCACCACGGTGTCGCCGAGGCGGACCATGTCGCCGAAGGCGATCTGGAACCCGGCGAACATGTTGCTCAGCGTGGACTGGGCGGCGACACCGGCGACGATGCCGAGGATGCCGGCCGAGGCCAGCAGCGAGGCGCCCGCCGCGCGGAACGCCGGGAACGTCAGCAGCATCGCCGCCACCGCCACCACGCCGACGATCGCGGAGACCACCCGCATGATCAGCGACACCTGGGTGCGCACCCGCCGCACCCGGGCCGCGTCGCGGTGGACGCGCGCGTAGCGGCTGTAGGTGGTCTCCACCACCGCGGCGGCGATCCGGATCGCCAGCCAGGCGGCGGCCCCGATCAGCACCAGCGTGAGCGTCCGGCCGATGCCGACCTTGTGCTCCTGCAGCAGCTCCGCCTCGTCGTACGACCCTCTCAGCATCGCCGCGCACAGCACGAGCTGGTAGGGGATGCGGCCACGGCGCAGCAGCCCCCACAGGGGCGTCTCGGAATGGCTCCGGTCGGCCTTGCACAGCAGCCGGTCGGTGGCCCAGCCGATGAGCAGGGTCAGAACGACCGAGCCGCCGACCACGATCACGGGGCGGAGTAGGTTCTCCATGCCTTCGAACGTAACCGGCCTGGCGGGGTCATGAACATGTGCCTTTTGTGAAGAGGCACACGTCTGCTGTTGTCGGTTCCGGCTCGTGTGGCGTTGTCAGTGCCGGCTGGCACGATGGCCTCATGAACATCATGCTCTTCCATTCGACCTATGGACTGCGTCCCGCGGTGCACGCGGCGGCGGACCGGCTGCGCGCCGCCGGGCACGAGGTGTGGACCCCGGACCTCTTCGCGGGACGCACGTTCGACACGGTCGAGGAGGGCATGGCCCACAAGGAGGAGATCGGCAAGGACGAGTTGCTGAAGAGAGCCGTCCTGGCCGCCGCCCCCTACTCGGAGCGCGGCCTCGTCTACGCCGGGTTCTCGCTCGGCGCGTCCATCGCGCAGACCCTCGCCCTCGGCGACGACAAGGCCCGCGGCCTGCTGCTCCTGCACGGCACCTCCGACCTCGCGCCGAACGCCTCGGTGGACGACCTGCCGGTGCAACTGCACGTCGCCGAGCCGGACCCGTTCGAGACCGACGACTGGCTGAGCGCCTGGTACCTCCAGATGGGCAGAGCCGGCGCCGATGTCGAGATCTACCGGTACGCCGGGGCCGGCCACCTCTACACCGACCCCGACCTGCCCGACTACGACGAGGAGGCGGCCGAGGCCACCTGGCGGGTGGCGCTCGGCTTCCTCGAAACCCTGTAGGCGAGGCCCCGTCGAGGGGTCGGTGTGCGGTGGTTACACCGGGTCGTACGTCCGCTCGACCTTCTGCGTACCGCTGCGCGTGCGGTAGGAGCGGGACCAGGACGCGGTCGCGTCCGCCTTCGTACGGTCGGACAGGACGTAGTAGTCCATCTGCGCGCGGTCGGCGGTGATGTCCAGGACGCCGTAGCCGTGCCGGTCGGTGTCGACCCAGTGGACGTGGCGGTTGGCGGCCCTGATGATCGGCGCGGCGAGCGCGGAGACCGTGCCCTCGGGGACCTTCACCAGGTCGTCGAGGTTGTCGGAGGTCACCGAGGTGACCACGAACTCTGTGGCGGCCGAGGCCGACAGCGGGTACGTTCCGGCGTCCACCGGCACGTCGTTGGCCCACGCCATGTGGATGTCGCCGGTCAGGAAGACGGTGTTGCGGATGGCGTTCGAGCGCAGGTGGGCGAGGAGTTCACGGCGGTCGTCCGTGTAGCCGTCCCACTGGTCGGTGTTGAGGGCGAGGCCCTCCTGGGGCAGGCCGAGGAGCTTGGCGAGCGGCTTGAGCAGGTCCGCGGAGAGCGAGCCGATGGCGAACGGCGAGATCATCACTGAGTTGCCGACCAGCCGCCAGGTGGTGTCGGACGCCTTCAACCCGGCCTTCAGCCAGTCCAGTTGGGCGCGGCCGGTGAGGGTGCGGTCGGGGTCGTCGACCTCGCCGTCGCCGACGGAGACCTGCTGCGAGCGGAAGGAGCGCAGGTCCAGCAGGGACAGGTCGGCGAGCTTGCCGAAGCGCAGCCGGCGGTAGGTGGTGCCCGCGACGGCCGGGCGGACCGGCATCCACTCGAAGTAGGCCTGCTTGGCGGCCGCCTGACGGGCCGCCCAGGTGCCCTCCGTGCCCTCGGTGTGGTTCTCGGCGCCGCCCGACCAGGCGTCGTTGGCGATCTCGTGGTCGTCCCAGATCGCGATGCAGGGCGCCTTCGTGTGCAGGGCCTGCAGGTCCGGGTCGGTCTTGTACTTGCCGTGCCGGGTGCGGTAGTCGGCGAGCGTGAGGATCTCGTGCGTGGGCGCGTGCTGCCGTACGACGGTTCCGCGCGTGCCGTACTGGCCGGTGCCGTACTCGTAGATGTAGTCGCCGAGGTGCAGCCAGGCGTCGAGGTCGCCGCGGGCGGCGAGGTGGCGGTACGAGGAGAAGTAGCCGGCCTCCCAGTTGGCGCAGGAGACCACGCCGAAGCGGAGGCCCGCCACGGACGCGTTCGCCGCCGGCGCGGTGCGGGTACGCGCCACCGGGGAGTTGGTCCCGCCGGCCGAGAAGCGGAACCAGTAGTCGGTGGCCGGCTCCAGGCCGCGTACGTCGGCCTTGACGGTGTGGTCGGAGGCTGCGGTCGCGGTGACGGAACCCTTGGCCACGATGGCCGTCAGCGCCTTGTCCTTGGCGACGATCCACTCGACCTCGGTGTCCGGGCCGACCCCGGAACCCGGTATCGCCCCGGCGGTGGGCGTCACCCGGGTCCACAGCAGGACGCCGTCGGGCAGCGGGTCGCCGGAGGCGACACCGTGCAGGAAGGCCGGGGCCTCCTCGGCGGCCCGGGCCGGCAGCGCGGCGGCGAGCGGGCCGGCCAGCGCGGCGGTGGCAGCGGCCGCCTTGACGACCGTACGGCGGCGCGGCGCAAGCGAGTTGGCGCGGGCGGGCAGCGCGTCGGCGCTCTGTGTTGATCTGTATCGACTGGTCACGGCCGATCAGATTACTGACCAGTACGACAAAGAGCGGGCGAACTGGCAAAAGTTCGCCCGCTCTTCGACTCGGCGTCGGATCCTGCCCGAATCAGGCTGGGTTCAGGGCCGGATCAGGCCTTGAGGGCCGCCTCGATCGCGGTGTTGAAGTCGGCGACCGTCATCGGCGCGTTCTTCCCGTCGGAACCGGTCAGCGTCTTGTCGTCCATCTTCAGCGTCGGGGTGCCCGACACGCCGCTGTCGTCGAACGTCTTGGACATCTCCAGGGCCCACTTGTCATAGGTGCCGTTCTTCACGGCGTCCTGGAACTTCGCGTTGCCCTTCAGCGCGGAGACGGTGTCCGCCACCTTGATCAGGTAGCTGTCGTCCTTGAACTTGTCGTCGGACTCCTCGGGGTGCCACTTCGCCGAGTACAGCGCGGTCTTGTACTCGAGGAACGCCTCGGGGCTGACGTTGAGGGCGGCGCCCAGGGCGCTCAGCGCGTTCTTGGAACCCTCGCCGGTCAGGCTCCGGTCGAGGAAGGTGGCGCCGACGAACTGGATCTTGAACTTGCCGGCGTCGTAGTCCGCCTTCACCGTCGCGCCGACGGTCTGCTCGAACTGGGCGCAGATCGGGCAGCGCGGGTCCTCGTACATCACGAGGGTCTTCTTGGCGGTGGGCTTGCCCATGACGACGGTCGTGCCGTTCTCGCCGGTGGTGTTGGCGGGCTTGACCAGCTTGGCGTCCTTGGCCTCTTCCCAGTAGCTGGGCTTGTTGGCCTGGACGACGGCGTAGCCTATGCCGCCCGCCACGGCCAGCACGCCGACCACCGAGCAGGCGACGATGACCTGCCGCTTGATCTTGGCCTTCTTGGCCTGGCGCTCGCGTTCGAGGCGCAGCCGCTCCCGGGCCGCCGTCTTCGCCGCCTGGCTGTTCCGCTTGCTCATGTCGGTGTTCTCCATGTGGGACGCGCACAGGATGTGCGCGGGATACGTGTGTGGGACTGCTCGTGCTCGGGTGAGGGGGAGGGTGCGCCGACTGTGCGTCTCAGGCGCAGGCGGGAGCGACCCGGAGCGGCGGTCCGCGCCGTCCCAGGGAGTGCACGAGGATCCGGTCGCGGACGGTGACTGTACGGCGTGTGGGCCGCGGCAGGCGGCGGGCCGCCGGGGCGCGTCGGACGGTCACGGCGGAGACGGCCAGCAGCAGCGGCCGGAACGTGGTCGCGGCGGCCGCCCGCAGCAGCTGGGCCAGCGCCCGCTCGCCCCGGCGCAGCCAGGCGGCGGCGACGAGGCCGACGGAGACATGGGCCCCGAGCAGCAGCCAGGCGGTGGCCGGGTCGGCATGGGCGAGGAGACCGCCGAGCTTGTCGGGGTCGGTGCCGGTGACCTGGGCCAGCGGGGTGCCGACGCTGGTGCCGTCGCCGCACAGCACGTCCCAGCCGACCGAGGCCAGCGGGCCGGCGACCGGGCCGCCCGCGCGGCCGTAGCAGACGTGCTGGCCGGTGGTGAAGATCGTGTCGGCCGCCAGCTCCAGCGGGATCAGCAGGGCGGCGATCCGCCCGAAGCCGCACTCGCGGCCCGCGAGGGCGTACGCGAGGACGAACACGGCGGCCGCTACGGCGGCCACCGTGTTGAGCGGCAGCGGGGCCCGCGACAGCAGCACGTGCGACGCGGTGCTGAGCGTCACGACGAAGGCCGTGAACAGCGCCGCGCGTACGGCTCTGAGTCGGGTACCGGATATGTCCATCGCGGTGGAAGTGTGTCACGCGCTCCTGTAAGAGACCCCTAAAGGGTCTCTGTGAGAGCTCTTTTCGTTATGGATGCCACAGGGACGCCCCCGCGGGGACCCCCTGGAGACGTCCCCCGAGCATCCCCCGGAGACGTCCCCGAGGATGCCTCGCAGACGTCCCCTGGGGAGGCCTCGGGATGCCCGGAGGACCCCGTCACAGTCCCGGAATCCGGCCGTTGCGGAACAGGTCGACGAAGATCTGGTGGTCCGCACGCGCGCGTGCGCCGTAGGCGTGCGCGAAGTCCACCAGCAGGGGAGCGAAGCCCTCCTCGTCGGCCGCGATGGCCGCGTCGATGGCCCGCTCGGTGGAGAACGGGACCAGGGACTCGCCGGAGGTGTCGTCCGCCGCCGCGTGCATCGTGGCCGTGGCCCGGCCCAGGTCGGCGACGACGGCCGCGATCTCCTCCGGGTCGTCGATGTCGCCCCAGTCGAGGTCCACCGCGTACGGCGAGATCTCGGCGACCAGCTGGCCCGCGCCGTCCAGCTCGGTCCAGCCCAGCCACGGGTCGGCGTGGGCCTGCAGGGCGCGCTGGGAGATGACCGTGCGGTGCCCCTCGTGCTGGAAGTAGTCGCGGATCGCCTGGTCGGTGATGTGCCGGGAGACGGCCGGGGTCTGGGCCTGCTTGATGTAGATCACGACGTCGTTCTCCAGGGCGTCGCTGTGCCCCTCCAGCAGGATGTTGTACGACGGCAGACCGGCCGAGCCGATGCCGATGCCCCGGCGGCCGACGACGTCCTTCACGCGGTAGGAGTCCGGGCGGGCCAGGGAGGTCTCCGGCAGCGTCTCCAGGTAGCCGTCGAAGGCCGCCAGCACCTTGTAGCGCGTCGCCGCGTCCAGCTCGATGGAGCCGCCGCCCGGCGCGAAGCGGCGCTCGAAGTCGCGGATCTCCGTCATCGAGTCCAGCAGCCCGAAGCGGGTCAGGGAGCGGGCGTCCCGCAGGGCGTCCAGGAGCGGACCCTGGGCCGTGTCCAGCGTGAACGGTGGCACCTCGTCGCTCTTGGCGCCGGTGGCCAGCGCGTGGATCCGCTCGCGGTACGCGCCCGCGTACACCTCCACCAGGTCGGTGATCTGGTCGTCGCCGAGCGCCTTCGCGTATCCGATGAGGGCGATGGAGGCGGAGAAGCGCTGGAGGTCCCAGGTGAAGGGGCCGACGTACGCCTCGTCGAAGTCGTTGACGTTGAAGATCAGGCGGCCCTGCGAGTCCATGTACGTGCCGAAGTTCTCGGCGTGCAGGTCGCCGTGGATCCATACGCGCGAGGTGCGCTCGTCCAGGAACGGGCCGCTCAGTATTTTCGCGTCGCCCCGCCCGGCGCCCGCCGCGTCCAGGTCGTGGTAGAAGAGGCACGCCGTGCCCCGGTAGAAGGCGAACGCCGAGGCCGCCATCTTCCGGAACTTCACGCGGAACGCGGCCGGGTCGGCGGCCAGGAGCGCGCCGAAGGCGGTGTCGAAGACGGCGAGGATCTCCTCGCCGCGAGGCTCGTCGTTGAGCTGCGGTGCCGACATCGCGGGGTGCCTCCTGGTGCATGACGTGTACGACAGCGTTTCTGTCGTCCTCAACGGGCGGGGGCATGCGAAAGTGCCCGCGACCCTCGCTGTGAAGGTACGCGGGGGAGCCCTCCGAGTGTCAGTGCCGAGGCATAGACTTCGACGCTGACCCCCGGACTGTCCGCCCGCCTGTCGTCGACTGCCCACCCGTCGCCCGACCACCGCCCCTCAACGAGGCGCTTCGCGCCGCAGCATCTACCCCTTGGAGGCCGCCCCGTGTCGAAGCCGCCGTTCACGCACCTGCACGTCCACACCCAGTACTCGCTGCTGGACGGTGCCGCGCGGCTGAAGGACATGTTCAACGCCTGCAACGAGATGGGCATGACGCACATCGCCATGTCCGACCACGGCAACCTCCACGGGGCGTACGACTTCTTCCACTCCGCGAAGAAGGCCGGAATCACCCCGATCATCGGGATCGAGGCGTATGTCGCCCCCGAGTCCCGGCGCAACAAGCGCAAGATCCAGTGGGGCCAGCCGCACCAGAAGAGGGACGACGTCTCCGGTTCCGGTGGTTACACCCACAAGACGATCTGGGCGGCGAACGCGACGGGTCTGCACAACCTCTTCCGCCTCTCCTCGGACGCGTACGCCGAGGGCTGGCTCCAGAAGTGGCCGCGGATGGACAAGGAGACCATCGCCCAGTGGTCGGAGGGCCTGATCGCCTCCACCGGCTGCCCCTCCGGCGAGCTCCAGACCCGGCTGCGCCTCGGCCAGTACGACGAGGCCCTGAAGGCGGCCGCCGACTACCAGGACATCTTCGGCAAGGACCGCTACTTCCTGGAGCTGATGGACCACGGCATCGAGATCGAGCGCCGGGTCCGCGACGGCCTCCTCGACATCGGCAGGAAGCTCGGCATCCCGCCCCTGGTGACGAACGACTCGCACTACACGTACGCCCACGAGGCGGGGGCGCACGACGCGCTGCTGTGCATCCAGACCGGCAAGAACCTCTCCGACCCCGACCGCTTCAAGTTCGACGGCACCGGCTACTACCTGAAGTCCACCGACGAGATGTACGCCATCGACTCCTCGGACGCCTGGCAGGAGGGCTGCCGCAACACGCTCCTGGTCGCCGAGCAGATCGACACCACCGGGATGTTCGAGAAGCGCGACCTGATGCCGAAGTTCGACATCCCGGAGGGCTACACCGAGGTCACCTGGTTCAAGGAGGAGGTCCGCCGCGGCATGGAGCGCCGCTTCCCGGGCGGCATCCCCGAGGACCGCCAGAAGCAGGCCGACTACGAGATGGACGTCATCATCTCGATGGGCTTCCCCGGCTACTTCCTCGTCGTCGCCGACTTCATCATGTGGGCCAAGAACAACGGCATCGCCGTCGGCCCCGGCCGAGGCTCCGCGGCCGGCTCGATCGTCGCCTACGCCATGGGCATCACCGACCTCGACCCCATCCCGCACGGTCTGATCTTCGAGCGGTTCCTCAACCCCGAGCGCATCTCGATGCCCGACGTCGACATCGACTTCGACGAGCGCAGGCGCGTCGAGGTGATCCGGTACGTGACCGAGAAGTACGGCGCCGACAAGGTCGCCATGATCGGCACGTACGGCACCATCAAGGCCAAGAACGCGATCAAGGACTCCGCGCGCGTGCTGGGCTACCCGTACGCGATGGGCGACCGCATCACCAAGGCCATGCCCGCCGACGTCCTCGGCAAGGGCATCCCGCTCTCCGGCATCACCGACCCCAGCCACCCCCGCTACTCGGAGGCGGGCGAGGTCCGGGCGATGTACGAGAACGAGCCGGACGTGAAGAAGGTCATCGACACCGCGCGCGGTGTGGAGGGCCTGGTCCGGCAGATGGGCGTGCACGCTGCCGGCGTGATCATGTCCAGCGAGACCATCACCGAGCACGTCCCCGTCTGGGTGAGGCACACCGACGGCGTGACCATCACCCAGTGGGACTACCCGAGCTGTGAGTCGCTCGGCCTGCTGAAGATGGACTTCCTGGGCCTGCGCAACCTCACGATCATGGACGACGCCGTCAAGATGGTGAAGGCCAACAAGGGGATCGACATCGATCTCCTCGGCCTCCCGCTCGACGACCCGAAGACCTTCGAACTGCTCCAGCGCGGCGACACCCTCGGCGTCTTCCAGTTCGACGGCGGCCCCATGCGCTCCCTGCTGCGCCTGATGAAGCCGGACAACTTCGAAGACATCTCCGCCGTGTCGGCCCTGTACCGCCCGGGCCCGATGGGCATGAACTCCCACACGAACTACGCGCTGCGCAAGAACAAGCAGCAGGAGATCACGCCGATCCACAAGGAGCTGGAGGAGCCCCTCGAAGAGGTCCTGGCGGTCACCTACGGCCTGATCGTCTACCAGGAGCAGGTGCAGAAGGCCGCCCAGATCATCGCCGGCTACTCGCTCGGCGAGGCCGACATCCTCCGCCGCGTCATGGGCAAGAAGAAGCCCGACGAGCTGGCGAAGAACTTCACCATCTTCCAGGCCGGCGCCCGCAAGAACGGCTACAGCGACGAGGCCATCCAGGCCCTGTGGGACGTGCTGGTCCCGTTCGCCGGCTACGCGTTCAACAAGGCCCACTCGGCCGCGTACGGCCTGGTGTCGTACTGGACCGCGTACCTCAAGGCGAACTACCCCGCCGAGTACATGGCCGCGCTGCTGACCTCCGTCAAGGACGACAAGGACAAGTCGGCGATCTACCTCAACGAGTGCCGCCGCATGGGCATCAAGGTGCTCCCGCCGAACGTCAACGAGTCCGAGGCGAACTTCGCCGCCCAGGGCGACGACGTGATCCTCTTCGGCCTCTCCGCCGTCCGCAACGTCGGCACCAACGTCGTCGAGTCGATCATCAAGTGCCGCAAGGCCAAGGGGAAGTACGCCTCCTTCCCCGACTACCTCGACAAGGTCGAGGCGGTCGTCTGCAACAAGCGCACCACGGAATCACTGATCAAGGCCGGCGCCTTCGACTCCATGGGTCACACCCGCAAGGGCCTCACCGCGCAGTACGAGCCGATGATCGACAACGTGGTCGCGGTCAAGCGCAAGGAGGCCGAGGGCCAGTTCGACCTCTTCGGCGGCATGGGCGAGGAGCAGACCAGCGAGCCCGGCTTCGGCCTCGACGTCGAGTTCACGACCGACGAGTGGGAGAAGACGTACCTCCTCGCGCAGGAGCGCGAGATGCTCGGCCTGTACGTCTCCGACCACCCGCTGTTCGGTCTGGAGCACGTGCTCTCCGACAAGGCCGACGCCGGCATCGCCCAGCTCACCGGAGGTGAGCACGCGGACGGCGCGGTCGTCACCATCGGCGGCATCATCTCGGGCCTGCAGCGCAAGATGACCAAGCAGGGCAACGCCTGGGCGATCGCCACCGTCGAGGACCTCGCCGGCTCCATCGAGTGCATGTTCTTCCCGGCGACCTACCAGCTGGTGTCGACCCAACTCGTCGAGGACGCCGTGGTGTTCGTCAAGGGCCGCCTGGACAAGCGTGAGGACGTGCCGCGTCTGGTCGCGATGGAGCTGATGGTCCCGGACCTGTCCACCGCGGGCACCAACGCGCCCGTGATCCTGACCATCCCGGCCGTGAAGGTGACGCCGCCGATGGTCAGCCGCCTCGGCGAGATCCTCACCCATCACAAGGGCGACAGCGAGGTCCGGATCAAGCTCCAGGGTCCGACCAAGACGACGGTGCTGCGCCTGGACCGGCACCGGGTGAAGCCCGACCCGGCGCTGTTCGGCGATCTGAAGGTGCTGCTCGGGCCGTCCTGCCTGGCGGGCTGAGGCGGCGACACGCGCGAGGGGCGCACCCGGAACCGGGTGCGCCCCTCGGTACGTGCATGGGCGGCAACGGCCCGACGCACAGACGCTAGTTGTGACCGAAGCGCTTGCCGCGTCCCTTGCCGCGGGCGACTTCGCCGGGCGTCACCTGCGTGGTCTGCTGCTCGTCCTGCGGCTCCATGGTGGACTGCTGTGCCGTCTGCGGAGTGCGCTGCGACTGCGACTGCTTACGGTCACGGTTCTTGTTCTTGGCCATGGTGATCTGCCTCCTGTCGGGGGTCTGGGGGCCAGGGCCGGGACCAGATTCACATAAGCAGACTTACAGCGCATTTCAGACAATTACCCTGTGTGACAGGGGTGGTCGGGAGGGCCCCGCGCCGAAACGCCACGCCGAAGATCGAGTTCGGACCGTTAACCCCTGTGTGGTCGGGCAGACTCGAAGCAAGCCCGAAGCAAACCTCCCGGAAAGAGGGTGAGTCGTGTGGACCGCTGCATCGTCCTGGTGGACGCCGGGTATCTGCTGGGGGCCGCCGCGAGTCTCCTCGCCGGAGAGCCGTCGCGGTCCCGGATCACCGTCGACCACTCCGCTCTGGTCCAGGGCCTGCGCGAACAGGCCGAGTCCGACACGGAACGGCCGCTGCTGCGCATCTACTGGTTCGACGGCGCCCCCGACCGCGTCCCCCAGCCCGAGCACCGCAGGCTGCGCGTCATGCCCCGGGTCACCGTCCGCCTGGGCGCCCTGACCCGCAGCGACGGCCGCTGGGCGCAGAAGGGCGTCGACGCCGCCATGCACGCCGAGCTGACCGAACTGGCCCGCAACCGCGCCTGCTCCGACGTCGTCCTCGTCACCGGCGACGGCGACCTGCTGCCCGGCATGATGGCCGCCAAGGAGCACGGCGTCGCCGTCCACCTGTGGGCCGTCCAGGCCGCCGACGGCGACTACAACCAGTCCGAGGACCTGGTCGCCGAGGCCGACGAGCGGCGCGTCCTGGACCGTACGTGGATCACCAAGGCCGTCCGCGCCAAGGACCTCGGCGGGGTCTGCGCGCCCCCGCCCGTGCCCCGGCCCGAGATCGCCGCGATCCTCTCCGCGCCGCTGCCCGACTCCACGCTCGCCCCCGCCGCCGAGCGGCAGACCGAGGAGGGCGAGCACGCCCCCGCGGCCCCGGCCGACGGCGCCGGACCGCAGGAGCGGGTCCCCGCGGCCAAGGGCGTCCCCACCCCGAAAGACCTCGCCGCCCTGCGCGCACCCGGCGCCCAGGCCGTCCAGCACCCCGCGACCGCCACCCTGCGCTGGTCCTCCGACAAGGGCTGGGTCGACCGCCCCGGTGTCGCCGCCGAGCCCGCCGAGGCCGCCTCGATGCCCACCCTCGCCCAGCTCACCACGGCGGAGCAGCGGTGGGCCGACCGTGAGGAGGACATCACCACCGTCGGCGGCGACCCCTACGAGGTGGGGCAGGTCTTCGCACGCCGGTGGATGGAGCGTCTCGGCGACCAGAGCCACCTGCAGAAGCTGTCGGGCATGTATCCGCGCATCCCGCACCGCATCGACGGCGAGCTGCTGCGGTACGCGGCCCGCTTCGGACTGCTCGCCCACAAGGACGACCAGATCGACGAGCACGACCGCTACGCCATCCGGGCGGGGTTCTGGCGGGAGATCGACGTACGGACGGCCGCCGAGCACGCCCCGGCGGGGGACTGAACCGGGCACTCGGAGCGCCCCCGACCGCGAGCGGGGGGCGCCGACCCCGTAGTCTCGTCCCTTGTGAGTACGCGCGCGGCACCGGCAATACGGCACAGGGACGAGGTCGTGTGTGCCGTGCGCGGTCTGACCAAGACCTATCCGGCGGTACGCGGCCGGCGCGGCACCCCCGCGGCCCCCGAGGTCCGCGCCACGGACGACGTACGGCTGGACGTCCGGCGCGGTGAGATCTTCGGACTGCTCGGGCCGAACGGGGCCGGCAAGACCAGCCTCGTCCGCCAGGTGACCGGGCTGATGCGGCCCGACACGGGCAGCGTGGAGATCCTCGGGCACGACATCGTGCGCCACCCCGAGCGGGCCGCGCGCCTCCTCGCCTACCTCGGCCAGGAGTCCACCGCCCTCGACGAACTCACCGTCTCCCTCGCCGCCGAGACCACCGGACGCCTGCGCGGCCTCGACGTAGCGCAGGCGCGCCAGGAGCGGGACGCCGTGCTCGACGAGCTCGGGCTCACCCCCATCGCCGGGCGGCCGCTGCGGAAGCTGTCCGGCGGGCAGCGGCGGCTGGCCTGTTTCGCGACCGCGCTGGTGGGGGAGCGGCCGCTGCTGGTGCTGGACGAGCCGACCACCGGGATGGACCCCGTCGCCCGGCGGGCGGTGTGGTCGGCCGTGGACCGGCGGCGCGCCGAGCGCGGGACGACCGTCCTGCTCGTCACCCACAACGTCATCGAGGCCGAGACCGTCCTCGACCGGGTCGCCGTCCTCGACAAGGGCCGGGTCATCGCCTGCGACACCCCCGCCGGGCTCAAGGAGCAGGTCGCGGGCGAGGTGCGGGTGGAGCTGGTGTGGCGGGAGCGGGCGCCGCTGGAGGTTCCCGAGGTGACCGCACTGCGCGAGCGGGCCGTGGAGTCCGGGCGCCGCTGGACGCTGCGGCTCGCCCCCGAGGAGGCCCGCGCGGTCGTCGCCACCGTCACCGGCGGCGCCGCCTTCGCCGCCCTCGACGACTTCACCCTCGCGACGCCCAGCCTGGAGGACGTGTACCTGGCGCTGGGCGGCGCCGCGCGGCAGGGATTGGTGAGGGCGTGAGCAGGACAGCCACCGCATCCGTACCCGAAAGGGCGACTGCCGGAGTGCACGCCGAGAAGTCCGAGAAGGGGAGCAGCGCGACGTGAGTGTCGTACCCGCGGAGGTTCTGCCGGGCAGCGCCCTGGCCGTGGACGAGCAGCCGTCCCGCGAGGCGGCCGAGCTGGGGCCGCGAGCGCGGCTGTGGCCGTCGCTCGTGGCCGTGTACCGGGCGCAGCTGTCCCGCGCGCGCGTGGCGCGCATCCCGCTGCTGTTCGTGGCGACCTTCCAGTCGGTCGGCATCCTGATCATGATGCGCGGGGTCGTGGACGGCGGACGCGAGGCGGAGGCCGTCGTGGCCGGCTCGGCCGTCCTCGTCGTCGCCTTCGTCGCGCTGAACCTGCTCGCGCAGTACTTCGGGCAGCTGCGGGCGAGCGGGGGGCTCGACCACTACGCGACGCTGCCGGTGCCGCCCGCCGCCGTGGTGCTCGGCGCGGCGGGCGCGTACGCCTCCTTCACCGTGCCGGGGACCCTGGTGACCGCCGTCTTCGGATGCGTGCTGTTCGGGCTGCCGCTGACCCACCTGTGGGTGCTCGCGGCGGTGATCCCGCTGGCGGGCGCCGCGCTGTCCGGGCTCGGCGCGGCCTTCGGGCTGCTCGCGCCCCGGCCCGAGCTGGCCACCGTCCTCGGCCAGCTGGGCATGTCCGCGGCGCTGCTCCTGGGCGTGCTGCCGCCCGACCGGATGCCGGAGCCCGTGCGCCTCGCCCGCGACCTGCTGCCGTCGACGTACGGCGTCGAGGCCTTCGCGCGGACCTTCCGGGCGAACCCCGACTGGGCGTTCGTCCTCGGGGACCTCGCGGTGTGCGCGGGCGTCGGCGTCGTCTCGCTGGCCGTCGCCACCTGGGCATACCGTCGGGCCGCCGTCCGATGACGCGCCGCACAGGCGTACCTGGCACGATGTCAGGGTGACCGCACCGCTGACTCCCCCTCCGCCCCCGCACGAACCGTCCCCGCACGGCGCCTGGCCGCCGGCGCCGGGCGGGTACGCGGGTGTGGCCGCGCCCCACGACGCCGGACACGGACAGGACGGACCCGGGATGAAGGCCGAGCTGCGGGAAGCCGCCGTGATCACCGTGCTGGTCACGGTCGCCGGGGCGCTGCTCGGGCTGCTGTGGGTGTGGCTCGCGCCGCGCGTGCCGCTGGTCGGGGACGTGGTGGACGGCAGCTGGGTCGTCTACCTCAAGGACACCGAGGGCGAGCAGGCGATCGGCGTCGACGGAACGTTCACTCTTCTCGCCCTGGCCTGCGGCGCCGTGAGCGGGCTGGCGGTGTTCGCCTGGCGGCGCCGCGGAGGCGTGCCGCTGGTCGTGGCCCTGGCCCTCGGCGGCCTGCTCGGCTCCCTTCTGGCCTGGCGCCTCGGCCTCTGGCTCGGCCCCTCCCACGACGTCCTCGCCCAGGCCAAGGCGGCGGGCAAGAACGTGACCTTCTCGGCCCCCCTGAAGCTGAGCGCCAAGGGCACACTCCTGGCCTGGCCCCTGTCCGCCCTGCTGGTCCACCTGGGGCTCACGGCCCTGTTCGGACCACGGGACCCGGAGGTGTTCGGACCGCACGGCCCGGCGGGGTACGGCGGCTACGGCCGGCCGGGGCCCTACGGAAAGCCGCACGAAGGGCCGCCGGCGTAGGACGCGCGGACTCGGCGCACCGGGCGCCGGCCGGTGCGCCGGGGTCGCGGGCGAGGCTGGTCCATGCGCTCGATCGCCGTCCGCGGCACCTAGGTGGCGCCCCTGCCGATCGGTGCCCCCGGTGACGCACGGTGCGACGCCGGAAGGTCACGTGAGCCGGCCCTCGGCGCAGGTCACGCACGCCCGATGGGCGCCAGGGTCGCCTCCGTGAGCTTGGCGAGGTCGATGGGGGTCAGTTCGACCTCCAGGCCGCGGCGGCCCGCCGAGACGCAGATGGTGGCGTGGGCCTCCGCCGAGTCGTCGAGGACCGTCGGGAGTTTCTTGCGCTGGCCCAGCGGGGAGATGCCGCCCCGGACGTAGCCCGTGGTGCGTTCTGCGAGCGCCGGGTCCGCCATGGCCGCGCGTTTGCCGCCGACGGCCGCCGCCAGGGCCTTCAGGTCCAGGGAGCCCGCGACCGGGACCACCGCCACGGTCAGGGTGCCGTCGACGTCCGCGACGAGGGTCTTGAAGACCCGATCCGGGGAGACGCCCATCGCCTCGGCCGCCTCCTCCCCGTAGGAGGGGTGGCTCGGGTCGTGGTCGTAGGCGTGGACCGTGAAGTCCACGCCCGCCGCCGTCAGGGCCACCGTCGCCGGCGTGCCCCCGGACTGCTGTTGCTTCTTCGGCTTCTTCGCCATGTTCCCTGTTCGCGCCTTCTCGGTGACGTCAGTTGAGACTGGTCGGCCCGCGCGTGAGTTCCGCCGCGGGCAGCGAGGGCAGGCTACGGAGGATGGCCGTCTCCGCGCGCAGCAGTTTCAGTTCGTCGCGCAGGCGCGAGGCGGTGTCCGGGGCCTGCAGCAGCCGCTGCTTGGTCGGGGTGTCGAGCATCATCGCGGCCGCCACCAGGTACGACACCACGGACGGCTCGTCCGGCAGGTCGGCGCCGGTCGCCAGGGACCGCTCCCGGGCGCCCGCGAGCCGCTTCTGGTACTGGCGGAAGGCCCGCAGCACGCCCTCCGCGAGCGCGCCCGCCTCGTCCCCCGGGTCCTCCGGCAGCTCCTGCAGCTCCGCCGTCAGGAACGCCCCGGAGGCGTCCACCGACAGCAGCCGTACCCGGGTCGTGCCGGTCGCCAGCACCTCGAAGGTGCCGTCGGCCCGCTCCCGGATCGTCGCCGCGTCGGCGACACACCCGATCCCGTGGAACGCCTTGAGCGGCTCGTCGCCGAAGCCGGCCGCCGGACCCAGCTGGGGCAGCGCCGTCGGGTCGGGCATGCCGGGTGCGCTGGGCGCCACCTCGTGGCCGTCGCGGATCGCCACGACGGCGAACCGGCGCGGTTCCTCCTCGGGGGTCTTCAGCAGATCGCGCATCAGGGCGCGATAGCGCTCCTCGAAGACGTTGAGCGGGAGCACTAGCCCCGGGAACAACACCGAGTTCAGTGGGAAGAGCGGCAGCCGGACGGTGGTCACGTCGCAGAAGCCTAGTGGCCCGCGGGGTACGAACGTTCCCCGTGCCCGTTCAGCGGACGCGACGGGGGCTGCCCGGGCAGGGACGGGGGCTGTCCGGACGGTCCCGAGAGCACGGCCTCACGCACCGCCAGGAAGTGCCCGAGCGGGTCGTCCGAGAGCCGGCCCCAGGGGAAGGACGTGGCGTACGGGCCGATCAGGCGCAGCTGGACGAGGGCCTCCTCGCGGCGGCCGAGGCGCACCAGGACGTACGTCAGCAGGTTGCGGATCTCGGCGGGCCACGGATCGGACCCGGGGAAGCGGGCGGAGAGCTCGACGGCCCGGTCGGCGGCGGCGTCGAGGCGCTCGCGGGGCACCTCGGGCCCGCAGCCGTCGGTGAGGTAGGCGAACGCCGCCCGCACCGGCAGCGCCTGCACCAGGGAGCCCGCCGGGGCGTCCTGCGCGGCCCGGTCGGCGAAGTCGAAGCACTCGCGGTGGGAGCCGTGCCACGACTCGGCCAGGTAGCGCTTGGCGGCCACATGGCAGCCGTAGTGGTGCGGGGCGCGGCGGATCGCGGCCGCCCACAGCTCCTCGAAGTACTTGTGCCCGGCGTTCGACCCGCGCGCGTGGTCCAGGGCGATCCGCCACGGCACCGGGTCGCGGACGTCGCTCTGCGCGGCCGCCGTGATCAGCGGGCTGACCTCGCGCAGCAGCTCGGCCCGGGCGGGCGACCGCCAGGCGCGGTCCACGGCGAGATGGGCGGCGACCAGCAGCACGTCCGGGTCGCGCGGGGCGGCGGCGCGCCACTCCTCGAACCACTCCGGGCGCGAGCCCGCGAAGGAGGCCAGGCGCGTCACGTACCGGTCCCGGTACTCCCACTCGGCCCGCTCGCGGGTGCCGGCCAGCAGCGCGGCGGCGGCCTGGTACGTGCCCCGCCCGGCCGCGACCAGCGCGGGTCCGAGCCGGTCGTCGGGCACGTCGAGGAGCACCTCGTCGTCGGCCGGGAGCCCTGCGACGAGGTGGGGGGCGGCGTTCCGCGCACGCCGGGACACGGCCGTCCGGGAGGCACGGATGAAGGGGGGCAGCAGAGCCATGGTTTTGCCATTGAAAAGCCGCCGGTCGGCCATGCGCCAGGGGGTGAGGCAAACCTGAGGAAAGTTGTACGCCGCCGGGTCAAGGACCGGTAAAACGTGAGCCTCCCTCAACTGTCGACGGGTCGAGCGGCCCCGCCGCCGCCCGGAAGGTCCGGTTCAGTTTCGCCGCAGCAACCGCGTCGTCCCGGCCGCCACCGTCGTCGCCAGGATCCAGCCCAGCAGGATCATCGCCGCCTGCAGCCACTGCCAGCCGCCGTGCAGCCGCCACTGGCCGGCCTGGCCCAGGTCGATCACGGGCAGCAGCAGGTCGAGGGCGAACAGCGCCGGGTTCCAGGGCGGATGCCCCTCACGGCTGACCGGCGGATGGTCGGCGCGCGCGAAGGCCAGGGAACTCGCCGCCCACAGCACCGCCATCCACACCGCGGCCCGGCCCGGCCGGTACCCGTAGGCGACCGTCCAGTCCTGCGCGTACCCCCAGAACTTCCCGGCCGGCGGCAGGGTCTCGCGGCGCCGTCGCTGCTTGGCGAGCAGCACCTCCCGGGCGTCCTCGTCCTCCCCGCCCGCCCGCAGCACGGCCGCCAGCCGCTCGTACGGCTCCGGGTTGTACTCGGCGGTAGCGGCGGCCACCCACTCCAGCCGCTCCGCCAGCGGGAACGGGCCCTGCGGGACCAGATTCTCGTACGTGAAGCCGCCCATGTGCAGATTGCCGGGGCCCGGCCAGGCGCTCGCGCGGTCCACCAGGTTGACCACCCGCGCCCCCGACAGGACCACCTTGCCGCGCTGCGGCTTCTCCCCGAGGAAACGCAGCTCGGGCGTCTGCACCCGGCGCAGCGACAGCTCCTGCTCGTCGGTGAGGGCGAACCGGGCCCGCTCCAGGTCGACGGCGTCCCCGAACCGCCCGTCGTCGAGCCGCACCCCGCCCCGGCACTCGAAGCGCTGGACGCGCGTCCCGCGCGCGGGCGTCGTGCCGTACGGCGTCTGGCCCCCGACACCGGCCGGGGTCAGGTACAGGGAGCGCTCCACCGTCAGCTGGGGTGCGTTGAGCGCGAACCGGGTGTACGGGTTGGCCAGCCGGGCCCCGCGCAGACTCAGCGACACGCCGATCTTGGCGCTGCGCAGCCTCAGCTCGCCGTGCGACTCGAGCAGCTCCGCCTGGAGGTCCTGGCCGACGGTCAGACCGTCGGCGGAGACCGAGCGGCCGGTGCGGTCCCGGTAGACGACCGCCATGTTGAGCAACAGGTCCGTGCCGATGTGCGCGTCGGTGAGCCGGACGCCGTTGTGGAAGCGGCAGCGGGGCAGATGCAGATCGCCCTCCGTCTGCAGCCGGGCCGCCTCCAGCCGCGGCACCGAGCAGTCCACCATCCGCAGGGTCGTCACTCGCGCCTCCGGCAGCAGCACGTCCTGCTCGAACCGGCAGCGCTTCAGCTCCACGTACGGCACCACCGTGCCGCCCGCGAGGTCGAGGCTGCCGCTGATCTGCACGCCGACCAGCTTGAGCGAGGAGACCCGGCCCGCGAGCGCGGGCGGGCCGTCCAGCAGCAGCCAGGCAAGGATCCGCGCCCGCACGGTCCGCGCCTCGCCCCACGGATGCCCGCCGTGCGGATCGTCGACGACCGTGTCACCGCTGCTCAGGTCGTACACGGTGCCGTTGCGGAAGGCCTGCCACATACCGGCCTCCGCCGCGGTCAGGTCGTCCGGCAGGTCCCCGGCGTCGATCCCGGCCCCCTCCGTCACGCTGCTCGTTCCTCCTCCGACCCAGGTGTCTCGTACAGCCGTTCATGCCCGCTGAGTGACGCCCCGAACGCTGTTCATGCCGTGCCTTCCGGGAGGGCACCCGCCGGGCCACCCTCATCCTCCGGATCGCGCCACGTTCTGTATCAGCCATTGATACGTGCCGACGACGTCCGAGGCCGGTCTGAGAGAATTGACGTCGTGATCTCCCGAATCGATCTGCGCGGCGACGCCCTTCCCGAGGGTCCCGCCCTGCGCGACCTGCTGCCCCGAGCCGACTTCGACGTTCAGGCCGCCCTGGAGAAGGTGCGTCCGATCTGCGAGGCCGTGCATCATCGGGGCGACGCGGCGCTGATCGACTTCGCCGAGAGGTTCGACGGCGTCCGGCTGGACCGGGTGCGGGTCCCGGCCGAGGCCCTGGCCAAGGCGCTCGAGGAGCTCGACCCGGCCGTGCGCGCGGCGCTGGAGGAGTCCATCCGCCGCGCCCGTCTCGTCCACCGCGAACAGCGCCGTACGACCCACACGACGCAGGTCGTGCCCGGCGGTTCCGTGACCGAGAAGTGGGTTCCGGTCGAGCGGGTCGGGCTGTACGCGCCCGGTGGCCGGTCGGTCTACCCGTCCTCCGTCGTCATGAACGTCGTGCCGGCGCAGGAGGCCGGCGTCGAGTCCGTCGCGCTCGCCTCCCCGGCCCAGGCCGAGTTCGGCGGCCTGCCGCACCCCACGATCCTCGCCGCCTGCGCGCTGCTCGGCGTCGACGAGGTGTACGCGGCAGGCGGCGCCACCGCCGTCGCGATGTTCGCGTACGGCACCGAGTCCTGCGCGCCCGCCAACATGGTCACCGGCCCCGGCAACATCTGGGTCGCCGCCGCCAAGCGCTACTTCACCGGCAAGATCGGCATCGACGCCGAGGCCGGCCCGACCGAGATCGCGGTCCTGGCCGACTCCACCGCCGACCCGGTGCACGTCGCCTCCGACCTGATCAGCCAGGCCGAGCACGACCCGCTGGCCGCCGCCGTCCTGGTCACGGACTCCGTGGAGCTCGCGGACGCGGTCGAGAAGGAGCTGGAGCCGCAGGTCGCGGCCACCAAGCACATCGAGGACCGGATCGTCCCGGCGCTGAAGGGCAAGCAGTCCGCGATCGTCCTCGTCGACGGCATCGACGAGGGCCTCAGGGTGGTCGACGCGTACGGCGCCGAGCACCTGGAGATCCAGACCGCGGACGCGGCCGCCGTGGCCGACCGGGTGCGCAACGCGGGCGCGATCTTCATCGGGCCCTGGGCGCCGGTCTCCCTCGGCGACTACGCGGCCGGGTCCAACCACGTCCTGCCCACCGGCGGCTGCGCCTGCCACTCCTCCGGGCTGTCCGTCCAGTCCTTCCTGCGCGGCATCCACATCGTCGACTACACGCAGGACGCGCTGGCCGACGTCGCGCACCACGTGGTGACGCTGGCGGAGGCGGAGGACCTGCCCGCGCACGGCGCGGCGATCAAGGCACGGTTCGGGTGGAAGGTACCGACGAGCAAGTGAACTTCGGAATCGACGATCTCCCCGTACGGGACGAGCTGCGCGGCAAGTCCCCCTACGGCGCGCCCCAGCTGGACGTCCCCGTACGGCTGAACACCAACGAGAACCCCTACCCGCTGCCCGAACCGCTGGTCGAGCGGATCGCCGAGCGGGTGCGCGAGGCGGCCCGGAACCTCAACCGCTACCCGGACCGGGACGCGGTCGAGCTGCGCACGCGGCTGGCCCAGTACCTGACGGACACCTCCGGTCACGAGGTCGGCCCGGCCAACGTGTGGGCGGCGAACGGCTCCAACGAGGTCATCCAGCAGCTGCTGCAGACCTTCGGCGGGCCGGGCCGTACGGCGATCGGCTTCGAGCCGTCGTACTCGATGCACGGCCTCATCGCGCGCGGCACCGGCACGGGATGGATCTCCGGGCCGCGCAACGAGGACTTCACCATCGACCTGGCGGCGGCCGAGACGGCGATCGCCGAGAACCGGCCCGACGTCGTCTTCATCACCACCCCCAACAACCCCACCGGCACCGCGGTCCCGGCCGAGACGGTCCTCGCGCTGTACGAGGCGGCGCAGGCCGCCAAACCGTCGATGGTGATCGTCGACGAGGCGTACATCGAGTTCAGCCACGGCGACTCGCTGCTGCCGCTGCTCGAAGGCCGGCCGAACCTCGTCGTCTCGCGGACGATGTCGAAGGCCTTCGGCGCGGCCGGACTGCGCCTCGGCTACCTCGCCGCCCACCCGGCCGTGGTGGACGCCGTCCAGCTCGTCCGGCTGCCCTACCACCTCTCCGCCGTCACACAGGCGACCGCCCTGGCCGCGCTGGAGCACACCGGCACACTGCTGAAGTACGTCGAGCAGCTGAAGACGGAGCGCGACCGGCTGGTGGGCGAACTGCTGGCGCTCGGCTACGAGGTGACGGCCTCGGACGCCAACTTCGTGCAGTTCGGGCGGTTCGACGACGCCCACGCGGTCTGGCAGAAGATCCTCGACCGGGGCGTCCTGGTCCGGGACAACGGCGTTCCGGGGTGGCTGCGGGTCACCGCCGGCACCCCGGAAGAGAACGACGCGTTCCTCGACGCGGTCCGTGAGATCAAGAAGGAGCAGAGTTCATGACTCGCGCAGGGCGCCTGGGAAGGGTCGAGCGTACGACCAAGGAGACGTCCGTCCTGGTCGAGATCGACCTCGACGGCACCGGGAAGACCGACATCGCGACCGGTGTCGGCTTCTACGACCACATGCTCGACCAGCTCGGCCGGCACGGTCTGTTCGACCTGACCGTGAAGACCGACGGCGATCTGCACATCGACTCCCACCACACCATCGAGGACACCGCCCTCGCGCTGGGCGCCGCCTTCAAGCAGGCCCTCGGCGACAAGGTGGGGATCTACCGCTTCGGCAACTGCACGGTCCCGCTGGACGAGTCCCTCGCCCAGGTCACCGTCGACCTGTCCGGCCGCCCGTACCTCGTGCACACCGAGCCCGAGAAGATGGCGCCGATGATCGGCGAGTACGACACCACGATGACCCGGCACATCCTGGAGTCCTTCGTCGCCCAGGCCCAGATCGCGCTGCACGTGCACGTGCCCTACGGGCGCAACGCGCACCACATCGTGGAGTGCCAGTTCAAGGCGCTGGCCCGGGCCCTGCGCTACGCGTCCGAGCGCGACCCGCGCGCGGCGGGCATCCTCCCCTCCACGAAGGGCGCGCTGTAACGCCATGACCGGACTCTCCACCGTCCTGATCGTCGTCGGCCTCTTCCTCGTCGGCGGCATCTACTCCTTCGTCAAGCAGCAGATGCCGAAGAGCCTGATCGTGCTGCTCTCCATCGGCGCCGCGATGTGTCTCGTCGCGGGTGTCCTGCGGCTGGAGGTGTGGAATTGAGCACCGCTTCGAAGAAAGTCGTCGTCTTCGACTACGGCTTCGGGAACGTGAGGTCCGCCGAGCGTGCCCTCGCGCGCACCGGGGCCGACGTCGAGATCACCCGTGACTTCGACAAGGCGATGAACGCCGACGGCCTGCTGGTGCCGGGCGTCGGCGCCTTCGCCGCCTGCATGACAGGCCTGCGGGACGCGCGCGGGGACTGGATCATCGACCGGCGCCTGTCCGGCGGGCGCCCGGTGATGGGCATCTGCGTCGGCATGCAGATCCTGTTCGCCCGCGGCATCGAGCACGGCGTGGAGACCGAGGGCCTCGACGAGTGGCCCGGCGCGGTCGAGCCGCTCCAGGCCGAGATCGTCCCCCACATGGGCTGGAACACCGTGGACGCCCCGGCCGACTCCGAGCTGTTCGCCGGCCTGGACGCGGACGCGCGCTTCTACTTCGTGCACTCCTACGCCGTCCACGACTGGTCCCTGGAGACGCACAACCCGACGATGCACGCCCCCAAGGTGACCTGGTCGACGCACGGCAAGCCGTTCGTGGCCGCCGTGGAGAACGGCGCCCTGTGGGCCACCCAGTTCCACCCCGAGAAGTCCGGCGACGCCGGAGCCCAGCTCCTCACCAACTGGATCGGAACCCTGTGAGCAAGCTCGAACTCCTCCCCGCCGTCGACGTCCGCGACGGCCAGGCCGTACGCCTCGTGCACGGCGAGTCCGGCACCGAGACCTCCTACGGCTCCCCCCTGGAGGCCGCCCTCGCCTGGCAGCGGGCGGGCGCCGAGTGGCTGCACCTGGTCGACCTGGACGCCGCGTTCGGCACCGGCGACAACCGGGCACTGATCGCCGAGGTGACCAGGGCCATGGACATCAAGGTGGAGCTGTCCGGCGGCATCCGTGACGACGACACCCTTGCCGCCGCCCTGGCCACCGGCTGCACCCGGGTCAACCTCGGCACGGCCGCCCTGGAGACCCCCGAGTGGGTCGCCAAGGTCATCGCCGAGCACGGCGACAAGATCGCCGTCGGCCTCGACGTCCGCGGCACCACCCTGCGCGGCCGCGGCTGGACCCGCGACGGCGGCGACCTCTACGAGACGCTGGAGCGCCTCAACAAGGAGGGCTGCGCGCGGTACGTCGTCACCGACATCGCCAAGGACGGCACCCTCCAGGGCCCCAACCTGGAGCTGCTGAAGAACGTCTGCGCGGCGACCGACCGCCCGGTCGTCGCCTCCGGCGGCGTGTCGTCCCTCGACGACCTGCGCGCCATCGCCGAGCTGGTTCCCCTCGGTGTCGAGGGCTCCATCGTCGGGAAGGCGCTGTACGCGAAGGCGTTCACCCTCGAAGAAGCCCTGGAGGCTACGTCGTGAAAAAGGACACAGTGTCATGACGTCCGAAGCCGTACGGCGTGTGCAGAGCGGAAGTCCCTGGGAAGAGAGTTTCGGTTTCGCACGCGCCGTGGCGGCGGGCGACCGGGTCCTGGTGGGCGGCACCACCGCCTTCAAGGGCAGCGTGCTCTACGGGGAGGGCGACCCCTACGAGCAGGCCAAGGTGGCCTTCACCAGCGCCATCGAGGCGATCGGCGAGTTCGGGCTCGCCGTCGGGTCCGTGATCCGTACGCGGATGTACCTGAGCCACGCACGGGACGTGGACGCCGTGGGCCGGGCCCACCACGAACTGTTCGACGCCGTGCGCCCGGTCTCGACCCTGCTGATCGTGGAGGGCTTCGTCGACCCGCGCATCCTGGTCGAAGTGGAACTGGAAGCATTCAGAGGAGCCGTGAATTCATGACCCTGGCGGTCCGAGTCATCCCCTGCCTGGACGTGGACAACGGCCGGGTCGTCAAGGGAGTCAACTTCCAGAACCTGCGCGACGCCGGCGACCCCGTCGAGATGGCCAAGGTCTACGACGCCGAGGGCGCCGACGAGCTGACGTTCCTGGACATCACCGCCTCGTCGGGCAACCGCGAGACCACCTACGACGTGGTGCGCCGCACCGCCGAGCAGGTGTTCATCCCGCTGACCGTCGGCGGCGGGGTACGCACCCCGGAGGACGTGGACAAGCTGCTGCGGGCCGGCGCCGACAAGGTGGGCGTCAACACGGCGGCCATCGCGCGCCCCGAGCTGATCAAGGAGATCGCGGAGCGCTTCGGCAGCCAGGTGCTGGTGCTGTCGGTGGACGCCCGGCGGACCGAGTCCGGGAGCTTCGAGGTGACGACCCACGGCGGCCGCAAGGGCACCGGCATCGACGCGGTCGAGTGGGCGCACCGGGCGGCCGAGCTGGGCGCGGGCGAGATCCTGCTGAACTCCATGGACGCGGACGGCACGAAGGACGGCTACGACCTGGAGATGATCGGCGCCGTCCGCAAGCACGTCACGGTCCCGGTGATCGCCTCCGGCGGCGCCGGCAGGCTCGCGGACTTCGCGCCGGCGATCGAGGCGGGCGCGGACGCCGTCCTGGCCGCCTCCGTCTTCCACTTCGGGGATCTGCGGATCGGCGAGGTGAAGCAGACACTGCGGGAAGCGGGCCACCCCGTGCGGTGACGCCCCGGGACCGCTGTAAGCCCCGGCCACCTGGTGGCCGGGGCTTACTCATGTCATGGCGACCTGGAACACGAGACGCCCTCTCAGATCCCGAGCTGCTTGCCGCCGTGCAGCTTCGTGATCGCGTCCTCGTCGCCCGCCAGGTCCACCTTCGCCGCGCTCTTCCGGCCGTACAGGAACAGCAGCAGCTCCGAGGGCTCGCCGGTGGCCGTCACGACCGGGGTGCCGCGGTTGGCGACCACCGTACGGCCGTCCGGGCGGCGCAGCACCAGACCGGTCGGCGTACCACGGCCCATCAGACGGGCGGTGCGCTCCAGACGCGACCAGAGAGCGTCCTGGAACACCGGGTCGAGCTCACGAGGCGTCCAGTCGGGCTGCGCGCGACGGACGTCCTCGCCGTGGACGTAGAACTCGATCGTGTTCGACGCCTCGTCGATCTGCTTCAACTGGAAGGGCGAGAAGCGCGGCGGGCCGGTACGGATCAGCTGGATCAGCTCCTCGTACGGCTTGGCGGCGAACTCCTCCATCGCCTTGTCCAGGCGAGGCACGAGCTGCTTGATGAGCAGACCCCCGGCGGCGTCGGGCCGACGCTCGCGCACCACCACATGCGCGGCCAGATCACGGGTCTGCCAGCCCTCGCAGAGAGTCGGCGCGTCTGGACCCGCGGTCTCCAAGAGCTCGGCGAGAAGGAGCCGTTCACGCTTGGCGAAAGTCGACATGCGGTCAGCCTACGACCACGTAGCAGGTCCGGACAGTGGACATCGGCCGGGCCCGCCCGTCCCGCGCGGCACAATGGCCGCATGACCAGCACGCCCGCCCGTCGCCCGACCACCACCCCTCATCGCGGCGCTTCGGGCCACAGTTCTCCATCCAGCGGCCTCGACCCGGAGATCGCCGCGCGCCTCAAGCGCAGCCCCGACGGGCTCGTCCCCGCCATCGCCCAGCAGTACGACACCGGTGAGGTGCTCATGCTCGGCTGGATGGACGACGAGGCGCTGCACCGCACCCTGACGACCGGCCGCTGCACCTACTGGTCGCGCAGCCGCCGCGAGTACTGGGTCAAGGGCGACACCTCCGGGCACTTCCAGTGGGTGAAGTCCGTCGCCCTCGACTGCGACGCCGACACCGTGCTGGTCAAGGTCGACCAGGTCGGCGCCGCCTGCCACACCGGCGCGCGCACCTGCTTCGACGCCGACGTACTGCTCAAGGACGCCGATTCCGGCGTACCGGCCTCGGATCAGTAAGGTCAGCCGCCATGGACCTCGAGACGTTCCGCAAGCTGGCCACCGACCGCCGCGTCATCCCGGTCACCCGCAAGCTCCTCGCCGACGGCGACACCCCGGTCGCGCTCTACCGCAAGCTCGCCGCCGAGCGCCCCGGCACGTTCCTCCTGGAGTCCGCGGAGAACGGCCGGTCGTGGTCCCGCTACTCGTTCGTGGGCGTCCGCAGCGCGGGTACCCTCACCGCGCGCGACGGACAGGCGCACTGGCTCGGCACCCCGCCCGTCGGCGTCCCCGTCGACGGGGACCCCCTCGCCGCCCTGCGCGCCACCGTCGAGACCCTCCACACCCCCCACCAGGAGGGCCTGCCGCCCTTCACCGGCGGCATGGTCGGCTACCTCGGCTACGACATCGTGCGCCGCCTGGAGAAGATCGGCCCCGGCGAGCGCGACGACCTCCAGCTGCCCGAGCTGACCATGCTCCTGACCAGCGACCTCGCCGTCATGGACCACTGGGAGGGCTCCGTCCTGCTGATCGCCAACGCGATCAACCACAACGACCTCGACACGGGCGTCGACGAGGCCTACGCGGACGCGGTCGCGCGCCTCGACGCCATGGAGGCGGACCTCTCGCGCGCGGTGGCCCAGCCCCCGGCCGTCCTGCCGCCCTCCGAGCTCCCCGAGTACACCGCGCTGTGGGGCGGCCCCGACTTCCAGGAGGCCGTCGAAGACATCAAGGAGCGCATCCGCGCGGGCGAGGCCTTCCAGGTCGTCCCCTCCCAGCGTTTCGAAACGCCCTGCACGGCGAGCGCGCTGGACGTCTACCGGGTCCTCAGGGCCACGAACCCGTCCCCGTACATGTACCTGTTCCGCTTCGACGGCTTCGACGTGGTCGGCTCCAGCCCGGAGGCGCTCGTCAAGGTCGAGGACGGGCAGGCCATGGTCCACCCCATCGCCGGCACCCGGCACCGCGGGGCGACCCCGCAGGAGGACCAGGCCCTCGCCGACGAACTGCTCGCCGACCCCAAGGAGCGCGCCGAGCACCTCATGCTCGTCGACCTCGGCCGCAACGACCTGGGACGGGTCTGCGAGCCCGGCTCGGTCGAGGTCGTCGACTTCATGTCCATCGAGCGGTACTCGCACGTCATGCACATCGTGTCGACGGTGACGGGCCGCGTCGCCCCGGACCGCACGGCCTTCGACGTCCTCACCGCCTGCTTCCCGGCGGGCACCCTCTCCGGCGCCCCCAAGCCGCGCGCCATGCAGATCATCGACGAGCTGGAACCGTCCCGCCGCGGCCTGTACGGCGGCTGCGTCGGCTACCTCGACTTCGCCGGCGACTCCGACACCGCCATCGCCATCCGCACCGCCCTGCTGCGCGACGGCACCGCCTACGTCCAGGCCGGCGCGGGCATCGTCGCCGACTCCGACCCGGTCGCCGAGGACCAGGAGTGCCGCAACAAGGCGGCGGCGGTGCTGCGCGCGGTGCACACGGCCAACCGGCTGGGCAAGTAGGGCAACCCCGGCGCGAATGGGGCGCTTCTCACGGAACCCCGGGTGCCGGTTCGCCCGGGGTTCACGCGATAGTGGAGTACGTGACTGCTGTACCTCACTCCCGTCCCGAAGCCGCCGCGTCCGGCCGCCGGAGCCTCGCCCTCGCCCTGCTGTGCGGTGCGCTGGGCGCGGCCGTGGCCCTGCTCTCGACCCGGCAACGCTGGTCGGAGGGCACGGCGACGGTGGCCGGCGGCGCCTTTCCCCTGACCGCCAAGGGCAGCGACGTCACCGGCGTCCCCGCGGCGCTCGCGATAGTGGGCCTGGCCGCGCTCGTCGCCGTCTTCGCCGTCCGCAGGGCCGGCCGCCTCGCGGTCTCCGCCCTCCTCGCGCTCTCCGGCGTCGGCATCGTCGCCGCGGCCCTGTTCGGCGCCTCCGACAGCTCCGCGCTCGACGAGAAGGCCGCCCAGGCCTCCGGCGACACCTCCGCCACCGTCGCCTCGCTCACCCACACCGCCTGGCCGTACGCCGCGGCCGCGGGCGGCGCCCTGATCCTCCTGGCCGGCCTGCTCGCCCTGCGCTACGGCCGCCTGTGGCCCGCCATGTCCGGCCGGTACGAACGCAACGGCGCCCCCCGCCCCCGGCGCAGGGCCCAGCCCGTCGACCCCGACCGGCCCGAGGAGATCTGGAAGGCCCTGGACCGGGGCGAGGACCCGACGGGCGTGGACCCGGCCTGACGGTCCCGGCGCCGGACACCGGGCCGGTTGCCGATGTGGTGAAACAGACTCCGCCGGAAGCGACCCCCGCGTCCGGTACGCGTGTGCGTACGGGACAATGGGGGGCGAGCGTCCGGCTCGGACACGTACGGCACGCACGGCACGTACGACACGTAGACAGCAACGAGGAGCAAGTCATGGCGGGCAGCAGCCACGGACACACCCCGGCCGCCTGGACCGGCGTCACCATCGCCTTCATCGGTTTCTGCGTCGCGGGCGCGTTCATGGTCATGGCCGAGCCGCTGGGCTTCTGGGCCGGCATGGTGATCGTGGTGCTCGGTGGTGTCGTCGGCGCCGTGATGCGCGCGATGGGCATGGGCCAGCCCAAGGACGTCCACCCGGTGCACCAGGTCGCGGCGACGCGCGAGCCGGCGCACGCCGAGAGCTGAGCCCGCGTAAAACGTGGTGGAGGGGCGGCCGGTGAGCGACCGGCCGCCCCTCACGCGCGCGTGGCGCCCTCCGCGGAGGCACAATGCGAGGCGTGCACCCCGACAGCCAGAGCGTGACACCTTCCTCCCGCGGGACCGTGGCAGGACGGCTGGCCGTGCCCGCCGGGATCCTCGCGGCCGTCGCCGGGGCCTTTGCGTTCGTCGGGGCCGTCGACCCCAACGAACCCGGCCACTACCCGGTCTGCCCGCTCCTGCAGTACACGGGTCTCTACTGCCCCGGCTGCGGCGGTCTGCGCAGCGCGCACGCCTTCGTGCACGGGGACCTCACGACCGCCCTGCACGCCAACGCGATGGCGGTGGTCGCCTATCTGGGCTTCGCGGTGCTGTGGACCGTCTGGGTGGTCCGCGTGGCCCGTGGACGTCCGCCCCGCCTCGACCCGCGGCCGGTCCACCTGTGGATCCTGGGCGCTTTCCTGCTGGTCTTCACGGTTGTCCGGAACCTGCCGTTCGGTGGCTGGCTGCATCCTTGATCGGCGCGTGAACGTCCAGTATGGGGGCACCTCCCGCCCGAGCCATGCGAAGCTGGTTCGAGGGTGGGGGAGGGAACGGCGTCCACCGGATGCGAGGCCTTCGCCCTCCTCCGGATACCATCGCAGTGACCATCGGTTTCCACTGGTCGCTGGAACTGTCAACCGTCTGGAAGGGGGCCGCTCGCGTGAGTGTGCTCGACGAGATCATCGACGGAGTCCGTGCCGACCTCGCGGAGCGGCAGGCGCGCGTCAGCCTCGACGAGCTCAAGGAGCGCGCGGCGAAGGCTCCGGCCGCCAAGGACGGTGTGGCGGCCCTGCGCGGCGAGGGCGTCAAGGTCATCTGCGAGGTCAAGCGGTCCAGCCCGTCCAAGGGCGCGCTCGCCGCGATCGCCGACCCGGCCGGTCTGGCCGCGGACTACGAGGCGGGCGGCGCCGCCGTCATCTCCGTCCTCACCGAACAGCGCCGCTTCGGCGGCTCGCTCGCCGACCTCGAGGCCGTCCGCGCGCGCGTGGACATCCCGGTCCTGCGCAAGGACTTCATCGTCACCTCGTACCAGCTGTGGGAGGCCCGCGCGTACGGCGCCGATCTCGCGCTGCTGATCGTGGCCGCCCTCGACCAGCCGGCCCTGGAGTCGCTGATCGAGCGCGCCGTCTCCATCGGTCTCACCCCGCTCGTCGAGGTGCACGACGAGGACGAGGTCGAGCGCGCCGTGGACGCGGGCGCCAAGGTGATCGGCGTCAACGCCCGCAACCTGAAGACCCTGGAGGTCGACCGGGGCACCTTCGAACGGGTCGCCCCCGAGATCCCCGAGAGCATCGTCAAGGTCGCCGAGTCCGGCATCCGCGGCCCGCACGACCTGATCGCCTACGCCAACGCCGGCGCCGACGCCGTCCTGGTCGGCGAGTCCCTGGTGACGGGCCGCGACCCGAAGACGGCGGTCGCCGACCTGGTGGCGGCGGGAGAGCACCCCGCATTGCGACACGGCCGGGGCTGATCGTTCGATAGGGTTGCCCCGATGACTCCCACCGCCTCTGTGACGACCACGGACCGGTACGCCCGCCTCGCGCGCGGCTGCCGCCCCCGTGGCTGCCGCGCGCCCGCGCGGCGCGTCCACGGCCGACGGGTGCGGTACGTCATCGGAGACGAACCCGGGCAGGTGAACGGCATGCGATGGCAGCGCCCCTTCCAGGGGCGCGGGGCTCTGTCCGATGTGCGGCGACCGCCGCGCGGGCGCGACGAGCCGTATCCGGCCTGAGGCCGCCCGACAAGCTCCGCCCCCACGGCGATGACGTTTTTCCACAAAACTCACCGTGAGGTATCCGCATGCCCAGCGAGTTCTTCATCCCCGACCCGGAGGGTCAAGTCCCCAGCGCCGAGGGCTACTTCGGCGCCTTCGGCGGCAAGTTCATCCCGGAGGCCCTCGTCGCCGCCGTGGACGAGGTCGCCGTCGAGTACGACAAGGCCAAGCACGACCCCGAGTTCGCCCGCGAACTCGACGACCTGCTCGTCCACTACACCGGCCGCCCCAGCTCCCTCACCGAGGTGCCGCGGTTCGCCGAACACGCCGGTGGCGCCCGGGTGTTCCTCAAGCGCGAGGACCTCAACCACACCGGCTCCCACAAGATCAACAACGTGCTCGGCCAGGCGCTGCTCACCAAGCGCATGGGCAAGACGCGCGTGATCGCGGAGACCGGCGCCGGCCAGCACGGCGTCGCGACGGCCACCGCCTGCGCGCTCTTCGGGCTCGAGTGCACCATCTACATGGGTGAGATCGACACCCAGCGCCAGGCCCTCAACGTGGCCCGGATGCGCATGCTGGGCGCCGAGGTCGTCGCGGTGAAGTCCGGCAGCCGCACGCTGAAGGACGCCATCAACGAGGCCTTCCGCGACTGGGTCGCCAACGTCGACCACACCCACTACCTGTTCGGCACGGTCGCCGGCCCGCACCCCTTCCCGGCCATGGTCCGCGACTTCCACCGCGTCATCGGCGTGGAGGCCCGCCGCCAGCTCCTGGAGCGCGCCGGGCGCCTGCCCGACGCGGCGATCGCCTGCGTCGGCGGCGGCTCCAACGCCATCGGCCTCTTCCACGCCTTCATCCCGGACGCCTCCGTACGCCTGATCGGCTGCGAACCGGCCGGACACGGCGTCGAGACCGGCGAGCACGCGGCCACCCTCACCGCGGGCGAGCCCGGCATCCTGCACGGCTCCCGGTCGTACGTCCTCCAGGACGACGAGGGCCAGATCACCGAGCCGTACTCCATCTCGGCCGGTCTGGACTACCCGGGCATCGGCCCGGAGCACTCCTACCTCAAGGACTCCGGCCGCGGCGAGTACCGCGCGGTCACCGACGACGCGGCCATGCAGGCGCTGCGTCTGCTGTCGCGCACCGAGGGCATCATCCCGGCCATCGAGAGCGCCCACGCGCTGGCCGGCGCCCTGGAGGTCGGCAGGGAGCTGGGCAAGGACGGGCTGATCGTGGTCAACCTGTCCGGCCGCGGCGACAAGGACATGGACACGGCCGCCCGCTACTTCGGCCTGTACGACACCGACGCAAGCGTGGACGCGGACGCCGACACGGACGCCGCCGAGATCGAGGGGGACGCCAAGTGAGCGGGAACATCCAGCTGCTGTCGGACACCCTCGCCGCCGCCAGGGCCGAGGGCCGCTCCGCGCTCATCGCCTACCTCCCGGCCGGGTTCCCGACCGTGGACGGCGGGATCGAGGCGATCAAGGCCGTCCTGGACGGCGGAGCGGACGTCGTCGAGGTCGGTCTGCCGCACAGCGACCCCGTCCTCGACGGCCCGGTCATCCAGACCGCCGACGACATCGCCCTGCGCGGCGGCGTGCGGATCGCGGACGTCATGCGCACGGTCCGCGAGGCCCACCAGGCCACCGGGAAGCCCGTGCTCGTGATGACGTACTGGAACCCCATCGACCGCTACGGCGTCGAGCGGTTCACCGCCGAGCTGGCGGAGGCGGGCGGGGCCGGGGCGATCCTGCCCGACCTGCCCGTGCAGGAGGCGGCGCTGTGGAGGGAGCACGCCGAGAAGCACGGCCTCGCGACGGTCTTCGTCGTGGCGCCCAGCAGCAAGGACGAGCGGCTCGCCCGGATCACCGAGGCGGGCAGCGGCTTCGTCTACGCCGCCTCGCTGATGGGGGTCACGGGCACCCGTGAGTCGGTGGGCGCGCAGGCGCAGAACCTGGTCGAGCGCACCCGGGCCACCGGCACCGGCCTGCCCGTCTGCGTCGGCCTCGGTGTCTCCAACGCCGAGCAGGCCGCCGAGGTCGCCGGCTTCGCCGACGGCGTGATCGTCGGCTCGGCCTTCGTCAAGCGGATGCTGGACGCCCCGGACGACGCCGCAGGTGTCGAGGCCGTGCGGGCCCTCGCGGGGGAGCTGGCGAAGGGCGTGCGCGGGCAGGCATGACGCCTCCGGGCGACGAGAAATAATCGGTCACCCGAACGGGTGGACCTGGGACCGGGGAGGCGCGCTGCGCCTCCCCGGTTCGTTCTGGGGGTGTGAGCGAGAAGAATCGTGAAGGGAAGCGCACCGCCAGGGAGCGGCTGGCGGTGGAGCGGGAGAAGCAGAAGGCCGCGGAGCGGCGGCGCCGCACGCTGATCGTCGGCGCGAGTGTGGTGTGCGTGCTCGGCCTGGCGGCGGTCATCGGCATCGTCGCGGCGAACACGGGCAAGGACGACGGCCGGGACAGTTCCGGCCCGGTCGTGGCGCCCTCCGGCGCGCAGGGCAAGGACGCCCTGGCGATCCCGGTCGGCAAGGACGGCGCCAAGTCCACGCTCACGGTGTGGGAGGACTTCCGCTGCCCCGCCTGCAAGGCCTTCGAGGACGCCTACCGCTCGACGATCCACGAACTGACCGGCGCCGGGAAGCTGAAGGTCGAGTACCACCTGGCCACCCTGATCGACGGCAACATGGGCGGCACCGGCTCGCGCAACGCGGCCAACGCCGCGGCCTGCGCCCAGGACCTCGGCAAGTTCCCCGGGTACCACGACGTGCTGTATCAGAACCAGCCCCCGGAGCGCGACGACGCCTTCGCCGAGAACAGCGAACTCCTCGACCTGGCCACCAAGGTCGATGGCCTCGACACCCCCGCCTTCCGCGCCTGCGTCGAGAAGGGCACGCACAACAGCTGGGTCGTCAAGTCCAACGAGGCCTTCCAGAAGGGCGGCTTCACCGGCACGCCGACCGTGCTGCTGAACGGCAAGAACATCTACCAGGACCAGACGATGACACCGGCGAAGCTCAAGGAGATGGTGGAGGAGGCCGACCAGGGGTGAGTTCTTCTCACCGGCCCGTTATGGAGCCGTAGCCGGGCTGCCTGCCGTGGGCCCGGTGCGGCAGGGTAGCGTCGACCTTGCCATGGAACTTGCCTACATCCCCAGCCCGTCGCGCGGAGTGCTGTACCTCGGCCCCGTTCCGCTGCGCGGCTACGCGTTCTGCATCATCATCGGTGTCTTCGTCGCGGTCTGGCTCGGCAACAGGCGCTGGGTCGCCCGGGGCGGGCGGGCCGGCACGGTGGCCGACATCGCGGTCTGGGCCGTGCCCTTCGGCCTCCTCGGCGGCCGCCTCTACCATGTGATCACGGACTACGAGCTGTACTTCAGCGAGGGCCGTGACTGGGTGGACGCCTTCAAGATCTGGGAGGGCGGCCTCGGCATCTGGGGCGCGATCTCGCTCGGCGCGCTGGGCGCGTGGATCGGCTGTCGCCGCCGCGGCATCCCGATGCCCGCCTACGCCGACGCCGTCGCGCCCGGCATCGCCCTCGCGCAGGCGATCGGCCGCTGGGGCAACTGGTTCAACCAGGAGCTGTACGGCAAGGAGACCGACCTCCCCTGGGCGCTGCACATCACGTCCTCGGCGGACGGCCGGATCCCGGGTTACTACCACCCGACGTTCCTGTACGAGTCGCTGTGGTGCCTCGGTGTCGCCCTGCTGGTGATCTGGGCCGACCGCCGCTTCAAGCTGGGCCATGGCCGGGCGTTCGCGCTGTATGTCGCCGCGTACTGCGTGGGGCGGTTCTGGACCGAGTACCTGCGTGTCGACGACGCCCACCACATCCTGGGCCTGCGGCTGAACAACTGGACCGCGCTGATCGTGTTCCTGCTCGCGGTGACGTACTTCGTGGTGTCGGCGAAGAAGCGGCCGGGCCGTGAGGCCGTGGTGGAGCCGGACGTGGAGGCCTCCGACGGTGGCACCGAGGCCGACGGCGAGGGCAAGTCGGAGGACACGGCCAAGTCCGGGTCCTCGGAGGCGAAGGCGGACTCCGAGAAGGACGCCGAGAAGAACGCCGAGAAGGACGCCGAGAAGAACGCCGAGAAGGACGCCGAGGGCGACGGCAAGGAAAAGGACGACGCGAAGGACGAAGCGGAAGCCGAAGCCGAGTCCGAGGCGGCCGGCAAGAAGAGCTGACGGTTTGTTCCACGACGACGAGGGCGCCCGGGGTCTGCCGGGCGCCCTCGTCGCGTGCGCGGGGGATGGAGGCGGCGGGTGACGGTGGGTTCGGCACCGTTGGCCGGCGCCGCGGGACGGCTCGTGATCAGTACACCTGGGCCCGCCGGGCCAGTGCGAGGGTGCGGTGGGCTGCCGCCACCACCGCCGCGTCGATGAAGCGGCCGTCCGGGAGGGCCTGGGCGCCCTGTTCGGTCGCCGCGGCCTTGACGACCGTCTCCGCCTCCTCCAGCTCGCGCTCCGTGGGCAGGTAGGCCCGTTCGATGACCGGGAGCTGACGGGGGTGGATGGCGGCGCGGCCCAGGAAGCCGAGGGTGCGGCCGTGGGCGCAGGAGGCCGCCAGGCCGTCCAGGTCGCGGGTGTCGGGATGGACGGACTGGGGCGGCGGGGCCAGGCCCGCCGCCCGGGCGGCGACGATCACACGGGAGCGGGACCAGTCGAGGCCCGCGTCCTCGCGTACGCCCAGATCGGCCCGTAGATCCGCCTCGCCCAGGGAGATGCCGCGGAGGGAGGGGTGTGCGGCGGCGATGGCGTAGGCGTGTTCGATGCCGAGGGCCGTCTCCAGGAGGGCGTAGAGCGGGCGGGTGGTGTGCTCCGCGACGGCGGTGATCTGGGCGGGTGAGGCCACCTTCGGGAGGCGCAGGCCGGACACGCCGCGGAGGGCGGCCACCGCCCGGAGGTCGGCGGCAGCCGGCGGGCTGTCCAGGGCGTTGATCCGGACGTGCACCGGGACCGGCTGTGCCTCGGAGAGGAGGTCGGCGGTCGCGGCGCGGGCGTACTCCTTGCGGTCGGGGGCGACCGCGTCCTCCAGGTCGATCACGACGACGTCCGCGCCGCAGGCGAGGGCCTTGGCGACGACGTGCGGGCGGTCGCCGGGGACGTACAGCCAGGTGAGGGGGAAGGTCACAGGGCGCCCTCCGCGCGCAGGGCGGCCAGGTCGGCGGGGGCCAGGCCCAGTTCGGTGAGGACCGCCTCGGTGTCCGCGCCGTGCGGGCGGCCGGCCCAGCGGATCGCGCCGGGCGTCGAGGAGAGGCGGAAGAGGACGTTCTGCATGCGGACCGGACCCAGTTCGGGGTCGTCGACGGTGGTGACCGTGTCGAGGGCCTGGTACTGGGGGTCCGTCATCACGTCCCGGACGTCCTGGACCGGGGCGACGGCCGCCTCCGCCTTCTCGAAGGCGGCGAGGACGTCGGTGCGGGTGTGGGCGGCGATCCAGCGGCCGACCGCCTCGTCGAGGACGTCGGCGTGCGCGGCCCGGTCGGCGCCCGTCGCGAACCACGGCTCGTCGATCAGGTCGGGGCGGCCGACCAGTCGCATGACGCGCTCGGCGATGGACTGGGCCGAGGTGGAGACCGCCACCCAGGTGCCGTCGGCGGTGCGGTAGGTGTTGCGGGGGGCGTTGTTGGCGGAGCGGTTGCCGGTGCGCTCCTGGACGTGTCCCAACTGGTCGTACCAGAGGGGCTGCGGGCCCAGGACGGTCAGGATCGGTTCGATGATCGCCATGTCGACGACCTGGCCCTCGCCCGTGCGGTCGCGGGCGGCGAGGGCCGTCATGACCGCGTACGCCGTGGCCAGGCCCGCGATGGAGTCGGCGAGGCCGAAGGGCGGGAGGGTCGGGGGTGCGTCCGGTTCGCCGGTGATCGCGGCGAAGCCGCTCATCGCCTCGGCGAGGGTGCCGAAGCCCGGGCGGTGGGCGTAGGGGCCGAACTGGCCGAAGGCGGTGACCCGGGCGAGGATCAGGCGGGGGTTGGCCGCCGACAGTTCCTCCCAGCCGAGGTCCCACTTCTCCAGGGTGCCGGGGCGGAAGTTCTCGACGATCACGTCGGCGGTGGCGGCGAGGCGCAGGAGGGTGGCCCGGCCGCCGGGCGTGGACAGGTTCAGGGTGATGGTGCGCTTGTTGCGGCCGAGGAGTTTCCACCACAGGCCGACGCCGTCCTTGGACGGGCCGTGGCCCCGGGACGGGTCGGGCTTCGCCGGGTGCTCGATCTTGATGACCTCCGCGCCGAAGTCGCCCAGCATGGTGGCGGCGAGGGGGCCGGCGAAGAGGGTGGCCATGTCGAGGACACGCAGGCCGGTCAGGGGGGCGCGGGGCGTTTCGGTCGTCTCGGTCGTCTCGGTCGTCCTGGCTGTCTCGGTCATGACGCGTGCTGCTTCTCGGTCCTGGTCATGGGCGTGCGGCCTCCCGGTGGGTGAGGTGGGCGAGGGTGTCGAAGCCGGTGCCGTCGAAGTCGGCGACGGAGGTGGCGAGGCGGTTCTTCAGGGGGGCCGTCCAGCGGTCGGGGAGGGCGGTGGGGTCGCCGGTGAGGAGGCCGGCGATGCTGCCGGCGGTGGCGCCGTCGGAGTCGGTGTCCCAGCCCCCCGACACAGCCCGGGAGACGGAGCCGGTGAAGTCGCCGTCGGCGTGGGTGAGGGCGGCGGCGAGCAGGGCGGTGTTGGGGATCGCGTGGACCCAGTGGTAGGTGGCGGCGTGGGTGGCGTGGAGTTCGTCCACCACCGTGTCGAAGTCCTCGTGGGAGCCCGCCAGTTGGATGGCGTGGGTGATCGCCTCGGCCAGGCGGGAGCGGGGTGGGACCACCGTCAGGCCGGTGCGGAGGCAGGCGTGGATGTCGTGCGTGCCGGTCGCCGCGGCGGCGATCGCAGCGGCCGTGAACATCGCCGCGTAGACGCCGTTGGCGGTGTGGGTGAGGGTGGCGTCCGTGTGGGCCTGTTCCGCGGCGGCGGCCGGGTCGCCGGGATTGGTCCAGCCGTGGACGTCGGCGCGGATGAGGGCGCCGATCCATTCGCGGAAGGGGTTGCGGTGGCGGGCGGTGTACGGGGGTTCGATGCCGGAGAGGAGGTTGCGGTAGGCGAGGCGTTCGGCGGTGAAGGTGCGGCCGGCGGGGAGTTCGGCCAGCCAGAGTTCCGCCACGTCGGTGGTGGTGAAGGTTCTGCCGTGGCGTTGCAGCAGGAGCAGGTTGAGCAGGGGGTAGTTGAGGTCGTCGTCCTCGGGCATGCCGTCGATGTTCTCGGCGAGGGAGGTCGGGGCCGAGCGGCGGTTCCAGGGGTACGCCGCAAGGAGGTCCGGTGGGACTCCTTGCGCGGTGAAGTAGGTGCTGAGGGGCCAGTTGCCGGTGGATCGGGCGAGTTGGCGGATGCCGTGGAGGGGGAGCTTCTCCACCGGTTTGCCCAGGAGGCAGCCGGCGGCTCGGCCCAGCCAGGCTGCTTCCAGGCCGGCCTGGGTGAGGGCCGGGACAGTCCGACGCGGCCAGTTGGGGCAGAGCGCCTTGATCCGGTCCAGGTCCGTCGGCTCGTGTTCCGTCAAGCTGCTGGGCAGGTCGGCCAGTTCGTCCAGCAGGTCTTCCGCCAGGAGACGGAGGTAGCGGGAGGCGCGGGGGGAGGAGGCGCCGGCTCGGGGTGGGGGTTCGCAGCCGCCCGCTGCCTTCCAGCGGGCGGCGACCGCCGACGGTTCGCGGCCGTCCTGGGTGGCCTGACGCAGTTCGTGGCCGAGGAGGTCTTCCGGCTGGACCCAGGTCAGGCGGAGCATGCCTGGCCTCCGATCCCGGTGAACGCCTGCTCGTGGGCCCTGCGGCGGCGCAGGTCCTTCTGGAAGATCTCCCTGGTCACGTCGGTGAGCGTTCTCGCCGGCTCCCACAGGTCCAGGCGGCTGGCCTCCGCGACCTGCTTCGACCAGTCGTCCGGGACGCAGGAACCGAGGGCTCCGGCCAACGCGCCGGCCATCGTGGCGATCGAGTCGCAGTCGCGGCCGTAGTTCACCGCGCCCAGGACGGCGTGACGGTAGTCGCCGCCGGCGACGAGCAACATGCCGAGGGCGACGGGGAGTTCCTCGATCGCGTGCAGACGGGAGGGGCGGCGCGCGGCGAGTGAGGGCCGGCGGTAGTCGGGGCCGACCGTGTCGTACGGAGCCACCGCTTCCCGCAGCGGGACCAACGCCGACTCGAAGTCCTTGTGGCCGGTCGCCGCTTCGCAGACCTTCTCGATGGCCGCCCGAGTGCCGTCCTTGGCCAGGGCCAGGCAGGCCGTCACCACCGACTCCGCCGTCGCGCCCGGCGCGCAGGCCGCCGCCACCGCTGCCGCGAACACGCCCGCCGCCTCACGGCCGTACGACGACTGGTGGGCGCCCGCCAGGTCGATCGCCTCGGCGTAGGCGGCCGGCGGGTTGGCCGCGTTGACCAGGCCGACCGGGGCCACGTACATCGCGGCGCCGCAGTTGACGATGTTGCCGACGCCTGCCTCGCGGGGGTCGACATGGCCGTAGTGGAGGCGTGCCACCAGCCATTTCTCCGCCAGGAAGACACGGTGCAGGGGGAGGGCCTCGGCCTCCAGTTCCGGGATCCAGCGCGGGGTCGTCATCAGGTCGGGGACCAGGTGGTCGGCGAGTGCGTACGCGTCGAGATGGTCGCGGACCGTGGCGTAGACCCTCACCAGCGCGTGGGTCATCAAGGTGTCGTCGGTGACGTGGCCGTCGCCCTTGTGGTACGGGGCGATGGGGCGGGCGGTGCGCCAGGCGTCGCCGTTCCAGGGGCCGACGATGCCGTGGACGCGGCCGCCGTGGCGCTGGAGGATCTGGTCGGGGGAGTAGCCCTCGACGGGGCCGCCGAGGGCGTCGCCCACGGCCGCGCCGACGAGGGCGCCGGTGATGCGCTGCTCCAGGGTCGCGCCGGTTCCGCCGTCCCCTCCGTACTGTTCTTCTCTTTTGGGTGCCATGCCCCGAATCATCCTCCTGGCGGGGGCGGTTGTACGGCTTCCAGGAGTTCGGCGAGTTCCACCAGGTCCGTGCCGGTGAGGCGGGGGAGGGCGCAGCCGGAGAGTGTGCGGCAGGTGTCGCGCCAGGTGGCCGGGATCGCCTCACCGCCACCCAACGCGCCGGTCAGGGCGCCCGCGAGAGCGGGAGCGGAGTCCGCGACCCGGGACAGACAGGCCGCCGCCGGTACGGCTTCCGCGATACGGCCGCCGGACGCCAGAGCCAGGGCGAGAGCGACCGGGACCGTCTCGGCGGCCGCGATGCCGTAGCTGTAGACGTGGTCGACGATCTCGTGCTCCAGGAGGGGGACCAGGGCGAAGGCGCTCTCGGCGTCCTGCGCGAGCTTGAGCGCGTGGCGGGTGTTGCGGCCGATCTCCGTCTCCTCGGGAAGCTCGGCGAGGGCCGCGGTCACACAGGTCCCGATGTCCGCGCCGACCAGGGCCAGCGCGATCGCCGCGGCCATCGCCCGGGCGCCGTGCACGCCGTCGCCGTCCTGGGTGTAGCGGGCGTCGAACTCGGCGAGCTCCGCGGCGAGTCGGGGGTCGCCGGGGTGGGCCACGGCCAGCACGCACGCGCGTACGCACGCCGCGTCGTCGAAGTAGTGCGGGTTGTCGTGGCCGGTGGCGGGCGGGCGCAGGCCGGCGGCGAGGTTGCCGAGGCCGGCGCGTACGGAGATACGGGCGCGCAGGGGGAGCACGGCCGACTCGACCTCGGGCGCGCGGTCGGCTGCCGCCGCGACCTCGCTCGCGACGGCGTTCCAGGTGAGGTCGATGGCGGCGCGGGTTCGGCGTTCCCGGCTCAGGTCGCCCAGGGCGGTGTCGTCGCCGGCCCGCAGGACGGCCTCCGCGGCGAAGGCCGCCCACTCGGCGTCGTCGGAGGGGCCCAGGCGGAGGGGTTCGGGGGGCTGGTTGAGGGCGATGGGGACGGGGAGGGTGGTCGTTGCGTTCTGTTCGGCGAAGGTGTCCAGTTCGCGGGTGAGGCGGCGGGTCCAGTCGGGCATACGGGCGGCTCGATGGCGGGCGGCGGGCCAACCGGCGGCGTCGCCTGCGGCCAGGCCCAGCAGGAGGCCCTCGACGCGGGTTGTCTGCCGACGGCGGGGCTGGTCGACGGCCTCGGCGTTGCCCTGCCGGGGGCGGGGCTGGTCGACGGCCTCGGCGTTGCCCTGCCGGGGGCGGGGCTGGTCGACGGCCTCGGCGTTGCCCTGCCGGGGGCGGGACTGGTCAACGGCCTCGGCTTCGCCTTCGGCCGTGTCGTTCCCACCCGCACCACCCGTGCGGGCATCGTTGTCGGGTGCGGGTGGCCCCTGTGGGGCCTCCCCGCCGTCGGCGGCCGCGCCCGCGCTCGGTTCCGCGGTGGGCGTGGGTTCGCTCGGCCCCGTCCGAGCCTCGTTCACGCCCGGCCCCGTCCGAGCCTCGTTCACGCTCGGCCCCGTCCGAGCCTCGTTCACGCCCGGCCCCGTCCGAGCCTCGTTCACGCCCGGCCCCGTCCGAGCCTCGTTCACGTCCGGCTTCGCCCGAGCCTCGTTCACGTCCGGCTCCGCCCGAGCCTCGTTCACGTCCGGCTTCGCCGGGGCCTCGTCAACGCTCGGCTCCGCCAGGGCCTCCTCTGTGGTCGGATGCGCTGTGGGCGTGGTCTGGCCCGCGCCCATGGCCGTCCCCTCGTCCCAAGGTCCCGGTGGTCTCATGAGGTCGCCTCCGGGGTGGGGGGTGCGGGTGTCTCGCCTCGGGCGGGAGGGGCCTCGCAGTCCGGTGTCAGGAGTTCCGCTACGTCCAGGACGTGGTGGCCTGCCATCGAGGGGAGGCAGGTGCCGCGTGCCGGGCCGATGGCCGCCGCCCAGTCGGCCGGGATGGCCGGCGCGCCCTGGGTGGCGCCCGCGAGGGCGCCGGCGACCGCCGCTGTCGTGTCGGCGTCGCGGCCCATGTTCACGGCGGTGAGGACGGCCTGGGTGAAGTCGCCGTCGGCCGCCGCGTACGCGCCGAAGGCGAGGGCGACCGCTTCGGGGGCCAGGTCGGTCCAGGGGTAGCCGCCGATCACGACGGCCGAGCGGACCGCGCGTTCGCCGCGGTGGGCCACCGCCACCGCGCGGCGCAGGGAGCGGGCCGTCCAGGAGTCGTCGGGGACGACGGCGAGCGCGGAGGCCACCACCGCGACCGTCGGTGCGCCCGCCATCGCCGCCGCCACGCCCGCCGCGACCGCCTGGCCGCCGTAGATGCCCTCGCCGTCGTGGCTGACGGAGCCGTCGATCGCGACCAGGCGGGCGGCCTCGGCGGGGCGGCCGGCGGCGAAGACGCCGAAGGGGGCCGCGCGCATGGCGAGGCCGTCGCTCCAGGCGTGGCGGTGCTGGGCGGAGATGGGGGCGGCGAGGCCCCGGCGGAGGTTCTCCAGGGTGCCGCGTTCGCTGAAGCCCGCCCCGCGGAAGGGTCCCTCCGCGCGGTCGGCGATCCATTCGTGCCAGGCCGCCTCCACATGGGCCGGGGTGAGCGCCGAGCCGTGGCGGGCCAGTAGCAGGCCCGAGAAGATCGCGTACTCGGTGTCGTCGGTGCCGGCCGGCTTCTCGGCGACGTAGCCCGTGATGCGGCCCCAGCGGGCGCGGATCTCCGAGGGCTTCAGGTTCTCGGCCGGTGCTCCGAGGGCGTCTCCGACGGCGAGCCCGAGCAGTGCGCCGCGGGCCCGTTCGCGGAGTTCGGCGGCGTCCCCCGGCGCCCGGACCGGGGGGATGCAGGCGGTGGATGCCATACGGGGCCTCTCCTGAGGGGGTTCCGCACGGGCGCGGAGCCCTTTGCGGATGTGTCCCACCGTCGGCGGTTGACCTTGGCCTGCGGGCCGCCATGTCACCCGGTCGACATCTGTGCGGCCTCCCGATCGAATGAGCAGGAAAGGGTAAAACCGCAGGTTAGCCCAGCCTTTCCTTGCTGGCGGGCGGGAATGGCGAGACGTACTCTGGGCGTTGTCGAAAAGTAGAAGTAGTCCAAAGACGAAGTCGACAAGGCCGCCCGTGCTCGCGCGCCGGGTGGTGCCGAGACGTTTCCCCTGGAGATCGGTATGGCCCTCATCGAGACCGAGGCGGCGCTGCACGAGGCGCACCGCGACAACCACACGCACCGGGACGTCAACGGCGGCTGGCTGCGGCCCGCCGTCTTCGGCGCGATGGACGGTCTGGTCTCCAACCTCGCTCTGATGACCGGTGTGGCGGGTGGGTCGGTCGGTCAGCACACCATCGTGCTGACCGGGCTCGCGGGGCTCGCCGCCGGCGCCTTCTCCATGGCCGCCGGTGAGTACACCTCGGTCGCCTCGCAGCGTGAGCTCGTCGAGGCCGAACTCGACGTGGAACGGCGCGAGCTGAGAAAGCACCCGAAGGACGAGGAGGCCGAGCTGGCGGCGCTGTACGAGGCCCGCGGGGTCGAGTCCCACCTCGCGCGGGAGGTCGCCAGGCAGTTGTCGCGCGATCCCGAGCAGGCCCTGGAGATACACGCCCGCGAGGAGCTGGGCATCGATCCCGGCGATCTGCCGTCGCCGCTGGTCGCCGCCGTGTCGAGCTTCGGCTCCTTCGCGCTGGGGGCGCTGCTGCCCGTCCTGCCCTATCTGCTGGGCGCGACCGCGTTGTGGCCGGCCGTCCTGCTCGCGCTGCTCGGGCTCTTCCTGTGCGGTGCCGTCGTGGCGCGGGTGACCGCGCGGAGCTGGTGGTACAGCGGTCTGCGGCAGCTCGCCCTCGGTGGTGCCGCGGCCGGTGTGACGTACGCCCTGGGCAGTTTGTTCGGAACGGCCGTAGGATAGTTCGGCCGCTACTTATGCGTGGGGCCGCATAAGTAGCCGTTACTGACTGGTTTCGAATGCTTAACCACCGGGCATGAGCCGTAAGCGCTGTGGGCAAAGACGCCTGCGGCGCACTCGCGGGATGGGCGACGACGCTCCTCCCGCCCCGCGGGCCGATGGACACCGATCTGATCGATCTTGTCCGGCTCGGTCCCCACATACTTCAAGCCGTTGTGCGCGGCACCCGTCGCCACCCCGCGGCGTCCGCATGCTGGAACGGAGTATCCGGTTCCCGAGCACCGCTCCATCATGTAACCTGCACGAAATTTTGCACTCACGCAGAGGGCCAACGTCGTCCCTCGGCAATCTGCATATGCCACTTGAGACGACGACGGGAGAGCCGATGCGTACGCCGCGCCAGCCGTCCCAGCACTCCGCGAATGGCCAGAACTGGTCCTTCATGGATGCTCGCCCTGCTGCGCAGGGTATGTACGACCCCCGCAACGAGCACGACGCCTGCGGCGTCGGCTTCGTGGCCACCCTCACGGGCGAGGCGAGCCACACGCTGGTCGAGCAGGCGCTGACCGTTCTGCGCAACCTCGAGCACCGCGGCGCCACCGGCTCCGAGCCGGACTCCGGCGACGGCGCGGGCATCCTGACCCAGGTGCCGGACGCCTTCTTCCGCGAGGTGGCCGGCTTCGAACTGCCCGAGGCCGGTGCCTACGCCGTCGGTATCGCCTTCCTGCCGGAGGACACCGCCGCCGAGACCGTCTCGCAGATCGAGACGATCGCCGGTGAGGAGGGCCTCACGGTCCTCGGCTGGCGCGAGGTCCCCGTCGCCCCCGAACTGCTCGGCGCCACCGCCCGGTCGACGATGCCCGCCTTCCGCGAGATCTTCGTCGCCGACGGCGGGTCGAAGGGCATCGCCCTCGACCGCAAGGCCTTCGTGCTGCGCAAGCGCGCCGAGCGCGAGGCCGGCGTCTACTTCCCGTCGCTGTCCGCGCGGACGATCGTCTACAAGGGCATGCTGACCACCGGCCAGCTGGAGCCGTTCTTCCCCGACCTGTCCGACCGCCGCTTCGCCTCGGCCGTCGCCCTGGTCCACTCCCGCTTCTCCACGAACACCTTCCCGAGCTGGCCGCTCGCCCACCCCTACCGCTTCGTCGCGCACAACGGTGAGATCAACACCGTCAAGGGCAACCGCAACTGGATGCGCGCCCGCGAGTCGCAGCTCGTCTCCGACCTGTTCGGGTCGGACGAGAGGGCCATCGAGCGCATCTTCCCGGTCTGTACGCCGGACGCCTCGGACTCGGCGTCCTTCGACGAGGTGCTGGAGCTGCTGCACCTCGGCGGCCGTTCGCTGCCGCACTCCGTGCTGATGATGATCCCGGAGGCGTGGGAGAACCACGACTCCATGGACCCGGCCCGCCGCGCCTTCTACCAGTACCACTCCACGATGATGGAGCCCTGGGACGGCCCCGCCTGCGTCACCTTCACCGACGGCACCCAGGTCGGCGCCGTCCTCGACCGCAACGGTCTGCGCCCCGGCCGCTACTGGGTCACCGACGACGGCCTCGTCGTCCTCGGCTCCGAGGTCGGCGTCCTCGACATCGACCCCGCCAAGGTCGTCCGCAAGGGCCGCCTGCAGCCCGGCAAGATGTTCCTCGTCGACACCGCCGAGCACCGCATCATCGAGGACGACGAGATCAAGGCGCAGCTCGCCGCCGAGAAGCCGTACGCCGAGTGGCTGGAGGCCGGCGAGATCGAGCTGGGCGACCTGCCCGAGCGCGAGCACATCGTGCACACCCACGCCTCGGTCACCCGCCGCCAGCAGACCTTCGGCTACACCGAGGAAGAGCTGCGCGTCATCCTCGCGCCGATGGCCAAGGCCGGTGCCGAGCCGATCGGTTCGATGGGCACCGACTCGCCGATCGCCGCGCTCTCCTCGCGCCCGCGGCTGCTCTTCGACTACTTCACCCAGCTGTTCGCGCAGGTCACCAACCCGCCGCTGGACGCGATCCGCGAGGAGCTCGTCACCTCCCTGCGCTCGTCGCTGGGCCCCGAGGGCAACCTGCTGGAGCCGACCGCCGCGTCGTGCCGGAGCGTCACCCTGCCCTTCCCGGTCATCGACAACGACGAGCTGGCCAAGCTCATCCACATCAACGCCGACGGCGACATGCCCGGCTTCAAGGCCGCGACCCTGTCCGGTCTGTACCGGGTGCACGGCGGGGGCGAGGCGCTGGCCGCGCGCATCGAGGAGATCTGCGCCGAGGCCGACGCCGCCATAGACAACGGCGCCCGTCTGATCGTCCTGTCGGACCGCCACTCCGACGCCGAGCACGCGCCGATCCCGTCGCTGCTGCTCACCGCCGCCGTCCACCACCACCTCATCCGCACCAAGCAGCGCACCCAGGTGGGCCTGCTGGTCGAGGCCGGTGACGTCCGCGAGGTCCACCACGTCGCCCTGCTGATCGGCTTCGGCGCCGCCGCCGTCAACCCGTACCTGGCGATGGAGTCCGTCGAGGACCTGCTGCGCGCGGGCACCTTCATCAACGGCCTGGAGCCCGAGAAGGCGATCCGCAACCTCATCTACGCCCTCGGCAAGGGCGTCCTGAAGGTCATGTCCAAGATGGGCATCTCGACCGTCGCCTCCTACCGCGGCGCCCAGGTCTTCGAGGCCGTCGGCCTCGACGAGGCCTTCGTCGAGAAGTACTTCAACGGCACGGCCACCAAGATCGGCGGCGTCGGCATCGACGTCATCGCCCAGGAGGTCGCCGCCCGGCACGCCAAGGCGTACCCGGCGTCCGGCATCGCGCCCGCCCACCGCGCGCTGGAGATCGGCGGCGAGTACCAGTGGCGCCGCGAGGGCGAGCCGCACCTGTTCGACCCGGAGACGGTCTTCCGGCTCCAGCACTCCACGCGCTCCGGCCGCTACGACATCTTCAAGAAGTACACGGACCGGGTGAACGAGCAGTCCGAGCGCCTCATGACGCTGCGCGGCCTGTTCGGCTTCAAGACCGAGGGCCGGCAGCCGATCTCCATCGACGAGGTCGAGCCGGTCTCCGAGATCGTCAAGCGCTTCTCCACCGGCGCCATGTCGTACGGCTCCATCTCCAAGGAGGCGCACGAGACCCTCGCCATCGCCATGAACCAGCTGGGCGGCAAGTCCAACACCGGTGAGGGCGGCGAGGACCCCGAGCGCCTGTACGACCCGGCGCGCCGCAGCGCCATCAAGCAGGTCGCCTCCGGCCGCTTCGGCGTGACCTCGGAGTACCTGGTCAACGCGGACGACATCCAGATCAAGATGGCCCAGGGCGCCAAGCCCGGCGAGGGCGGCCAGCTGCCCGGCCACAAGGTGTACCCGTGGGTGGCGAAGACCCGTCACTCGACCCCGGGTGTCGGTCTGATCTCCCCGCCCCCGCACCACGACATCTACTCCATCGAGGACCTGGCCCAGCTGATCCACGACCTGAAGAACGCGAACCCGCAGGCGCGGATTCACGTCAAGCTGGTCTCCGAGGTCGGCGTCGGCACGGTCGCGGCGGGTGTGTCCAAGGCGCACGCGGACGTCGTCCTCATCTCCGGCCACGACGGCGGTACGGGCGCCTCGCCGCTGACCTCGCTGAAGCACGCGGGCGGCCCCTGGGAGCTCGGCCTCGCCGAGACCCAGCAGACGCTGCTGCTCAACGGCCTGCGCGACCGCATCGTCGTGCAGACCGACGGCCAGCTGAAGACCGGCCGTGACGTGATCATCGCCGCGCTGCTCGGCGCCGAGGAGTTCGGTTTCGCGACCGCGCCGCTCGTCGTCTCCGGCTGCGTCATGATGCGCGTCTGCCACCTGGACACCTGCCCGGTCGGCATCGCCACCCAGAACCCGACGCTGCGCGACCGCTTCACCGGCAAGGCCGAGTACGTGGTGAACTTCTTCCAGTTCATCGCGCAGGAGGTCCGCGAACTCCTCGCCGAGCTGGGCTTCCGCTCCATCGAGGAGGCCGTCGGCCACGCCGAGGTCCTCGACGTCGAGCGCGCCGTCGACCACTGGAAGGCGCAGGGCCTGGACCTGGAGCCGCTGTTCCACGTGCCCGAGCTGCCCGAGGGCGCGGTGCGCCACCAGCTGATCGCCCAGGACCACGGCCTGGAGAAGGCGCTCGACAACGAGCTGATCAAGCTCGCCGCCGACGCGCTGGCCGCCGACTCGGCGACCGACGCCCAGCCGGTGCGCGCCCAGGTCTCCATCCGCAACATCAACCGCACGGTCGGCACCATGCTCGGCCACGAGGTGACGAAGAAGTTCGGTGGCGCGGGCCTGCCCGACGACACCGTCGACATCACCTTCACCGGTTCCGCGGGCCAGTCCTTCGGCGCCTTCCTCCCGCGCGGTGTCACGCTGCGCCTGGAGGGCGACGCCAACGACTACGTCGGCAAGGGCCTCTCCGGCGGCCGGGTGATCGTCCGTCCCGACCGGGGCGCCGACCACCTCGCCGAGTACTCGACGATCGCGGGCAACACCATCGCGTACGGCGCGACCGGCGGTGAGCTGTTCCTGCGCGGTCGTACCGGCGAACGGTTCTGCGTGCGCAACTCCGGCGCGACCGTCGTCTCCGAGGGCGTGGGCGACCACGGCTGCGAGTACATGACCGGCGGTCACGCGGTGGTCCTCGGCGAGACGGGCCGCAACTTCGCGGCCGGCATGTCCGGCGGTGTCGCCTACGTGATCGACCTGAACCGCGACAACGTCAACGTCGGCAACGTCGACGCGATCGAGGCGCTGGACGACACGGACAAGCAGTGGCTGCACGACGTGGTGCGCCGCCACGCCGAGGAGACGGGCTCGACCGTCGCCGAGAAGCTCCTCGCCGACTGGGACGCGTCCGTGGCCCGCTTCAGCAAGATCATCCCCAGCACGTACAAGGCAGTGCTCGCCGCCAAGGACGCCGCCGAGCGAGCCGGTCTCTCCGAGACCGAGATCACCGAGAAGATGATGGAGGCGGCGACCAATGGCTGATCCCAAGGGCTTTCTCAACCACGGCCGCGAGGTCGCCAGGACCCGCCCCGTCGAGGAGCGCGTCAAGGACTGGAATGAGGTCTACGTCGCCGGTTCGCTGCTGCCGATCATCAGCAAGCAGGCCAGCCGGTGCATGGACTGCGGCATCCCGTTCTGCCACAACGGCTGTCCGCTGGGGAACCTGATCCCCGAGTGGAACGACTACGCCTACCGCGAGGACTGGGCGGCCGCCTCCGAGCGCCTGCACGCCACGAACAACTTCCCGGAGTTCACGGGCCGCCTGTGCCCCGCTCCGTGCGAGTCGGCGTGTGTGCTGGGCATCAACCAGCCGCCGGTTACTATCAAGAACGTCGAGGTCTCGATCATCGACAAGGCGTGGGAGACCGGTGACGTCGCCCCGCAGATCCCCGAGCGCCTGTCGGGCAAGACCGTCGCGGTCATCGGTTCCGGCCCGGCCGGCCTGGCCGCCGCCCAGCAGCTCACGCGGGCGGGCCACACCGTCGCCGTCTACGAGCGCGCGGACCGCATCGGAGGCCTCCTCCGCTACGGCATCCCCGAGTTCAAGATGGAGAAGCGGCACATCAACCGCCGTATCGAGCAGATGCGCGCGGAGGGCACCCGCTTCCGCACCGGCATCGAGATCGGCCGCGACCTCAAGGCGACCGACCTGAAGAAGCGGTACGACGCGATCGTCATCGCCGCCGGCGCGACGACCGCCCGTGACCTGCCGGTGCCGGGCCGCGAGCTCAAGGGCATCTACCAGGCCATGGAGTACCTGCCGCTGGCCAACAAGGTGCAGGAGGGCGACTACGTCTCCCCGCCGATCTCGGCCGAGGGCAAGCACGTCGTCGTCATCGGCGGTGGCGACACCGGCGCCGACTGCGTGGGCACCGCCCACCGCCAGGGCGCGGCCTCCGTCACGCAGCTGGAGATCATGCCCCGCCCGGGCGAGGAGCGGAACGCCGTCACCCAGCCGTGGCCGACCTTCCCGATGCTGTACAAGGTCACGTCCGCGCACGAGGAGGGCGGTGAGCGGGTCTACTCCGTCTCCACCACCCACTTCGAGGGCGACGAGGACGGCAACGTCCAGTGGCTGCACCTCACCGAGGTCGAGTTCATCGACGGCAAGCTGACCCCGAAGCCGGGCACCGAGCGCAAGATCCCCGCCCAGCTGGTCACCCTCGCCATGGGCTTCACCGGCACCGACCGCGAGAACGGCCTGGTCGACCAGTTCGGCCTGGACCTCGACGAGCGCGGCAACATCGCCCGCGACGCCGACTTCCAGACCAACGTGCCGGGCGTGTTCGTCGCCGGTGACGCGGGCCGCGGCCAGTCGCTCATCGTGTGGGCGATCGCGGAGGGCCGCTCGGCCGCCCGCGGGGTCGACCGCTTCCTGACCGGCGCCAGCGACCTGCCGGCGCCGATCCGCCCGACGGACCGCGCGCTGATGGTCTGACGGCACACCAAGAACGTCCCGTACAACGGCGTACGGAACACTGACGGCGCCTGTCCACAGTCCCCGACCGGACGACTGGACAGGCGCCGTCGCCTTGTCGTGTGGGAGGGTGGGGCCATGGCCGCCATCACTCTCAGCAAGGTCCAGGAGACCGCACCTGCGCTGGTCAACCTGTACAAGACCGCCGGTGTCTCCCTCACCAAGCACGGCCTGGACGGACTGCGCGCCGCCGTCTACCTGGTGGTCGACTACTCCGGTTCGATGAAGCCGTACTACCGGGACGGCAGTGTGCAGGCGCTCGCCGACCGGGTGCTGGGACTCTCCGCGCACCTCGACGACGACGGCCGGGTGCCCGTGGTCTTCTTCTCCACCGACGTCGACGCCGTCACCGACATCGCCCTCGCCGACCACCAGGGGCGCGTCGAGCGGATCGTGGCGGGCCTCGGGCACATGGGCAAGACCAGCTACCACCTGGCGATGGACGCCGTCATCGACCACTACCTGGACAGCGGCTCCACCGCTCCCGCCCTGGTCGTCTTCCAGACCGACGGCGGCCCGATCAACAAGCTCGCCGCCGAACGGTATCTGTGCAAGGCGGCGAAGCTACCGCTGTTCTGGCAGTTCATCGGCTTCGGCGACCCGGGCAGCCGCCAGTTCGACTACCTGCGCAAGCTCGACGAGCTGTCCGTACCGGACAAGCGCGCCGTCGACAACGCCGGTTTCTTCCACGCCGGTGCCGACCCCCGGCAGGTGTCGGACGCGGAGCTGTACGACCGGCTGGTGGGCGAGTTCCCGAAGTGGCTGGTGGCCGCGCGAGCGCAGGGGATCGTACCGCCGGGCCGGTGAGCCGGTCTCACGAGGGAGCCCGGAGGACGTCCGCACGGCACTCGTCCGGGCTGCCCCACGCCGTGCGCAGGGCGCGGGCCTTGGTGAGCCACAGGGACAGGTCGTACTCGGCCGTGTAGCCGATCGCACCGTGCAGATGCAGCGCCGTCCGGGCGGTGGTGTACGCCGCCTCGCAGGCGCGCAGCTTCGCGGCGGCCACGTCCGCCGGGGCCAGGGTGAGCGCGGCGCCGAGGACGAGCGGGCGCGCGAACTCCAGGGCGACTCTCGCGTCCGCCAGCCGGTGCTTCACCGCCTGGAAGGAGCCTATGGGCACGCCGAACTGCACGCGCTGCCGCACATACGCGACGGTCCGGTCGAGCAGCGCGAGGCCGACGCCGAGGGCCTGCGCGGCCGTGGCGAGGCGGGCCAGCGCGAGGGCCTGCGGCAGGGGCGGCTGCGGGGCGAGGAGTTCGCCGCCCGGGAGGAGGACGCTGAGCCGGCGGGCGGGATCGAGGGAGGCCCGTACGGCGGCCGCGCCGGGCGCCAGACGCAGCCCGTCGGGGGAGAGGGAGAAGCGGTGGGCGGCCACGTCCGCGTCCAGCGCGTACGAGCCGTCGTACGCGACCGTCGCCATCGCCTCGCCCGTGGCGAGCCCCGGCAGGAACCGTTCGGCGTGAGCCGTCCCGGCGAGCAGCGCGGCGGCGGTGACCGTCTCCACCAGCGGCCCCGGCACCGCGTGCCGCCCCAACTCGACGAACGCGACGGCGAGTTCCACGGGCCGGACACCCACCCCCTCGTACTCTTCGGGGACCGCCAGCGCGAAGACACCGGCCTGCGCGACACGGGACCACAGTGCCCGTCCGCCCGCGGGGTCGCCGCGGCTCCAGTCCCGCACCACCGAGGGCGTGTCCGCGGCTGTGAGCATCGTGTGCAGCGAGTCCGCGAACGCCCGCTGTTCGGTGTCGAGGAGGAAGCGCATCAGCGGCGTCCCTTCGGCAGGCCCAGCAGGCGTTCGGCGATGATGTCGCGCTGGATCTCGTTCGTCCCGGCGTAGATGGGTCCGGCGAGGGAGAAGACGTACCGCTCGGACCAGTCGGAGTCCGCCAACTCGCCGTCGGCGCCCAGCAGATCGAGGGCCGTCTCGTGCAGCGCGATGTCGTACTCGGACCAGAAGACCTTGTTCAGGCTGGCCTCCGGGCCCAGCGGCTCGCCCGCCAGGAAGCGGGAGGCGGCGGCGTAGGTGAACAGCTGGTAGGCGCGGGCGCCGATCAGGGCGTCGGCGACGCGGTGCGCGACGCTGTCCGGGCTGCCCCGGTCCTGCCAGAGGGCGTGGAGGCGGTCGGCCGAGGCGAGGAACCGCCCGGGGGACCGGAGCGTGAGCCCACGCTCGTTGGCAGCCGTCGACATGGCGATCCGCCACCCTTGGCCCGGTTCGCCGATCACGTCCTCGTCGGGCACGAACACGTCGTCCAGGAACAGCTCCGCGAACGCCGGCTTCCCGTCGAGCCGGCCGATCGGGCGGACCGTGACGCCGGACGCCCGCAGGTCGAACATCACGTAGGTGAGGCCCTGATGGGGCTTCGGGGCATCGGGGTCGCTGCGGAACAGGCCGAAGGCGCGGTCGGCGAAGGCCGCGCGGGAGGACCAGGTCTTCTGGCCGCTCAGCAGCCAGCCGCCGGACGTGCGGACCGCCTTCGCCCTGAGGGACGCCAGGTCCGAGCCGGCCTCGGGCTCCGACCAGGCCTGCGCCCAGATCACCTCGCCGGTGGCCATGGCCGGCAGGACGCGGGCGCGCTGCTCCGCGGTGCCGTGGGCGAAGAGGGTGGGGGCGAGGAGACCGACGCCGTTCTGGCTGACGCGTCCCGGTGCGCCCGCCGCGTAGTACTCCTCCTCGAAGAGCAGCCAGCGGATCAGGCCGGCGTCCCGGCCGCCGTACCGCGCCGGCCAGTCGACCACCGACCAGCGGTCCGCGGCCAGCTCGGCCTCCCAGGCGCGATGGGCGGCGAAGCCCGCCTCGGTCTCCAGGGAGGCGAGGGGAGCGGACGGCACATGGGCCTTCAGCCAGGCACGGGCCTCGGCCCTGAAGGCTTCCTCTTCCTGCGTGAAGGCGAGATCCATCGACGACGATCCTTCCCTAACAAGTGTTTGGTAGGTTAGCGTGGCCCTATGACAGGCGTCGAGACTCCGGCGTACGTACCCGGGCACGGGCTGCTGGCGGGGCGTACCGCCGTCATCACCGCGGCCGCGGGCGCGGGAATCGGCGGCGCGACCGCTCGCCGCTTCCTCGAAGAGGGAGCGCGCGTGCTGATCAGCGACGCCCACGCCCGGCGGCTGAAGGAGCACGAGGCCGAGCTGGGACGGCGGTTCCCGGGCGCGGTCGCGGCGCTCACCTGCGATGTCACCGACGAGACCCAGGTGAGGGCACTGTTCGAGGCGGCCGTGCGGGAGCACGGGCGGCTGGACGTCGTGGTCAACAACGCGGGCCTCGGAGGCACCTCCGCGCTCGTGGACATGAGCGACGAACAGTGGTCGCGCGTGCTGGACGTGACGCTGAACGGCACCTTCCGGTGCACCCGGGCCGCGCTCCGCCTCTTTCGCGAGCAACGCGACCGAGGCGACGGCGGCGTGATCGTCAACAACGCCTCCGTCGTCGGCTGGCGTGCCCAGGCAGGCCAGGCACACTACGCCGCCGCCAAGGCGGGCGTGATGGCGCTGACCCGGTGCGCCGCGGTCGAGGCGGCGGAGTACGGGGTGCGGGTCAACGCCGTCGCACCGAGCCTGGCCATGCATCCCCACCTCGCCAAGGTGACCTCAGCCGAACTCCTGGAGGAACTGACCTCCCGCGAGGCCTTCGGACGCTACGCCGAGCCCTGGGAGGTCGCCAACGTGATCGTCTTCCTGGCCTCCGGCTACTCCTCGTACATGACCGGCGAGGCCGTGTCGGTCAGCAGTCAGCGGGCCTGAGGCGGGAGGCGAGAATGTGCGCGTGCCTACGAAGAAGCAACCCCAGGTGACCGCCAAAGAGCCCCCCGCGGCCGCCGCCCCCCGCGACCGCCGCCGCGAACTCCTCGCCACCGCCGCCGAGGTCTTCGCCGAGCAGGGCTACAACGCCACCACCGTCCGCAAGATCGCGGACCACGCGGGCATGCTCGCGGGCAGCCTCTACTACCACTTCGACTCCAAGGAGTCGATGCTGGAGGAGATCCTGCGCACCTTCCTCGACGAGCTCTGGGACGGCTACGACGCCGTCCTGGACGCCGGACTGGGCCCGCGCGAGACCCTCGAAGCCCTGGTCACCGAGTCGTTCCGGGAGATCGACCGGCACCGCGCCGCCGTCGCGATCTACCAGAAGGAGTCCAGACAGCTGGCGGCGCAGGAACGGTTCACGTTCCTCGCCGACTCGCAGCGCAAGTTCGAGAAGGCATGGCTGTCCACGCTGGAGCGCGGGGTCGCCGACCGGGTCTTCCGGTCCGACCTCGACGTCCGGCTCACCTACCGCTTCGTGCGCGACACCGTCTGGGTCGCCGCGTCCTGGTACCGGCCCGGCGGACAGCACAGCCCGGAGGAGATCGCCCGGCAGTACCTGTCGATGGTGCTGGACGGGATCGCCGTGCGTACGTAACTCACGTAGCTCATCGGAGAGTCTGGGGAGTTGCCATGGCCGAGGCCTACATCGTCGAAGCGGTCCGCACGCCCGTGGGGCGGCGTGGGGGAGGGCTCGCCGGGGTCCACCCCGCCGACCTGGGCGCACACGTCCTGAAGGCCCTGGTCTCCCGGGCCGGGGTCGACCCGGCCGCCGTCGAGGACGTCGTCTTCGGCTGCCTGGACGCCGTCGGACCGCAGGCCGGCGACATCGCGCGCACCTGCTGGCTGGCGGCCGGGCTGCCCGAGGAGGTGCCGGGCGTGACCGTGGACCGGCAGTGCGGCTCCTCGCAGCAGGCCGTGCACTTCGCCGCGCAGGCCGTGCTGTCCGGCACCCAGGACCTGGTCGTGGCGGGCGGCGTGCAGAACATGTCGCAGATCCCGATCGCCTTCGCCACCCGGCAGGCCGCCGAGCCGCTCGGCTTCACCCAGGGCCCCTTCGCCGGCAGCGAGGGCTGGCGGGCCCGCTACGGCGACCGGCCCGTCAACCAGTTCGCCGGCGCCGAGATGATCGCCGCCAAGTGGGGCATCAGCCGACCGGACCAGGAGGAGTTCGCCCTGCGCTCCCACGAGCGGGCGGTCCGGGCCATCGACGAGGGCCGCTTCGACCGGGAACTGACGCCGTACGGGGACGCCGCCGTCGACGAGGGGCCACGCCGGGACACCTCCCTGGAGAAGATGGCCGCGTTGAAACCGGTCATCGACGGCGGCACGGTCACCGCCGCCTGCTCCTCACAGGTCTCCGACGGCGCCGCCGCCCTGCTCCTGGCCTCGCAGGACGCGGTCCGCGAGCACGGACTGCGGCCCCGGGCCCGCGTCCACCACCTCTCCGTGCGCGGCGAGGACCCCATCCGCATGCTCACCGCACCGATCCCCGCCACCGCCCACGCCCTGAAGAAGACCGGTCTCACCATCGACGACATCGACCTCGTCGAGATCAACGAGGCCTTCGCACCCGTCGTCCTCGCCTGGCTGAAGGAGACGGGCGCCGACCCGGAGAAGGTCAACGTCAACGGAGGCGCGATCGCCCTCGGCCATCCGCTGGGCGCGACGGGCGCCAAACTGATGACGACCCTGCTCCACGAACTGGAACGCACGGGCGGCCGCTACGGCCTCCAGACCATGTGCGAAGGCGGCGGACAGGCCAACGTCACCATCATCGAACGGCTGTGACGCGAGCGGCGGAGCACGGCCACCGCTTCGGCGGACGGAGTCCGGCACAGGCTCCCGAAGCCTGTGAGGCCCCTCGGGCCGAGCAGTGCGAGGGGGCCGTTGGGGGTGGTGCCATGTGCGAAGGCGGCGGACAGGCCAACGTCACCATCATCGAACGGCTCTGAGCGCCTCCAGCCCCTCCAGTGCCTCCTGCGCCTCCTTCATGATCCGCTCCACCAACTCGGCGCACGACGGCAGGTCGTCGATCACTCCGGCGACCTGCCCCGCCGCCATCACCCCCAGATCCGTCCGGCCGTCCACCATCGCCGACTTCAGCAGCATCGGCGTGTTCGCGGCCAGCAGGACCTGACTCCAGGACAGCTCCTTGCCGTGCCGCAGGGCGAGCCCGTCGCGGACCAGCTGCCGCCAGGTCAGCCCGGACAGCCGCCGGAACCCCGCCGCCCGCCGGACCGCCTGCCCCAGCGCCCGCACCCGCCCGGACCGCTCCAGGGCGTCCACCAGCTCCGTGCGCAGCATGCGGTGCGGCAGACCGTCCACCGCCCAGGTCACGGTGACGTCCCGGACCGTCGCCGCCAGGTACCGCGCCTTCACCGCGTCCGGCACCGTCGAGTCCGACGTCAGCAGGAACCGCGTGCCCATGCCGACCCCCGCGGCCCCGTACGCCAGCGCCGCGACCAGCCCCCGCCCGTCGAAGAAGCCGCCCGCAGCCACGACCGGGATGTCCACGGCGTCCACCACCTGCGGCAGCAGCACCGTCGTCGCCACCTCGCCGGTGTGCCCGCCGCCCTCCCCGCCCTGCACGAGCACCGCGTCCGCCCCCCACGCGGCGACCTTCTCGGCATGCCGGCGCGCGCCGACGGAGGGGATGACGACGACACCCGCCGCCTTCAGCTCGGCGATCAGCTCCCGGGACGGGGCGAGCGCGAAGGACGCCACCCGCACACCCTCGTCGACGAGGACACCGACCCGGTCCCCGGCGTCCTGCGCGTCCGCGCGGAGGTTGACCCCGAACGGCGCGTCGGTCCGGGACCTCACCTCGCGTATCGCCTCACGCAGCCGGTCGACGGTCATCGTCGCCGAGGCCAGGACGCCCAGCGCGCCCGCGTTCGCCGCCGCCGCGACCAGGCGGGGGCCCGCCACCCATCCCATCCCGGTCTGCACGATCGGGTGACGGACCCCGACCAGCCGGGTGAGCGCGGTCTCCATCACTGCGGGACCTCCCGTGCGCGGGCGTTGTGCGGATCGACCACCTCACGGACCAGCTCCAGCTCCCGCGCCGTCGGATCACGGGTGTACGGCACCTCGTCCGGGACCGCGAGCGCGAACCCGGTCGCCTCCCGCACCTCCTGCACCGTCACCCCCGGATGCAGCGACGCCAGCCGCAGCGAGCGGTCGGGTGTGGCGAAGTCGAGGACGGCGAGGTTGGTCACGACCCGCGCGAGGTGGTGGTAGCGGGCGCCGTCGGCGTGGTCGTACCCCACCCCGCACACCATGTCGACCCGCTCGACGAAGACCCGCCGGGAGTGCTTGGGGACCCAGTAACTCGTCGGGTGGTTCAGGGTGTTGACCGGTGCCCCGCGCACCCCGAGCAGTTGCCGGGTGGGCCGGCTCCAGTCGCCGATGCAGGAGATGTTCTGGTTGCCGTACCGGTCGAGCTGGCTCGCGCCCATCATCACGTGCCGGCGCCCGCCGGCGGCCAGGGCCAGATGCCGCCGGTACGGCAGCCAGCCCTCGACGGTGCCGTCCGCGTCCACGAGCATCGCCTCGCCGTCGGTGAGCAGCAGGTCCGGGGCGAAGGTGCGCCGGGCGAGCCGCGCGCCGATGGACGGGATCACACCCATCGGGCTCGCCAGGATCTCGCCCGCGCCCCGCCAGGCCTCGGCGCAGGCGATCACGCAGTACTCCGCGCGGGTCGCGGGGGCCCGTGAATCGCCGGTGACCGGCGCGGCCCGGTGGCCGTCGACATGGGTCATGACCGCTCCTCGTGCCAGGCCCGCACGGCCGCCCGGTACGCCTGCTCGTCCCCGTCCGCCAGGAACCGCCCGGCGAACTCCGCCCACGGCAGGCCCGCGTACTCCTTCTGGAAGGCCTCGTCCCGCCCGTAGTCCGGCGCGCAGGACGTGAAGTGCGCGCCCTGCGGCGCCTCGACCACGCCCGTCACCGTGTGCCGCCTGATCAGCAGGGTCTGCGGCGGGGCCTCCTTCGTCAGCTCGGCCGTGTCCACGATCCGCTCGCAGGAGACGTAGGCCGCGTCCGCCGCCTCGCAGAACAGGTCGTCGAAGTAGGGATCGGGACCGAGGTACTGCCCGTTGCCCCGCCGATCGGCCCGCCCCACGTGCACCAGCGCCGCGTCCAGCCGCAGCGCGGGCATCGCGACGAACGTCTCCCCGTCCTCGTACGGCGAAGTGACCGTCCGCAGCTGTGGGTTGACCCGCATCACGTCCGAACCGATCCCCGCCCGCACCGGCAGGAACGGCAGCCGGTTCGCGGCGGCGTGCAGCCCCCACATGAACATCGCCTCGTCGACCTCCGTCAGTTCGAACGCGCCGCGCTCGCGCGCCGCCCGGTAGTGCGGTTCGAGCGGGATCGAGTCGAGCGTGACGAAAGCGGTGACCAGCCTGCGGATCCGGCCGGCCGCCGCGAGCATCCCGATGTCCGGACCGCCGTACGAGACGACCGTGAGGTCGGTGACGTCGGAGCGCAGCAGCGCGCGGACCAGGGCCATCGGCTTGCGGCGCGCACCCCAGCCGCCGATGCCGAGGGTCATCCCGCTCTCCAGCCGGGAGACGACCTCGTCCGCGGTCATCGTCTTGTCCCTCACCTACGTCCCCTCCTTCCCTGAACTCGCGTCCTTCCCGAAACCCGCGCGGACCCGGTCGGCGACTCCGCTCGCGCTCGCCTCGAAGGTGAAGCCCTGCTCGAAGCGGTAGCTGCGGCGCACGTCGACCGGATCGATGCCGTTCAGCGCGGCCTTGGCCAGCCGCAGCAGCTCCCCGTCCTTCGCGGCGATCTCACGGGCCAGCTCCAGCGCGGCCCCGAGCAGCTCGCCGGGCGGCACCACCCGCCACACCGCGCCGTGCGCGTGCAACTCGGCCGCCGTGACCGTGCGCGACGTGAAGTACAGCGTGCGCATCAAGTGCTGCGGGACCAGCCGGGCCAGATGCGTCGCCGCGCCCAGAGCGCCCCGGTCCAGCTCGGGCAGCCCGAACACCGCGTCCTCACCGGCCACGATCGCGTCCGCGTTCCCCACCAGCCCCACCCCGCCGCCCAGACAGAAGCCCCGCACCGCCGCCACCACCGGCACCTCGCACTCGTACACCGCCGCGAAGGCCTCGAAGCAGCCCCGGTTGGCGCCGACCAGCGCGCCGGCCCCCCGCGTCTGTATCTCCTTGATGTCCACGCCCGCGTTGAACCCCCGCCCCTCGGCGGTCAGCACCACACACCGCACCTGCGGATCACGGCCGGCCGCGCGCACGGCGTCGGCCAGCGCGAACCAGCCCTCCACCGGCAGCGCGTTCACCGGTGGGAAGTCGACGGTGACGACGGAAATCCCCTTTTCCGGGGACGAGGTGGAGACACCCATGCGCGCATCAGCTACCTTCGCACTCAGCTACCTTTCCACCAAACATTTGTTAGGTGTGAGGCTTCGAAGCTAGCAGTCGCCGCAGACGAGCGGGAGGCCCTGTGGAAAACCCGGAAGCCGCTCCTGTGGAAAACCAGCAGGCCGCTCCCGTGCAACGCCGACAGGCCGCTCCGGCGCAAGACCGGCAGACCGCTCCGGCGCAAGACCGGCAGACCGCTCCGGTGCAAGACCGGCAGACCGCTCCCGCGGGCGACTCGCCGCAGGGCAGGACGGTCGTCGTCACCGGCGGCACCCGGGGCGTCGGCGCCGGCATCGCGCGAGCCTTCGCCGAGGCCGGCGCCGAGGTCGTGATCTGCGCCCGCCGCCCACCCGAAGTCCCCTTGCCGAACACGGAGTTCGTGCCGCTGGACGTACGGGACGCCGATGCCGTACGGCACTTCTTCACCGCTCTGCCCCGGCTGGACGTCCTCGTCAACAACGCGGGCGGCGCCCCCTACCGTCCTCTCGCCCGGGCCGAGGCCGAACGGCACGTCCGCGTCCTCGAACTGAACCTCCTCGCGCCGCTCACCGTGTCCCTCGCCGCCTACGAGCACCTCAAGCGGGCCAGGGGCTCGATCGTGATGATCGGCAGCGTCAGCGGCAGCCGCCCCTCGCCCGGCACGGCGGCGTACGGAGCGGCCAAGGCGGGACTGGAGAACCTCGCCCGCTCGATGGCCGTGGAATGGGCGCCGGACATCCGCGTCAACACCCTCGTCGTCGGCATGGTCCGCACCGAGCGGTCCCACCTCCACTACGGCGACGACGACGGGATCGCCGCCGTCGCCCGCACCGTTCCGCTCGGCCGCCTGGCCGACCCGGCGGACGTCGGCGCCGCGGCCGTCTTCCTCGCCTCGGACGCCGCCGCCTACATCAGCGGGGCGAGCCTCCACGTCCACGGCGGCGGGGAGCGGCCCGCGTTCCTGGACGCGGCGAACGCGGCGGACCGGGCGGACGCGGCGAACACGGCAACCGTCAACCGTCAACAGGGAGAAGTGAGATGAGCGGAATCTGCGCGGGCCGGGTCGTCGTCGTCACCGGCGCCGGCCGGGGCCTCGGCCGCGCCCACGCCCTCGCGTTCGCCGCCGAGGGCGCCCGCGTCGTCGTCAACGACCTCGGGGTCGGCCTGGACGGCACCCCGCACCCCGACAGCCCGGCCGCCCGGGTCGCCGCAGAGATCCGCGAGGCGGGTGGCGAGGCCGTCGCACACGCCGCCGACATCGCCACGAGTCAGGGCGCCGCATCCCTCGTCGCGACCGCCCTGGAGACGTACGGCCGTCTCGACACCCTCGTCAACAACGCCGGCTTCCTGCGCGACCGCATGCTGGTCAACCTCGACGAGGACGACTGGGACGCTGTCGTACGCGTTCATCTCAAGGGCCACTTCCTCCCCCTGAAGTACGCGGCGGCGCACTGGCGTGCCGAGGCCAAGGCCGGCCGCACGCCCACCGCCCGGGTCGTCAGCACCAGCAGCGGAGCGGGTCTGCTGGGCTCGGTGGGGCAGGGCAACTACAGCGCCGCGAAGGCCGGGATCGTCGCCCTCACGCTGGTCGCGGCCGCCGAACTCGCCCGCTACGGCGTCCAGGTCAACGCCATCGCCCCCGCCGCCCGCACCCGCATGACCGAACGCACCTTCGCCGACGCCATGGCCGCACCCGCCACCGGCTTCGACGCGATGGCCCCGGAGAACGTCTCCCCGCTGGTGGTCTGGCTCGGCTCCCCCGCGAGCGAGGGCGTCACGGGCCGTGTCTTCGAGGCGGAGGGCGGGCGGATCACCGTCATGGAGGGCTGGCGCCCGGGCCCCACGGCAGACAAGGGAGCGCGATGGAGCCCGGCGGAAGCGGGGGAGACGGTGACGAAGCTGCTGACGGAAGCGACGGTTCCGGGGGCGGTCTACGGGGCGTGAGAATCCGGGGGGATCTGAGGAGGGCGGGCGGGCTGGGGCGTGAGGAGGCCGAGCGGGCTGGGGACTTGGGAGACCGAGCGGGCTGGGACTTGAGGAGGCCGGTGTGCCGGTCACGCTCCGGGTGGGCTGCCGTCAGTCCGTCAGGCGTGCCGTCGCCCTCCGCTGCTGCTCGGTCATCACCGTGAGGAACCGGTTCACGGTGTCCAGTTCGTCCGTCGTGAACTGCGCGCAGGCCTCGACGATCTCGCGGGCCCAGTCCTCGAAGAACCCGGCGAGTTCGCTGAGTTTCGCCTCGATCGGCTCGACGAGTACGCGGCGCTTGTCCGTGGGGTGCTTGACCCGGCGCACGAAACCCTTGGCCTCCAGCCGGTCGACCAGGCCGGTGACGGAGGCCGGGGCCAGGCCCGTCAGCTCCGCGAGGTCCTTCGCGGTGAGCGGTCCCTGCCGCTGGAGATAGTCGAGGGTCTTCTCCTCCGTGGCGTTCAGGCCCTGCTTCGCGGCGATCGCCGAATGGAACATCACCGTGACGGCACTGTGCTGCCGCCCCACGGTCATGAGGCGTTCGAGCGTGGCGGCCCGTCGGGCGTCGTCGGTCTCTGCCATGTCCGCAGACTAGCAAATATTTCGTTCGGTCGAACTAAGGACTTGCGTCCGCTGGGCTGTCGATGCAAGTATTTCGTTAGGTCGAACGAAATAAATTTCGGGATCGAGTCCAGCGCCCCCACGCCGGGCAGCCCGCCCACCAGGCCTCCACACCGCAGCCCAACGGGAGACACCCATGTCCACCACCGTCACGACCTCACCGCCCACCGCGACCGACCCCCACCCGCGCCGCTGGGCCGCCGCCGTCGTCATGATGACCGCCGCGCTCATGGACCTGCTGGACACGACGATCGTGAACGTCGCGATCCCCTCCATCGGCCACGACCTGCACGCCTCCGCGAGCGACCTCCAGTGGACGGTCTCCGCCTACCTGCTCGGCTTCGCGGCCGCCCTGATCGTCTCCGGGCATCTCGGCGACCGCCTCGGCCGGCGCACCCTCTTCCTCGTCGGCACCGCGGGCTTCGGTCTGACCAGCCTGGCGTGCGGCGTCGCACAGTCGCCCGGCCAGCTGATCGCCGCGCGCGCCGCACAGGGCGTACTGGCAGCGGTGCTGATCCCGCAGGTCATCGGCTCCTTCCGCACCCTCTTCCACGGCAAGGAGCGCGGCGCGGCCTTCGGGATGTACGGCGCCGTCGCCGGGTTCGCCTCCGCGATCGGGCTGCTGCTCGGCGGGGTGCTCACCGACGCCGACCTGTTCGGCTGGGGCTGGCGCTCGGTGTTCCTGGTGAACGTGCCGGTGGCGCTGGTGACGTTCGTCGCCGGGGCGCTGCTCGTGCCCGCCACGAAGGAACGCTCGGCCGGCCGGCCCGACGCCCTCGGCAGCCTCGTCCTGGCCGCCGGCCTGGTGGCGATCGTGCTGCCGCTGGTCCAGGGCCGGGAGAACGGCTGGCCGCTGTGGGGCTGGGCCTGCCTGGCCGCCGGCGTCCTCGCGGTCACCGGCCTCGGTGTGTTCGAGGCGCGGCGCCGGCGCGCCGGCACGGTACCGCTGCTTCCGGCCCGCGCCTTCCGGCTGCCGGCGTTCTCCGTGGGCGTCCTGGTGCAGCTTCTCTTCTCCGTCGGCATGCAGGGCTTCTTCCTGGTCTTCGCCGTCTGGCTGCAGGCAGGCCAGAGGTACACCCCGATGCAGGCCGGCGTGCTCACCGTCGCCTTCTCCGTCGGCGGCTTCCTCACCGCCCCGGCCGCCGACGCGCTCGCCGTACGCCACGGCCGGCACGTGCTCGGCGCCGGAGCGCTGCTGATGGCCGGCGGCTTCGCCTGGGTCTGGTCGGCCGTCGCCGACGCCTCACCCACCCACACCGGGGCGTGGCCACTGGTGCCCGGACTGGCGGTGGCCGGCGCCGGCCTCGGCTTCCTCGTCGTACCGCTGGTGAACGTGGTCCTCTCCGCCGTACCCGCCGACCTCGCCGGCGGGGCGTCCGGGATCTTCTCCACCGCCCAGCAGTTCGGCGGCGCCCTCGGCGCGGCGATCATCGGCACGGTCTTCTTCGGCCACGCCGACGACGGCCTGACCGAGGCGCTGGACACGGCGATGCCCTGGGTGACGGGCGGATTCCTGCTGTGCGCGGCACTGTGCGCGCTGCTGCCACGCACGGCGACCGCCGGCCACTCCGGCAGCTGAGGACCGCCGGCCACTCCGGCGGCTGAGGACCGCCGGCCACTCCGGCGGCTGAGGACCGCCGGCCGGTCCGGCGACCGACGACCGACGACCAGTGAGCCGGCACCGGCTCGTTCAGGGGGCTCCCGACACGGGCAGCCCCCTCGACGCCGTACCGGCATCCGAGGGGCGCCGTACCGGCATGCGACGCCGTACCGCCCTACGGCCCCGTACCCCTACGTGTCGCACTCCAGCACCGTCCGGCACAACGCACACCGCGCCCTCACCCGCCCCCGCACCGGCACCCTGATCCGCTGATGACACGTCGGACAGGGAAACGTCACCCGCAACGGCCCCCGGGCGTCCGGGACGAACGCGTACGAGGCGTCCGGGACGGCGGCGACGAGACGATGGTCCTGAGCGTGCCGCCGGTCGCGCGCATAGCGCCGCCGGCCCGCCCAGCCGGCCGCCGTCAGCGGCGGCTGCTGCTCGTCCAGCCGCGCCCGCTCCCTGCCCTTCACATACGCCGTGTACGCCTGCGGACTGGTGAACCACACCGACGGATCCTCACCGAAGACCACCGCCCGCTTGGCCAGCACGTACCCGAACTCCTCCGGGGTCAGATACCCCAGCTTCTGCGAGGAGTCCGCGTCCTCCCGGAACGCGTCGAGCAGCAGCCAGCCCGCCCCCAGATAGGTCGTGGCCGTGTCCGTCAGGATCTCGTTGTCACGCGTGCCGGGAAACGACAGGTCCAGCCGGTGCAGGAAGACATGCATGATCTCGTGCGCCAGAGCCGCACCGATGTCCCGCCGATGCGTACGGAACCGCTCGTTCAACTCGACGAAGTACTCCGGACCCGCCGCCAGCTCCACATTCGCCGCGTACACCATCTCCCGGAAACCGACGACCATCCGCGCGTCCGGCAACCGGAAGTGCCGCACCAGCTCACGCGCCACCCGCTGCGCCCCCAGATGAAGATCATCCGTGTCGCAGAACGCCACATCCACCGGCGCCACACTCGTCGCGAACTGATGCACGGTGTCGTACGACAACCGCCTGTACAGCGCCGTGATGGCGGCCCGCACCGTCTCCAGATGCGGGTAGCCGTGCTCGACCGGTCCGCCGTTGCCCACGCCCGACCCCCAACACGCCGTGAACCCGAATCCACTGTACGAGGGCCCCCGACACTCCCGCACCCGCCCTCGCACCGGCGACACACTAGGGTGAACGCCCATGACCACCAGCACCAACGGAACCGGTGACGTCGACCCCGCCGTCCACGAGGAACTGGCACGGCTGCGCGACAGCATCGACAACATCGACGCGGCCGTCGTCCACATGCTCGCCGAACGCTTCAAAGCCACCCAGCAGGTCGGCCACCTCAAGGCCCGCCACCAGCTCCCCGCCGCCGACCCGGCCCGCGAGGCCCGCCAGATCGCCCGGCTGCGCGCCCTCGCCGAGAGCGCAAAGCTGGACCCGGCCTTCGCTGAAAAGTTCCTCAATTTCATCATCGCCGAGGTGATCCGCCACCACGAGCGCATCGCCGAGGACACCCTGCACGACACCCGGGCCTGACCTCGACGGACACCACCCCGCACCGCCGACACCGGCCCCGCGAGACCCGACGGGGCCGCGCCCCGCACCCCCCACCGGCGGGCACTGCGCGTCAGCCACCGGGCACGCCCCGTCAGCGTTCGGACGTAAGCTGGTGCTCCCATCGCGGGAGGGACATCGGGTCATGCCGCCGGATGCGAAGATCCTCATCGTCGACGACCACCAGGACACGCTCTACGCGCTGGAGAGCGCCCTGGCCCCGCTGGGCTACCTGCTCGCCCGCGCCACCACCGGCGACGAAGCCCTCAAACAGGTGCTGCGCGGCCAGGTCGGCCTCCTCCTGCTCGACGTCCGCATGCCCGGCGTCAGCGGACTCGAGGTCGTCCGCTACATGCGGCGCCTGGAGCAGACCCAGCACATCCCCGTCATCCTGCTCACCGGCTTCGGCCCCGACCACGACCTCACGGCCGCCGCCTTCGCCCTCGGCGTCGCCGACCTCGTCATGAAACCCGTCGACCCCTGGGCCCTGCGCACCAAGGTCCGCTACCTCTACGACGCCCACCTGCGCCACCTCGCCCTCGAACACGAGGTACGCACCCTGCGCGCCCTCGTCAAGGACCCCGGCGACCCCACGACCGAGGACACGCCCCCGCCCGCCCGCGTCCCCGTCCAACGCGACACCGACGCCCGCACCCCGGGCACCACCGCACCGACAGCGCCGTAGCGCACACACCCATCCCCGTACCTTGGGCGCGGGACGGGAAAAACAGTGCGTACCGGTCCGCCCCTGCGCCCTACCCGCCCCATCAGGCAGCATGGCCTGCATGTCCGTACTGACGCGCGACGAAGCGCAGACCCGTGCCCAGCACCTCGACGTCCACCGCTACACCATCGAACTCGACCTGACCACCGGCGACGAGACCTTCGAGTCCCTGACCGTCATCCGGTTCACCGCGCGCACGGACGCGGACACCTTCGTCGAGCTCAAGCCGGCCCACCTGCGCTCCGTCACCCTCGACGGCAAACCCCTCGACCCGGAAACCCTGGACGACAACCGCCTGCCCCTGAAGAACCTCACCGCGGGCGACCACGAACTGCGCGTCCACGCCGCCATGCGCTACTCCCGCACCGGCGAGGGCATGCACCGCTTCACCGACCCCTCCGACGGCGAGACCTACGTCTACACCCAACTCTTCATGGACGACGTCCAGCGCGTCTTCGCCGCCTTCGACCAGCCCGACCTCAAGGCCGTCTTCGACCTCACCGTCACCGCCCCCGAAGGCTGGACCGTCCTCGCCAACGGCATCACCGAACACCTCGGCGAGGGCCGCTGGCACGCCGCCCCCACCCCCCTGATCTCCACCTACCTCGTCGCCGTCGCCGCAGGCCCCTGGCACTCCGTCCGCACCGAACACCGCGGCCTGCCCTTCGGCCTCCACTGCCGCCGCTCCCTCGGCCCCCACCTCGACGCGGACGCCGACGAACTCCTCGACATCACCCGCCAGTGCTACGACCGCTACCACGAGAAGTTCGAGGAGCCCTACCCCTTCGACTCCTACGACCAGGCCTTCGTCCCCGAGTTCAACGCCGGCGCCATGGAGAACCCCGGACTCGTCACCTTCCGCGACGAGTTCGTCTACCGCTCCGCCGTCACCGACACCGAACGCCAGACCCGCGCCATGGTCATCGCCCACGAGATGGCCCACATGTGGTTCGGCGACCTCGTCACCCTCAAGTGGTGGGACGACATCTGGCTCAACGAGTCCTTCGCCGAGTACATGGGCTACCAGACCCTCACCGAAGCCACCCGCTTCACCGACACCTGGGTCGACTTCGGCGTCGCCCGCAAGGCCTGGGGCTACGACGCCGACCAACGCCCCTCCACCCACCCCGTCGCCCCCGAAGCCGTCGACGACACCGCCTCCGCCCTGCTCAACTTCGACGGCATCTCCTACGCCAAGGGCGCCTCCGCACTACGCCAGTTGGTGACCTGGCTCGGCGAGAAGGACTTCCTCACCGGCATCAACACCCACTTCGCCCGCCACCGCTTCGCCAACGCCACCCTCGCCGACTTCATCGACTCCCTCGCCGACGCCACCGAACGCGACGTCCACGCCTGGGCCGACGCCTGGCTGCGCACCACCGGCGTCGACACCCTCACCCCCACCGTCACCACCGACGCCGGCACCTGCACCCTCACCGTCGAACACACCGGCAGCCGCCCCCACCGCATCGCCGTCGGCCTCTACGACCAGGACCTCGGCGACGAAGGCCGCCTCACCCTGCGCGAACGCCTCGACCTCGACATCCCCCACACCACACCCCAGCCCATCGGCAAGCGCCCCGCCCTGCTCCTCCTCAACGACGGCGACCACACCTACGCCAAGATCCGCTTCGACACCGCGTCCTTCGACACCGTCCGCACCGGCCTGTCCCGCCTGCCCGACCCGCTCACCCGAGCCGTCGTCTGGAACGCCCTGCGCGACGCCGTCCGCGACGGCGACCTCGCCCCCACCGCCTACCTGGACACCGCCCGCACCCACCTCCCGCACGAGACCGACCTGGCCCTCGTCCAAGGCGTCCTCACCTTCGCCTCCGCCCAGGTCGCAGGCCGCTACCTCACCCCCGACGAACGCCCCGCCGCCCTCGCCACCCTCACCTCCCTGTGCCGCGACCTCATCCGCCGCACCGAGGACGGCGACCACCCCGGCCTGCGCCTGATCGCCGTACGCCACTTCATCGACGTCGCCGCCCACCCCGACACCATCGCCGCCTGGCTCGCCGACGGCACCGTCCCCGGCGGCCCCGAACTCGACCCCGACCTGCGCTGGCGCGTCCTCGCCCGCCTCGCCGTCCTCGGCGCCACCGACGAGAACGCCATCGCCGCCGAACTCGACCGCGACCCCTCCGCCACCGGCCAGGAAGGCGCCGCCCGCTGCCGCGCCGCCCTGCCCGACCCGGAGGCCAAGCGCACCGCCTGGGCCGCCATGTTCGACACCGACGACCTGTCCAACTACCTCTTCACCGCCACCGCCCAGGGCTTCTGGCAGCCCGAACAGGCCGACCTCGTCCGCGAGTACATCCCCCGCTTCTACAAGGACGCGGTCACCCTCGCCGCCCGCCGAGGCCCCGCCATCGCCGACGCCGCCGGCCGCTGGGCCTTCCCCGCCCACGCCGTCGACGCCGAGAACCTCAGCCTCGGCCAGGCCTGCCTGCGCGACAGCGACCCGATCCCGGCACTGCGACGCAAGCTCGTCGACCAACTCGACGACCTGGGACGGGCATTGCGGGTCCAGGAGGCGTAGAGCAACCGCCGGCCGTCAACCGTCGGCCGTCCACCGTCGGCCGGCCACCCCCGGCCGTCCACCCCCGGCCGTCCACCCCCGGCCGTCAACCGCCGGCCGGCCACCCCCGGACGGGTCAACCCAGCCCGCCCGGGGGCCCCTCACGGGAAAGTCGCTCCGAGGACAAGGCCCCCTCAGCACCGAAGCGGGCACGCCCGCGACCGGCAAGCCCCCCCCGCACGTCCGCAACCGGCCCCCGGCCTCCTACTTTCGGGTCCACATCCCCCGCTGCCAGGCCAGTTCGCACCGCCCGACGCCACACTGGGACTCCCCACCCCGACAGGAGTCCCATGAGCCTTCCGCCCCTCGCCTCGGGCCCCGAAGGCCCCGACGCGCTACGGCCGTTGCTCGAAACAGTCCTCCACGCCCTGCGCACCGGCACCGAGACCCGCCGCGGCCCCCTCCCCGCCGGCGGCCCGGCGACAGTCGCCGCCCGCGTACACGACGCCGTCGGCGACATCCTCCCCGACCAGGGCGACCCCACCGCCCTGCACACCCTCGTCCGCACCCTCGCCGAAGGCGCCGCCGACCCCGCCCACCCCCTGTGCGCCGCCCACCTGCACTGCCCACCCCTCGCCGTCGCCACCGCCGCCGACCTCGCCGCCTCCGCCCTCAACCCCTCCCTCGACTCCTGGGACCAGGCCCCCGCCGCCTCCGCACTCGAAGCACTCGTCACCCGCACCCTCGCCCACGAAGCCGGCATGGCCGACGCCCTCGTCACCACCGGCGGCACCGAATCCAACCACCTCGCCCTCCTCCTCGCCCGCGAACGCCACGGCACCGGCCTACGCCTCGTCCACGGAACCAACGCCCACCACTCCCTGCCCCGCGCCGCCTGGCTCCTCGGCCTGCCCGACCCCGTCGCCCTCCCCACCCCCACCGGCACCCTCGACCCCGCCGCACTCGCCGAGACCCTCACCCACCTCCCCGGCCCCCTCCTGGTCGCCGCCACCGCCGGCACCACCGACGCCGGCCTCATCGACCCCCTCCCCGACATCGCCGCCCTGTGCACCACCCACGGCGCCCGCCTCCACATCGACGCCGCCTACGGAGGCGGCCTCCTCTTCAGCGACCGCCACCGCACCCGCCTCACCGGCCTCGACACCGCCCACACCATCACCCTCGACCTGCACAAACTCGGCTGGCAACCCGTCGCCGCCGGCCTCCTCGCCGTCCACGACCCCCACGACCTCACCCCCCTCCACCAACACGCCGACTACCTAAACGCCGACGACGACACCGACGCAGGCCTCCCCGACCTCCTCGACCGCTCCCTGCGCACCACCCGCCGACCCGACATCCTCAAGATCGCCGTCACCCTCAAAACCCTCGGCCGCACCGGCCTCGCCACCCTCGTCGACCAAGTCTGCGCCCAAGCCCACCAGTTCGCCGAAACCATCCGCGACCACCCCGCCTTCGACCTCTACGACACCCCCACCCTCAGCACCGTCCTCTTCCGCCCCAAAAACGCCACCGACGACGCCGTAGCCGCCCTACGCCGCCACCTGCTCACCGACGGCCGCGCCGTCCTCGGCCGCGCCCACCTCGACGGCCGCCTCTGGCTCAAAACCACCCTCCTCAACCCCCACACCCACCCCGACGACCTGGCCGCCCTCCTGAAACTGGTGGAAGGAAACACCCCCACATGACCACCCCCCCACCCGCAAAACCCAGCACCCCCCACGACCTCGTCGGCATCGGCATCGGCCCCAGCAACCTCTCCCTCGCCGCCCTCGCCCACCCCCTCACCGCACTCCACACCGCCTTCTACGACCAACGCCCCGCCTTCCACTGGCACCCCGGCCTCCTCCTCGACGACGCCCGCATCCAAGTCCCCTTCCTCGCCGACCTCGTCACCCTCGCCGACCCCACCAGCAACTGGACCTTCCTCAACCACCTCAAGAACCGCGACCGCCTCTACCCCTTCTACTTCGCCGAACGCTTCCACATCCAACGCGCCGAATACGACGCCTACTGCCGCTGGGTCGCCGAAAACCTCCCCACCCTCCACTTCCACCACCACGTCGACGCCATCCGCTGGAACCCCGAACACAACCTCTTCGAAATCGACTTCACCCCACTCGACACCGACGGAAAACCCACCACCGTCAACCGCACCCACACCAAGAACGTCGTCCTCGGCATCGGCACCCAACCCCACATCCCCGACCCCCTCCGCCCCCTCGCCGACGCACCCGGCGTCCCCGTCATCCACACCTGCGACTACCTCGACCACCGCACCACCCTCCTCACCGCCGACCACATCACCGTCGTCGGCTCAGGACAATCCGGCGCCGAAGTCTTCCTCGACCTCCTCCGCCACCGCCCCACCGGCCGCGAACGCCTCCACTGGATCGGCCGCACCGAAGCCTTCGCCCCCATGGAGTACTCCAAACTCGGCCTCGAACACTTCACCCCCGACTACACCCGCTACTTCCACGCCCTCCCCGAACCCGTCCGCGACCGCCTCAACGCCACCCAATGGCAACTCCACAAAGGCATCGACGCCACCACCCTCGCCGCCATCCACGACGAGCTCTACCGCCGCACCCTCCACGGCCACTGGCCCGACGCCGTCCTCACCCCCGGCGTCCGCGTCCGCACCGCCGGCCGCCTCACCACCACCAAGATCGAACTCCACCTCGAACACATCCAGCAGAACACCCGCACCCGCCTCACCACCGACGCCGTCATCCTCGCCACCGGCCACCGCGAACGCCCCCTCGACCACCTCCTCGCCGACCTCCACCCCCACCTCCACCGCGACACCGCCGGACGCCCCCGCATCGACGACCACTTCCGCCTCGTCCTCGACCCCACCATCACCGCCACCGGCAGCAACATCTACATCCAGAACGGCGAACGCCACACCCACGGCGTCGGCGCACCCGACCTCGGCCTCGCCGCCTGGCGCAGCGCCACCATCCTCAACAGCATCACCGGCAAGGACACCTACCCCCAGCCCACCCGAACGGCCTTCACCACCTTCGGCCTCCACCCCCAACCCCACATCCCCGCAGCCCGACAACCCCACACAACCCTGATCCCCCTCACCGAACACCGATAGAACGCCACAGGGGCGGCGGGCACACACACCCCACCGCCCCCGCGCACGACCGACGCCGACGCACGAACTAGAACACCGGCGTCCCGTCCCGCGTCAACTTCCAGTCCACCGACGCGAACTCAGCCGGATCGATCGACCCCTTCGCCTTCACCCAGGCGATCATCGTGTTACGGATCTCGTCCGAGTTCGACCACAGCAACTTCGCCGCCGCAACGTACGGGAAATTGCCACCACCGTTCGCCCGGTAGTTGTTCACCGCGAACACGAACTGCCGGTCGTCCGCCAGCGGCACCCCCTCGAACCGCACGTTCGACACCCGCGAACCAGCCGCCTTCGCAATGTCGATCTCGTACGTCAGACCACTGACCACGTCATAGTTGTAGTCCGGCGTACCGTTCGCGTTCGTCAGCTTCGCCGGATCGACCACCGCGTCCGCCGCCGTCTGCACGTAGTAGTTCGCCGAGTACTCCAGATACGCCTTCATCTGAGCACCCGTCATCAGACGAGCCTCCAGCGTGTTCTCGAACACATACAGACCCGCCACATCCCGGATCGTCACCTGACCCGCCGGAATGACCGCGCTCCGCGAGAACGCCGCCGCCTGCGACAGAACCGGCAGCGCCGCGTACTCCGTACCCGCCAGCGCCTGCCTCACCGTGTCCGCCTGGATGTGATTGATCAGATCGATGATCGGCACATCCTTGTACGGCGCCTCCACCGACGTCATCTCGGCGACATTCGTACCGATGACCTGGTTGACGTACCCCACGACCTTCTCGTGCTCGTCACCCAGCAGCTTCACGATCCTCGGGTCCTCCTCCACCGTGTTGGAGTTCAGGACCCGCGCACCCACCTTCTCGACCGTCCAACGCCCCTTGCCCCACACCAACTCGAAGTCGAACAACGTCAACCGCTGCCCCCACTTCAGCGGCTCGGACAACACCACCTGCTTGCCCGTCTCCTTGTTCGTGACGAAGTACTCCGGAATCTCCGTGTGCGCATGACCCACGAGAATCGCGTCGATCCCCGGCACCTGCTCCGCCACCAGCCCCGCCGCGTTCTCGATGTACGGCAACTGGTCACCGTACGACGACGTCCCCGACGAACCACTGTGCGCCGACACGATCACGACATCCGCACCCATCGACCGCAGCTTCGGCACCCACTTCGCCGCCTGCTCCTCCAGACCCGGGAACGTCATCTTCCCCTGCACATTCGCCTTGTCCCAGATCGCGATACCCGGATTCGTCAGACCCAGGACCGCCACCCTCACATCACGGCCGAACGGCGTACGCAGACAGTGCATGCTGTACGGCGGGAACGCCGGCCGCAACGTCTTCGCGTCCAACGCGTTCGCACCCAGCAGCGGAAAACGACACTGCTCCTGGAACTTCCGCAACACCGGAATGCCGTAGTTGAACTCATGATTGCCGAGCGCGGCAGCGTCGTAGCCGATCGCGTTCATCGCCTGCGCCATGGGATGCACCGGCCCGCCCTTGGCGGTGATGGGGTCCACCTTGGCGTAGTAGTACGACAACTGCGTGCCCTGGATCGTGTCACCCGCGTCGATGAGAAGGGTGTTACCACGACCCTTCTCCTCGCGGATCCGAGTCACCAGAGTGGAGATCTTCGCCAGACCGACGTCGTTGTGCGCCTTGTCGTCGAACTCCCTGTCCGTGAAGTAGTCCCAGTTGAAGACGTTCCCATGCAGGTCCGTCGTGCCCATCACGGTGAACGAGTACCGCTTCGGCCGCCCAACCGGCTGCCGCGCCTCGGCCGCCTGCGCCGCCGGAGCCGCAGCCGCGCCCGCGACAGCCACCCCCGCCCCGGTCACGGCGGACTTCTTCAGAAACTTCCGGCGGTTCAACGGCATGTCTTGCTCCTCGGGGAACAACGGTCAACGACGCGCGTAGATAACGCGCGTAGATTCTGACCCGGACATGGCGACGCACAACAGGCCTCCGAGATTGCGATCTGGTGACCCCACCTGTGCAACTCCCGCCCCATAACCAGGTAAGGCCTGCCAGAGTGGGACGTATGACCACCCCCGCCAAACCAACCCACGGCACCCCCGACGCCCCCCTCCTCACCGTCCGCGGCGAAACCACCCTCGAAGTCGACCCCGAGATCGCCCGCATCGGCATCACCGTCACCGCCCGCGGCCGCGACCGCCGCACCACCCTCGACGACCTCACCCGCCGCAACACCACCGCCCTCGACCTCATCAAGTCCTACGGCGACGCAGTCGAGAACCTCGCCACCGGCGCCCTCTCCATCACCCCCGAACTCACCCACCGAGGCCGCGGCGAACGCATCCACACCTACCACGGCACCATCCACCTCACCGCCGACCTCACCGACTTCACCACCCTCGGCGAACTCACCACCCGCCTCGCCGACCTCGACCTCACCCGAGTGGACGGACCCTGGTGGGAACTCCGCCCCGACTCACCCACCCACCGCCAAGCCCGCCAACAAGCCGTCCAAGCGGCCGTCCAACGCGCCCACGAATACGCCGACGCCCTCGGCACCACCGTCGCCGCCCTCCTCCAACTCACCGACACCGGCACCCAGGGCCCCCGCACCCGCTCCGCCTTCGACCGCCGAACCGTCCGCATGTCCGCAGCCGCCATCGAAACCGAAACCGCCCCCGAACCCCTCGACCTCGAACCCCGCCGCATTCGCATCCAGGCAGAAGTCAGCGCACAGTTCACCATGATTCCGCCAACCCTCTGAATTCACCCTTTCGGACGCCACAAGTCGCTCATCAGAGCAACCACCCGCACAATGCAACACCCGTCAACAAGCCTTCACCCAAAGGTCGTTGAGCAGCCATACGCCACCAAATTCGCTACCCAGCGGTAAGTCATAGGCTCGAACCATGCGCCGAGCAAAAATCGTCTGCACCCTGGGCCCCGCCACCCACTCCTACGACCAGATCAAACACCTGATCGACGCAGGAATGGACATCGCCCGCTTCAACCTCAGCCACGGCACCCACGCCGAACACGAGGAGCGCTACCAACACGTACGCAAGGCCACCGACGAAACCGGCCACAACGTCGGCACCCTCGCCGACCTCCAAGGCCCCAAAATCCGCCTCGGCCACTTCACCGAAGGCCCCGTACTCCTCGAACGCGGCGACACCTTCACCATCACCGTCGAGGAAGGAGCAGAAGGCAACCGCCACACCTGCGGAACCACCTACGACGGCCTCGCAGACGACATCACCACCGGCGAACGCATCCTCGTCGACGACGGCAAAGTCTGCCTCGAAGTCACCCACACCGACGGCCCCCGCGTCCACACCCGCGTCATCGAAGGCGGCATCATCTCCGACCACAAAGGCCTCAACCTCCCCGGAGTCGCCGTCTCCGTCCCCGCACTCTCCAAAAAAGACGAAGACGACCTACGCTGGGCACTGCGCACCGGCTTCGACATCATCGCCCTGTCGTTCGTCCGCAGCGGCAAGGACATCCTCGACGTCCACCGCATCATGGACGAAGAAGGCCGCCGCCTCCCCGTCATCGCCAAAGTGGAAAAACCCCAGGCCGTCGACAACATCCAAGACATCGTCGCCGCCTTCGACGGCATCATGATCGCCCGCGGCGACCTCGGCGTGGAAATGCCCCTCGAACAGGTCCCGATCGTCCAGAAACGCGCCATCAAACTGGCCAAACGCAACGCCAAACCGGTCATCGTCGCAACCCAGATGCTCGACTCCATGATCGACAACTCACGCCCCACCAGGGCCGAGGCATCGGACGTCGCCAACGCAGTCATCGACGGCACCGACGCAGTGATGCTCTCCGGCGAAACCAGCGTCGGCCGCTACGCGGTCGCGACCGTCCGCACCATGGCGAAGATCGTGGCAGCGGTCGAGGAGGACATCCTCGCCAAGGGCCTCCCACCCCTCACCGAGAAAAACAAACCCCGCACCCAAGGCGGCGCCGTCGCCCGAGCAGCCGCCGAGATGGGCGACTTCCTCGGCGCCAAGTTCCTCATCGCCTTCACCCAGTCGGGCGACACAGCCCGCCGCCTCTCCCGCTACCGCTCCCCGATCCCCCTCCTGGCCTTCACCCCGGAGCCGGCGACCCGCTCCCAACTGAACCTGACCTGGGGAGCGGAGACGTTCCTGGTCCCCCACGTCGATTCCACCGACGCGATGGTGGACCAGGTGGACGACCTGCTGCTGAGGTACGGGCGCTGCGAGAAGGGGGATGTGGTGGTGATCACGGCCGGCTCGCCTCCGGGGGTCTCTGGGTCCACGAACCTGGTGCGGGTGCATCACATCGGGGTGGACGACAAGTAGGGGAGGGAGTCAGTGCTTGGGGCCTACGTGGGTGTCGAGTAGGGCGACAGAGGCTTTCTTGGCGACGGAGATGTTGTACGGGTTTCCGTTGCGGGTGCAGCGCGTCCACTCGATTCCCAGCTGGTCGAGGGTGTCCGTGTACAGGCGGCGGATGTCGTCCGACACGTTGGTGAAGAAGTACCGGGGGTATTCGTAGCGCTTGCGTTCGCCGGCGACCACGCGGGTCGTCCAGTTGGTGATGCGGCAACCGTCGGAGTGGATGAGGCCCCGGATGAACTCCCAGGGGTGGGCGTCGACGATGGCCTGCTGCCAGGGTTCGAGGGCGATCGTGCGCTCGTGCTTCTTGCCGGGGCCGTGCTGGGGGAAGAGGCACCAGAGGTGCTTGGAGTACAGCTTCACTTCCTGGCAGCCCTTTCGGCGGACCCTGCAGACCGAATTTCCGGGAAGAACCGACCGCATGGCCTTCTCGCACTCGTCCATGAGCCCGGGGTGCGCGTCCGCGCAGGTGATGGACAGGCTGGGTGCTCGCATGGCGCGGTTCTGGATGATGTGGCCGTCGCCGAGGTAAAGGCCGAGCAGATAGGAGTAGGCCGATGCGTCCAGCTCGCCTTCGCAGCGTGGACACGGTGGGTGGGCTCGTCCCGGACACTCGCCGCGCTTCGCGCGGTCCATGTGCTTCCAGTAACTGACCGTGCCGAGTGGGACATCAAGCTGGCGAGCCACCTCGGCGTTCCGCGTTCCGTCCCGCAGCAGTGTGAGCGCCTTCTGCCGAACCTGTGCGCCATGGAAATTCATGCGAACACTCTGCGTAACTGACGGCAACCGTGTGCATGAAAAAGCGGAGAACCACGCGAACGTGATCCTCCGCTTATTGGTGCCGGGTGCGGGACTCGAACCCGCACGTCCTCTCGGACAGATGTGTTTGAGACATCAGCGTCTGCCTGTTCCGCCAACCCGGCTGGGCAACCCGAGAGGAGTGTACCGGGTCACCGCGCAGAGGCGCAGCTAGGTAGGCTCTTGTCAGCAGTACCCCTGCCCTGAACAAGGAGCCCCCGTGACCTCCCCCGAGTCGCCCCAGCCCGTAGACGCGCCCGACGACGACACGTCGCACGTGCCTCCGCTGACGACCCGTGTCGTCATCGCCGAGGACGAGGCCCTGATCCGGCTCGACCTGAAAGAGATGCTGGAGGAGGAGGGCTACACCGTCGTCGGTGAGGCCGGTGACGGCGAGCAGGCGATCGAGCTGGCCCGTGAGCACCAGCCGGACCTGGTGATCCTCGACGTGAAGATGCCGAAGCTGGATGGCATCTCGGCGGCCGAGAAGATCGCTGAGGAGCGGATCGCGCCGGTGCTGATGCTGACCGCGTTCTCGCAGCGTGATCTGGTCGAGCGGGCTCGGGACGCCGGTGCGATGGCGTATCTCGTGAAGCCGTTCAGTAAGAGTGATGTCGTGCCGGCGATCGAGATGGCTGTCTCGCGGTTCACGGAGTTGAAGGAGCTGGAGAAGGAGGTCGCGGACCTCACTCAGCGGTTGGAGACGCGGAAGCTGGTGGATCGGGCGAAGTCGATCCTTCAGACGGAGTACGGGCTGACGGAGCCGGCGGCGTTCCGGTGGATTCAGAAGACGTCGATGGATCGGCGTATGTCGATGCAGCAGGTGGCGGAGGCGGTTATTCAGGACGCGGAGGAGAAGAAGGCGTCCAAGGGCTGAGTGGTCCGGCGGCTTGTACGGCGGCGAGGCCCGCACCCCCGGAGAAGTGGGGTGCGGGCCTCGTCGTGTCTGTGGGCGGAACCTTGGCTCAGTCTTCGCCGAGGTATGCCTTGCGGACGGACTCGTCGTGGAGGAGGTCCTGGCCGGTGCCGGAGAGGACGATCTTGCCGACTTCCATGACGTGGCCGTGGTCGGCCAGTGAGAGGGCGGCCTGGGCGTTCTGCTCGATCAGGAGGATGGTCATGCCCTGGGATTTCAGTTCGGCGATGGTGGCCATGATCTTCTGCATCATGATCGGTGAGAGTCCCATGGAGGGTTCGTCGAGCATGAGCAGTTTCGGCTGGGACATGAGGGCGCGGCCCATGGCCAGCATCTGCTGTTCACCGCCGGAGAGGGTGCCTGCGGCTTGCTTGCGGCGCTCTCCCAGGATGGGGAAGAGGTCGTAGGCGCGCTGGATGTCCTTTTCGATGCCGGGTTTGTCGTTGCGGAGGAAGGCGCCGAGGCGGAGGTTGTCCTCGATCGTCATGCGGGGGAAGATGTGCCGCCCCTCGGGGGAGTGGGCGAGCCCGAGGGAGACGATGTTGTGGGCGGGGATCTTCTTCAGTGAGCGGCCGTTGAATTTGATCTGGCCGCCGACCGGCTTGAGGAGGCCGGAGAGGGTGCGCAGGGTGGTCGTCTTGCCGGCGCCGTTGGTGCCGATGAGGGTGACGACTTCGCCGGCGTTGACCTTGAAGGAGATGCCTTTGACGGCTTCGATCTTGCCGTAGGCGATGCGGAGGTCTTCGACTTCGAGCAGTGCGGTCATCGGTCGTTCTCCTTGCCGGGCGCGGCGTCCGTCGTGGCGTCGGCGTTGGCTTCGGCGGCTTCGACTTCGGCGAGTTCTTCGGCGCCGGGGGCGTTTTCGAAGGGTTCGCCGAGGTAGGCGGCGATGACGCGTTCGTCGCCTTGGACGGTGGCGCTGTCGCCTTCGATGAGCTTTTGGCCTTGGACGAGGACGGCGACGCGGTCGCAGAGGTTGAAGATGAACCGCATGTCGTGCTCGATGACGAGGACGGCGATGCCCTTGTCGCGGATGGCGAAGACCAACTCCTCGGTGGCTCGCGTCTCCTGGGGGTTCATGCCGGCTGTCGGTTCGTCGAGGAGCAGCAGGCCGGGTTCGCTCGCCAGCGCTCGGGCGATTTCGAGCTTGCGCTGTTCGCCGTAGGGGAGGTTGCGGGCGAGGTGGTCGGCCTTCTTGTCCAGGCCGACGAACTCGAGGAGTTCCATGGCGCGTTCGCGGGACGCGGCCTCCGCCTTGTGGAAGCCGGGGAGTCGGAGGACGGCTGACCAGAAGCCTTCTTTGGTGCGGGTGTGGCGGCCGACGAGGACGTTTTCCAGGACGGTCATGTTGGCGAAGAGCCGGATGTTCTGGAAGGTGCGGGCGATGCCGGCGGCGGTGACCTTGAAGGACTTGGGCGGCAGGACGGTGCCTTTGTAGCGGACTTCGCCCTCGGTGGGGACGTAGAGGCCGGTGAGGCAGTTGAAGAAGGTGGTTTTGCCGGCGCCGTTGGGGCCGATGAGGCCGACGATTTCGCCGCTGTTGACGGTGAGGTTGACGTCGCTGACGGCGGTGAGGCCGCCGAAGCGCATGGTCACGCCGCGGGCGTCGAGGACGGTCTGCCCGGTCTGGGTGATGGTGTCGGTGGTCATGGTGGTCAGGCCCCTGCCTTCGTCAGGACGGTGGGCGCTTCCGCCTCCTCGTGGAACTCCAGCTGACGGCGTCGGTTGGGGATGAGGCCTTCGGGTCGGAAGCGCATCAGCAGGATGAGGGCGACGCCGAAGGCGAAGAGCTGGTAGTCGCCGAGGAACTGGAGCTTGTTGGGGATGAGGTAGAGCAGTGCGGCGCCGATGAGGGGTCCGCTGATGGTGCCCATGCCGCCGAGGACGACGGCGGCGAGCAGGAAGGCGGAGTTGGGCGGGATGGCGCCGGCGAAGAGGTACTGCTCGGGTGTCACGGTGTAGGTGACGTGTGCCTGGACGGTGCCGGCGAGGCCTGCGAGGGAGGCGCCGACGGCGAAGGCGATGAGCTTGACCCTGAAGCCGTTGATGCCCATGGCGAGGGCGGCGGTTTCGTCTTCGCGGATGGCGACCCAGGCGCGGCCGATGCGGGAGTCGCCGCTGCGCCGGAAGACCAGCACCACGATGGCGGTGATGAGCAGCATCAGGAAGAAGTAGTTGGCGAATCGGCCGATGGCGAAGCCGGCGATGTCGTGTTGCTGGCTGAAGTCGAAGCCGAGGATGTTGAGGTCGGGGATGGAGGAGATGCCGTTGGAGCCGTTGGTGATGTCGGGTCCGGAGGTGCCGTCGAGGTTGTTGGCGGTGATGCGGAAGATCTCACCGAAGCCGAGGGTCACGATGGCGAGGTAGTCGCCGCGCAGGCGGAGGGTGGGGGCGCCGATGAGGACGCCGAAGACGAGTGAGGCGAGGGCGCCGACGAGGACGGCGGCCCAGAAGGGGAAGTGGACGCCGAAGGGGGAGCTCTGTGATCCGGAGACGAGGGAGGCGGCGTAGGCGCCGACGCCGAGGAAGGCGACGTATCCGAGGTCGAGGAGGCCGGCGAGGCCGACGACGATGTTCAGGCCGAGGGCGACGGTGGCGAAGATGAGGATGTAGACGCCGATGGTCGCGTACTGGTCGTCGGTCTGGGTGAAGGGGAAGAGTGCGGCGGCGACGAATGCGCCGCAGATGGTGATGTTCTGGTGGCGTGAGGTGATCTGGGACGCCTGGGCGACGAGGCCGGATTTGTTGAGTGCGGCGAAGCCGAGTCCGGCGCTGATGAGGAAGCCGATGAAGAGTTCGTCGTATTCGGTGCCGATGCCGTAGGTGAAGACGGTGAGGCCGAGGGCGAGGACGGCGACGATGATCAGGATCTCGGCGTATGCCGGGAGCTTGCCGATCGGCTTGGTGGTGCCGGTGGTGAAGGCGGCCTTGATGTTCTCCCGCTGGTGGCGGGCTTTGTGCTTGAAGAGTTCCCAGCCGGTGTCGTCGGGGTCGATGGGGTCGGGTGCGGGGCGCTGGAAGGGGAGGGCGAGGGCGCCGGTGAGGGCGGCGAGGGTGGCGATGGCGACGATGAAGCCGCCGGGTTCGAGGTTGACGAGGCCGCCGAGGTCGACGCTGATGGCGAGGACGGTGTACCAGGCGGTGGCGAAGGTGGCGAGGGCGCCGAGTTTGATGGCTGCGTCGGCTCCTGCGGGGGTGAGCCAGCCGAGGCCCTGTACGCCGTAGGAGGAGAGGCAGAGGAGGGTGGTGAGGGCGCCGGTGATGAGGACGAGGACTTGGAGGCCGCCGGGGTAGCCGTAGACGGTGAGGTCGCCGGGGAAGGCGCTGGTCCAGGTCCAGGCGAGGAAGGTGGAGATGACGGCGAGGACGCTGCCGCCGAGGGCGAGGGCTCGTCCGATGTGTTCGGGGAGGGGGACGAGGCCGGTCGCGGCGGGGGCGGGGGTGTGGGTCTGGGGTGTGGTGGTCTGTGTCGTCATCGGTTTCACGCCCTGTCCGCGACGCGTTCGCCGAGCAGGCCTTGTGGCCTGAGCAGCAGTACGAGGATGAGGAGTACGAAGGCCCAGACGTCGGCCCAGGACTGGCTGCCGAACTTGTCCATGCCGGGGATGTCGGCGATGTAGGCGGTGGCGAGGGTTTCGGCGATGCCGAGGACGACGCCGCCGATCATGGCGCCGTAGATGTTGCCGATGCCGCCGAGGACGGCTGCGGTGAATGCCTTGAGGCCGAGGATGAAGCCCATGCGGAAGTCGATCTGGCCGTACTTGAGGCCGTAGGCGACGGCTCCGACGGCGGCGAAGGCGGCGCCGAGGGCGAAGGCGAGGACGATGATGCGGTCGGTGTTGACGCCCATCAGTTTCGCGGTGTCGGGGTCTTGGGCGGTTGCCTGCATGCCGCGGCCGGTGCGGGTCTTCATGACGAAGTAGGCGAGGAACGCCATGCTGATGGGGGCGGCGCAGAGCAGGAAGATGTCACCGGTCTGGATGGTGACGCTGCCGAGTTCGAAGGGGCCGCCGGGGATCTCCGGGAAGGTGCGGGCGGATTTGGCGTCGGGGTACCAGGCCCAGACCGCCTGCTGGAGGGCGAGGGAGAGGCCGATGGCGGTGATGAGGGGGGCGAGGCGTGGGGCGTTTCGCAGGGGGCGGTAGGCGAACCGTTCCGCTCCGACGGCGATGGTGACGGCGACGATGATCGCGCCGACGATCATCAGGGGTAGGGCGAGCCACATGGTGGTGCCGTCGGGGAGCCAGAGCCAGACCGTGAGTGCGCCGAAGGCGCCGGTCATGAAGATCTCGCCGTGGGCGAAGTTGATGAGCTGGACGATGCCGTAGACCATTGTGTAGCCGATGGCGACGAGCCCGTACATGGATCCCAGTAGCAGGCCGTTGACCAGCTGCTGCGGCAGTTCGTTCACCGCATGTCCTCCGAGACGTTTCGGATAGTTAGACGGATGTGTCCGGATGTGAGTCCGCGCGGGGCGCCAGTGGAACAGCGCCCCGCGCGGCTCTGTGAGTGGTGCGGGTGTGGGTCAGCCGGTGAAGGTGCCGGACTTGACCGTCTTCCAGGCACCGTTCTCGACGGTGTACACGGTGAGCTGCTTGTTGGTGGCGTCGCCGTACTCGTCGAAGGAGACCTTGCCGGTCACACCGTCGAAGGACACGTTCTGCATGGCGGCCATGATCTTGGCGCGGGCGTCGCTGGGGAGCTTGCCGCCGTTGTCGTCGACGACCTTCTTGACGGCCTCGATGACGGCCCAGGCGGAGTCGTAGGCGTAGCCGCCGTAGGCGGAGTACTCCTCCTTGTAGCCGCCGGCCTTGTAGTCGGCGACGAACTGCTTGGCGGAGGGCAGGTCCTCGACGGGGGCGCCGACGGAGGTGGCGAGGTCGCCGGTGCCGGTGGCGCCGGCCAGCTTGATGAAGGTGTCGTCCTTGATGCCGTCGCCGCCGACCAGCGGGATCTTGGCGCCGGCGGCCTTGATCTGCTTGCTGAGCGGGCCGGCCTGCGGGTATTCGCCGCCGTAGTAGACGACGTCGGCGCCGGACTTCTTCACCTTGGTGGCGACCGCGGCGAAGTCCTTGGTGTCGGGGTTGATGTGCTCGGTGCCGACGACGGTGCCGCCGAGCTTCTTGAACTCCTCGGTGAAGGTGGCGGCGAGGCCGGCGCCGTAGGTCTTCTTGTCGTCGATGACGAAGACCTTGGTCTTCTTGGCGGTGGTGTAGACGTACTGCGCGGCGAACGGGCCCTGGATGGCGTCCGTGGTCGCGGTGCGGAAGTAGGACTTGTACTGGCGGGTCTTGCTGGTCTGCCAGTTCGGGCCCTGGGTCAGGGAGGGGCCGGTGTTCGCCGGGGAGACCTCGACGAGGGAGGCGGCTTCGAAGACCTTCTGCATCGATTCGGCGACGCTGGAGTTCAGCGGTCCGACGACGCCGAGGACGTTCTTGTCGGCGACGAACTTGGTGGCGTTCTGCTGGCCGGCGGACGGCTGGCCCTGGTCGTCGAGGGCGTCGACCTTGAAGGTGATGCCCTTGACGTATTCCTTCTTGTTCGCGGTCTTGGCGGCGAGGTCGGCGGAGTTCTTGATGCCGAGGCCCATGGCGGACAGGTCGCCGGTCAGGGGCGCGTCGACGCCGATGGTGACGGTGGTGCCGTCACTGCCCGAGTCGGAGCCCTTGTCGCCGTCGTCGCCGCGTGAGCCGCAGGCGGTGAGGGTGAGTGCTCCCGCCGCCAGCGCGGCGGTGATGGCGATGAACGAACGTTGACGCACGATCCAGTCCTTTCCCTGGCACGGCCCTCCCCCCTGGAAGAGGCCGAGTCGAACGCTGGGGCCGGCAAGGGGTTTTCCGACCGCGCGGTGACTGGCCGTGACTCTAAACGGGTGGAGGGAACGTGGAGGAGGTCCTGACCAAGGCTGTGACGCTCTTGTTATGACACGAGGTAATGCAGAGCGGTACTGAGGGGGTGGAACAGTGGAATTCAGGCCGATTCGCCCTGTCCGCATAGTGAGAACTCGCAGGATGGATGCGAAAGCGTTCAGGCGTCTCAGGTGTTTTGGTGATTACTCGGAATCGTTGCTGCAGGCGACTTGTAGGGCGTGGGAGAGGTCCTGTGCGTAGCGTGAGCCGAGGATGAAGCTGTGGTCTTCTATTGCGCGCTTATTACGCAGCGTTACGTCCAGGAAAGGGAGTCCGGCGTTTTCCGGCACTGTCGCGCAATCGGTCACCTGCATCGTGATGACGATCGTGCGGGCGGAACCCGACCTGGTGCGGAAAGGGGTCCGGGGCGACGAGGCCAGGGAGAGCCCGGCGTACGGCTGTGTCAGGCGTGTCGTCGTGACCGGCGGGCCGGACTCCACGCTCACGAGCACCTCGAAGGCGAAGGTCCGCGGGCGGGTGCCGGGCGGCACGGAGAGCGGGGCGAGGTAGCTGATGTTCACGACCTGGGACGGGAACGGCGGTGCGGGGGAGACCGCTGGACGGTCGTGGGGGCGGGTCGCGTAGAGGTAGCCGCCGCCCGCGAGGAGGGCGGCGGCCGTCAGGACGGCGAGGACGGCGCGGCGGTGGGCGTCGTGGAAGCGGAAGAGCCGGGCGCGCCGGCGCCTGCGGGTGGAGGTGGCGGCGGGGTGGTCGGCGGGGTCCCACGCGCGTGTGCCCTCGCCCGGCTCGACCGGGCCGACGCCGCTCACTGCCAGGGGCCCTTGCCCGGGCCGCCGGAGCGGTACCACGCCACGCAGCCCGCCCGCGCCTCGCGGTCGATCAGCTCGTCCGCGGCTTCGGCCCCCTGACGTCTGTGCTCGGCCCGCGCGGCGTCCACGACGGACCGCAGGATCTCGTACTGCCCGTTGGACAGCCCCATCGACTGGTAGTCCCCGTACGTCTCGCTGTTGAGCACCTCACGCGACCAGTGGGCGACGATCCGGGTGCACAGATCCTCGGGAGGTGTCGCGCTCGCCGACGGTGTGCCGCTCGCCGTGCCCTTGGCCTCCGCGTGGCCGAAGCCGCCGCAGCCGGTCGCCAACGCGCCCGCGAGGCAGGCCAGTCCGAGCAGCCGTATCGCCCCCGGCCGGAAGGATCCTCCCGTTGTCATGCCCCGACGCTAGGCCGCCGGGAGGCGCGGAGCAACGGCTCCGCGCAGCCGCCTTCCCGAGGGTCAGCCCGCCGTGCGCAGGTGCGCCTCGTCGCCCGGGTTCACGTCCCGCAGCAGGCACGTCAGCCGGGCCGTGCACACCCGCCGCCCCGCCTCGTCGCTGATCACGATCTCGTACGTCGCCGTGGTCCGGCCCCGGTGCACGGGCGTGGCGACGCCCGTGACCAGGCCGGAGCGCGCGCCGCGGTGGTGGGTGCAGTTGAGGTCGACACCGACGGCGATCTTGGAGCTGCCGCCGTGCAGCATCGAGCCGACCGAGCCGAGGGTCTCCGCGAGGACCGCGGAGGCGCCGCCGTGCAGCAGTCCGTAGGGCTGGGTGTTGCCCTCCACCGGCATCGTGCCCACGACCCGGTCCGCGGAGGCCTCGATGATCTGCACGCCCATACGGGTGCCCAGGTGCCCGGCGGAGAACAGGGCCGGCAGGTCGACGCCCAGCGCCGCGTACTCGTCGATGACCTCTTGCGGGAACTTCACGTGCTGCTGCTCGCCCATGGGGTCCTGCTCCGTTCGTCGTGACCTGTACGGCTGCCGTACTGGCTGAGCAAACGCTCAGTCGGTCGTCGATTGTTCCAGACGGACGACGACGGACTTGCTGGCCGGGGTGTTGCTGGTGTCCGCGGTGGCGTCCAGCGGCACCAGGACGTTGGTCTCCGGGTAGTACGCCGCCGCACACCCGCGCGACGTCGGATAGAGCACGACCCGGAAACCGGGCGCCCGCCGCTCCACCCCGTCCTTCCACTCGCTGACCAGGTCGACGTACGACCCGTCGGCGATACGGAGGTCCCGGGCGTCCTCGGGGTTGACGAGGACGACCCGGCGGCCGTTCCTGATGCCCCGGTAGCGGTCGTCCAGGCCGTAGATCGTGGTGTTGTACTGGTCGTGCGAGCGCAGCGTCTGCAGCAGGAGACGGCCCGCGGGCAGCCTTGGGTACTCGACCGGCGCGGCGGTGAAGTTGGCCTTGCCGGTGGCCGTGGGGAAGCGGCGCTCGTCGCGCGGGGCGTGCGGCAGGGCGAAACCACCGGGACGGGCCACGCGCGCGTTGAAGTCCTCGAAGCCCGGGATCACGCGTGCGATGCGGTCCCGGATCGTCGCGTAGTCCTTCTCGAACTCCTCCCACGGCGTACGGCTCGTCTCGCCGAGGACCCGGCGCGCCAGGCGGCAGACGATCGCCGGCTCGGACAGCAGGTGGGGGCTCGCCGGCTCCAGGCGGCCCCGGGAGGCGTGCACCATGCCCATGGAGTCCTCGACGGTCACGAACTGCTCGCCGCCGCCCTGCAGGTCGCGCTCGGTACGGCCGAGGGTGGGGAGAATGAGCGCACGCGCGCCCGTGACGACGTGCGAGCGGTTGAGCTTCGTCGACACGTGCACCGTCAGCCGGGCGCGTCGCATGGCCGCCTCGGTGACTGCCGTGTCGGGGGACGCGGAGACGAAGTTGCCGCCCATGGCGAAGAACACCTTCGCCTCGCCGTCGCGCAGGGCGCGGATGGCGCGTACGACGTCGAAGCCGTGCTCGCGCGGGGGCGCGAAGCCGAACTCCTTCTCCAGGGCGTCCAGGAACGCCGGGGCGGGGCGCTCGAAGATGCCCATGGTGCGGTCGCCCTGCACGTTGGAGTGGCCGCGGACCGGGCACACGCCCGCGCCCGGGCGGCCGATGTTGCCGCGCAGCAGGAGGAAGTTGACGACCTCGCGGATCGTCGGCACGGAGTGCTTGTGCTGGGTCAGGCCCATCGCCCAGCAGACAATGGTGCGTTCCGAGGCGAGGACCATCCGCAGGGCCTGCTCGATCTCCGCGCGCGTGAGACCCGTCGCGGTGAGCGTCTCGTCCCAGTCGGCGGCGCGGGCGGCCTCGGCGAACTCCTCGAAGCCGTGCGTGTGTTCACGGACGAACGCCTCGTCGACGGCGCCCGGCCCCGCGCCGGAGGCGCTGTCGTGCTCGGCGAGGATCAACTTGTTGAGCAGACGGAACAGGGCCTGGTCGCCGCCGATGCGGATCTGCAGGAACAGGTCGGTGAGAGCGGCGCCCGCGGTCAGGCCCTTGGGGGTCTGCGGGTTCTTGAAGCGCTCCAGACCCGCCTCGGGCAGCGGGTTGACGGTGATGACCTTCGCGCCGTTCGCCTTCGCCTTCTCCAGGGCGGAGAGCATGCGCGGATGGTTCGTGCCCGGGTTCTGGCCGGCCACGATGATCAGGTCGGCCCGGTAGAGGTCCTCCAGCAGGACGCTGCCCTTGCCGATGCCGATCGTCTCCGACAGGGCCGAGCCCGAGGACTCGTGGCACATGTTGGAACAGTCCGGCAGGTTGTTGGTGCCGAGCTCGCGCGCGAAGAGCTGGTACAGGAACGCGGCCTCGTTGCTCGTACGGCCCGAGGTGTAGAAGACGGCCTCGTCGGGGGAGGCCAGAGCGGTCATCTCCTCGGCGACGATGTCGAAGGCGCGCTCCCAGGAGACCGGCTCGTAGTGCTCTCCCCCTTCGGGGAGATACATGGGGTGGGTGAGCCGGCCCTGCTGGCCGAGCCAGTAGCCGCTGCGGGTCGCCAGGTCGGCGACCGGGTGCTCGGCGAAGAACTCCGGGGTGACCCGGCGCAGGGTCGCCTCCTCGGCCACCGCCTTCGCGCCGTTCTCGCAGAACTCCGCCGCGTGCCGGTGGTCCGGTTCCGGCCAGGCGCAGCCCGGGCAGTCGAAGCCGTCCTTCTGGTTGACCCGCAGCAGCGTCAGCGCGGTGCGCTTCACACCCATCTGCTGCTGGGCGATCCGCAAGGAGTGCCCGATGGCCGGCAGGCCCGCGGCCGCGTGCTTCGGCTCGGCGACCTGCGGCGCGTCCTGGACCGGGTCGGCCTTGGGGGGCTTCGTGGCCATCGGGGGCTCCTTCGCTGGCGCGGGGCGGGTGACCTGTGCGGCCGATCCTCGCATGCGGGACCGACAGTGGGGGTGGGTGGGCCTGTGGGGGTTGCTCCCGGGGGCCTTCGGGTGCGTGCGGGGTGTTGCTCCCGGGGGCGCTTGGTGGTGGTGGGTGGGTCGGGGGGGGGGGGGGGGGGGGGGGGGGGGGGGGGGGGGGGGGGGGGGGGGGGGGGGGG
>NZ_JBNCAQ010000025.1:19059-146691 GCF_049808595.1 Streptomyces aurantiaciflavus | reverse complement strand
GGCCCTCACCCGGCGACGTTCGACAGCGGGTGAGCGACACCGGCTGAGTGACATCGGCCGAGCGGGTCCACACCCACGCCGTCGAGGGCGCCCCTGCGCAGGGGCGCCCTCGACGCGTCAGTTGGGCTGTCCGATCGGGCGGACGACGACGGTGTTGACGTCGACGCCCTCGGGCTGGCGGATCGCCCACACCACCGAGTCGGCGATCTGGTCGGCGGTGAGCAGATGCCCGGGCGGCAGGCTGCCGTAGCTGTCCCAGAAGGGGGTCTCCACCCGGCCGGGGGCGATCAGGGTCACGCCGACGCCCCACTCGGTGACCTGGCGCCGGGTGTTCTCGGCGAGCCCGGTCACCGCCCACTTCGTCGCCCCGTAGATGTTGCCCGGGGTGGGCACGAAGCCGGCGACGCTGCCGACCAGGACGATCCGGCCCCGGGTCTCCTTCAGGGCGTCGATGGAGGCGCGGATGAGGAAGGCGGGACCGAGCACGTTGGTCAGGACCATGTCGGTCCAGCCGGCCGGGTCGCCCTCGGCGACGGAGTCATGGGTGGCGGTGCCGGCGTTGGCGACGACGGTGTCCAGTCGACCGTACTGCTTGAGCGTACGGTCGACCGCCGACTGTATGGAGTCGTAGTCCGCCGTGCTGCCGACGACCGTCAGCAGCCCCTCCGGGTCGCCCAGTTCCGCGGCGAAGGAGCGCAGCCGCTCCTCACCGCGTCCGGTGACGGTGACCCGGTATCCGGCTTCCAGCAGTTGACGCGCCACAGCGGCGCCGATGCCGCTGCCGCCGCCCGTGATCAGTGCGACCGGCGCGTCCGGAGAGCTGCTCATGGTGTGTACCCCCAGTGGTTGCGTGAACGACGCGCAGTCCACCACTTGGAGCGCTCTCCAAGTCAAGCTTTCCTGGCCCAAGTCAGGCCCGCCTACGCGGGCTTCACCGCCGTGTGCACGGTGTGGGCCGCCAGGACGAACACGTCCGGCCGGCGGTGCACACCCGCCGGGTCCTGCGGGTCGAGCAGCCGGTCCAGCACGGCGCGGTCGTCGGCGTCGAGGGCGTCGCCGAAGGCCTCGCGCACCCGGCCGAGGGAGGTGGCGATGTGGGCGCGCGCCGGTTCGGGGGCGGGGGCGGGCAGGTCGAGCAGGAAGCTGCGGGTGCGGGTGTGCTTCAGGCCCGCGGCGTTCAGCAGCGCCGGCCAGTCCTCGGTCTCCTCGACGGAGCCGGGCAGGTCGGCCCGCATCCGGGCGAACCACTCCGCCTCCAGGGCGTCGAGCCGCGCCTGAAGACCGGAGCGGCCGAATCCGAGGTCGCGCGGCAGGAACCGGGGCGGCAACCCGCCCTCCATGATCGCCAGCGTGCCGCCGGGCGCCAGCCGCCGCGCGAAGGCGGTGAGGGCGGCGCGCTGGTCGCCGAGGTGGTGCAGGCTGCGGCCGGCCCACAGCAGATCGGCCGGATAGTCCAACTCGTCGAGAATGCCGGGCAGTTCACCGGCGAGCGTGCCGAAGCGGTCGCCGTGCCCGAGGCGGGCGGCGCGGGCCCGCGCCCGCTCCAGGAGCGGCTGGGAGCCGTCCACCGCCAGGACCCGCGCGCCGGGGAACGTCTCGGCGAACAGACAGGAGACGACCCCGGGGCCACTGCCCGCGTCGACGATCAGCCCCGGCTCGGTCACCTCCTTGCCCAGCCAGGACAGGGCCTGCTCGTACAAGGGCGTGAACAGCTCGGCCTGGGCCTCCAGGTGCGGGCCCATCTCGGCCCAGTCGATGTCGGTGTGGTGACCATGACCGTGGCCGTGGGCATGGTTGTGGGCGGTGCCGTGGTGGCCCTGGTGTCCCTGGTGTGCATGCTGCTGGGGCTGTTGGTGGTGCTGGTGTGCCATGGTGGTCAGCCTCTCGTTCGGGATGCCGTCAGCGTGCGCCGACGCACCGGGCCGGGGCCACCGCTGTTGCGGAGACGGCAAAAAACCGGGTGCGGGGCGCGCGTCGGATCCCCGACGATGGCCGGATGGACGACGAGTTGGTGGAGCGTTTCCTCGAGGACGGGTTCGTGAGGATCGAGGGCGCCTTCCCGCCCCGCGTCGCCGAGGACTGCGCGCGGCTGCTGTGGCGGGAGACGGGGTACGACCCGGAGGATCCCGGCACCTGGAAGGAACCGGTGGTCCGGGTCGGCGGTATGGCGCAGGGCCCGTTCGCCGCGGCGGCCAACACCCCGGTGCTGCACGAGGCGTTCGACCTGCTGGTCGGCGCGGGCCGCTGGGAGCCGCGCTACTCGCTGGGCACCTTCCCCTTGCGTTTTCCGCACGCGGCGGAGCCCGGCGACACCGGCTGGCACATCGAGGGCAGCTATCTCCCCGAGGGCGGCGCCCACTACTTCACCAACCTGCGCTCGAAGGACCGGGCGCTGCTGATGCTGTTCCTGTTCAGCGAGGTGACCGAGGCCGACGCCCCGACGCGCGTCCGGGTCGGCTCGCACCTCGACGTGCCGCCGGTGCTGGCGCCGTACGGGGAGGAGGGCGCGTCCTTCCTGGAGCTGGGCCCGCTGGTGGACGCGGCCTCCGCCGCCCGGCCGGTCGCGTACGTCACGGGGCGCCCCGGCGACGTCTACCTCTGCCATCCGTTCCTGGTGCACGCGGCCCAGCCGCACCACGGCGCCCGGCCCCGCTTCATGGCCCAGCCCCCGCTGCATCCGGCCGTCCCGTGCGCGCTGGAGCGGCAGGACGGTGACTACTCGGCGGTGGAGTTCGCGATCCGCCGGGGTCTTGCCCGGGAGAACCCGTAGGGCGGGGCCCCCGGGGACAGCGGACCAACACGCCGGGAGGGCACCGGACCATCACGCCGGGAGATGTCCGGGTCGCGCGTCCCCGTCATCTCAGGGCACTCTTGGTGAGCCACTCGTCCCAGTCTGCGTTCCAGTCCCCGAAGCCGTTGTTCAGGGCCACCTCGCCCTTGGTCTCCGCGCCCTTGACCTCGAACGGGTCACCGATCCGTACCTGGTCGTAGAGCCATGCGGCGTCGGCGTCGCTCATGCCGATGCAGCCGTGGCTCCGGTTGGCCCTGCCGAAGTACGCCGTGTTCCAGGGCGCGGCGTGCGCGTACGTGCCGGACCAGGTCAGCCGCATCGCGTAGTCGACCTCCTGGTCGTAGGCGTCGCCGAGGCCGACGGTCTCGGAGTTCATCCGGATCGTGCCCTCCTTGGCCATCACGACCTCCGTGCCCCGCCAGGAGCCGGTCTCCGGGCCGGGGGTGCCGCCGGAGACGGCGAAGGTCCGCACCGTGCGGCCGTCGCGCTCGACGGTGAGCCGCTTGCGGTCGAGGTCGACCCTGACGACCTGCTGTGCGCCGACGGTGAAGGCGAGCCGGTAGTCGCGGACGAACCAGCCGCCCGTGCCCGAGTCGGTGCCGTTCAGGCGGGCGTCCAAAGTCACCTTGGTGCCGGGCTTCCAGTACTCCTTGGGCCGCCAGTCGACCCGGTCCTTGCCGGACCAGTCCTTCATCCAGCCCCAGGAGCCCTCGGTGTCGTTCGAGGTGGTGACCTTCAGCTGCTTCTCCACCGCCGCCTTGTCGGTCACGGGGTGGTCGAAGACCAGGGAGATCGGCTGGGCCACGCCGACCGTGGTGGCGTCGCCCGGCCGCCATTCCACCTTGTTGACCTTGTCGGCTGCGGCGGTGGTGAACGACGCCCGCGCGTTCCCGCTCGTGCCGTCCTTCGTGCGGGTGTCCGCCTTGACGGTGTAGGCGGTGCCGGGTGCGGCGTTGCGGTCCGAGGTCCAGGTCAGTCTGTCGGCCGACAGGCGGCCGGTGAGGGTGCCGCCCCGGGCGTCGGTGACGGTGACCGAGGTGAGGGTGCCGCCGTGCGCGGCGACCCGCACCGGCTCGCCCGCCTTCGCCCGCGTGCCGTGGGGCGTCACGGTGACCGTCGCCGGCCGGCCGCCTCCCCCGCCGTCGGCCTTCGCGTCCGACGCGGCCGGTGTGCCGTCGGAGGAGCAGGCGGTGAGGGCCGCGGTCAGCAGGACGGCGGTCGTCGCGGCGGTGCGCAGGCGCACCGGGCCCGTGCGGGTCACGGCACGTATGTGGCTCAACGGAAACCTCCGTGAAAGTCGGGAAGAGGCCGGAACGTGACGGACCCTAAGCCGCGAGGAGCGGGCCGCGTCGGCGTCCGGGCCGTGTGACGGCAGGTGCAGCACAACGGTCATGGTCCGGTCACATTCGCCGCTCGGCGCGGTCATGGACGCCTGTGAATCTTCGTCGCGTTCCCGTCAACGGCACCCCCGAGGAGGCCCCGTGTCAGCGCTGCTCGTGACGGCAGGCTGTGGTCGGCACAAGGCGTGGCTGAGGACCGTCTCCGCGGAGACGTACCGCGCGTTCCTGGCGTCCCGCACCGGCTCCGCGTCGGCCCCCGGCTTTCTGCAGTGCCCGTCCTGGGCCGCGGTGAAGGACGGATGGCGGGCCGAGCTGCTCGGCTGGGGGCCGGAGACCGGCCCGGGGGCGGGGCGGTTGAGCGGAGTGGCGCTGGTGCTGCTGCGGCAGTTCCCGGGCACCCGCAAGTACTTCGCCTACCTGCCCGAGGGGCCGGTCGCCGACTGGACCGACCCGGACCTCGACGGCTGGCTCGGCCCGTTGCTGCACCATCTGCGCACGCTGGGGGCGTTCGCCGTACGGATCGGGCCGTCACCGGCCTACCGTCGGTGGGACGCCGCCGCCCTCAAGGCGGCGACGGGCCCCGGGCGGCGCCTGTCCGACGTGCTGACGTGCGAGGTCGACCCGTTGGGCGCCGCCGTGGCGGAGCGGCTGCGGTCGCGCGGCTGGCGGCGCTGCGGGGAGGACGGGGAGGACGGGGACGCCCAGCCCCGCTACGTCTTCCGGGTGCCGCTGGCCGGGCGCAGTGCCGACGACCTGTGGTCCGGGCTCAACCAGGAGTGGCGGCGCAACATCCGCCGGGCGCACAAGTCGGGTGTGCGGGTGACGGTCGGCTCGGCGGCCGAACTACCCGAGTTCTACCGGCTGTTGCGGATCACCGAGGAGCGCGACGGTTTCCGTCTCGGCCGCTCACTCGCGTACTACGAGCGCCAGTACGCCGCCCTCAACGCCGAGGAGCCGGACCGGATGAAGCTGTATCTCGCCCGTCACCAGGGCGAGATCCTGGCCGCCCACACCATGATCACGGTGGGCCGGAGGGTCTGGTACCAGACCGGGGCGTCCGCCGACCACCGGCGCGAGGTCCGCCCCTCCAACGCCCTGCAGTGGCAGATGATGCTCGACGCCCACGCGGGGGGCGCGGAGGTCTACGACATGCGCGGCATCCCCTCCACGCTCGACCCGCAGGACCGCCCGTTCGGGCTGCTGCGCTGGAAGCTCGGCACGGGTGGGCAGGCCGTCGAGACGCTGGGGGAATGGGAGACGCCGTTGGGCGGCACCGCCAACCACACGCTGTACCGCGCCTTCCAGATGTACCTGGCCCGCCGATGAGCGCGCCGGCCACCCCCACCACCGGCCATGCCGGGCGAGGGGCCCATCGGCGGGTGTCGGTGCTGCGCAGCGGCGCGGTCATGGCCGCCGGTTCCCTCGTCTCCCGCGCCACCGGGTTCGTGCGGTCCGCCGTCGTCGCCGCCGCGCTCGGCGTGGGGCTGACCGCCGACGGCTACGCGGTCGCCAACTCCGTCCCGACGATCGTCTACACGCTGCTGCTGGGCGGCGCGCTGAACGCGGTCTTCGTGCCCGAGCTGGTCAGGGCCGCCAAGGAACACGAGGACGGCGGGGCGGCCTACACCGACCGGCTGCTCACGGTCTGCGGGGTGGCGCTGCTGCTGATCACGGCGGGTGCGGTGGGTGCGGCGCCCGCGATCGTCGCGCTGTACACCGACTACACCGGCGCTCAGGCGGCCATGACGGTCGCCTTCGCCCGCTACTGCCTGCCGCAGATCTTCTTCCTCGGCCTGTTCACCCTGCTCGGGCAGGTGCTCAACGCGCGCGGCCGGTTCGGCGCCATGATGTGGACGCCGGTCCTGAACAACGTGGTCGTCATCGCCGTCTTCGGCCTGTATCTGGCGACGGCCGGCACCGGGGGCACGCTCACCTCGGGCGAGACGGCGCTCCTGGGATGGGGCACCACGGCCGGGATCGCCGCTCAGGCGCTGGCGCTGCTGCCGTCCCTGCGCGGGGCACGGCTGCGCTGGCGGCCGAGGTTCGACTGGCGGGGCAGCGGACTGTCGCGGCCGCTGCGCTCGGCCGGCTGGCTGGTGCTGCTCGTGTTCACCAACCAGCTCGCGTACGGGGTGGTGACCTGGCTCGCGACGGCGGCGGGGCAGCGCGCGGCGGCCGAGGGGATCGACGGCGGGGCCGGGTTCAGCGCGTACACCAACGCGTACCTGCTGTGGGCCGTGCCGCACGGGATCGTCACCGTCTCGCTGGTGACCGCGCTGCTGCCGCGGATGAGCGGGGCGGCGGCCGACGGCGACCTCGCGGGGGTGCGGCGGGACGTCTCGTACGCCCTGCGCGGCAGTGCCGCCGCCGTGGTGCCCGCGGCCTGCGCGCTGCTGGTCCTCGCCGAGCCGGTGATGGCGCTGGTCTTCGGCTACGGCAGGACCGGCGCGGACGACATCGCGGTCATGGCGGGGGCGTTGGCGGCCTTCGCGCCCGGGCTGGTCGCCTTCTCCGGGCAGTACGTCCTCTCCCGTGCCTTCTACGCGCTCTCCGACACCCGCACGCCCTTCCTGCTGAACCTGGTGATCGCCGGGCTCAACGCGGGTCTGTCCGCGGTCGCCTGTCAGGTGCTGCCGGCGCGCTGGGCGGTCACCGGGATGGCCGGGGCGTACTCGGTGGCGCTCTTCGCGGGCTGGGCGGTCACCGCGTACGTGCTGGACCGCAGGCTCCCGGCGACGCCGGTGGAGGGCGCGTCGCCGGCGAGGAGGCGCGGCCGGCGTGCCGGGCCGCGACGTTCCCCGAGCACGGCCGCGCTGGCCCGGCTGCTGGTCGTCGCGGTCCCGGCCGCCGCGCTCGGGCACCTCACGGTCGCGTACACGGCCCGGTTCGGCCCGCTCGCGGCGGCGACGACGGGCGCGGTCGTCGTCCTGGCGGCCTTCGCGCTGTCGGCCCGCCCCCTGCGCCTGACCGAGTGGGAAACCGCCCTCGGGGCGGTGCCCCGCGCACTGCGCCGCCGGGTGTGACCAGCCACCCGGACCGCAGCCGTCCCCACGCCAAACGACGTGCGTCCCAACCGACTTGAGGAAATGGAATACTCCGCATATGCCACGCGTCCTTCTCATCGAAGACGATGCCTTCGTCCGCGAGGGCATCGAACTCGGCCTGCGCCGGCGCGGGCACGAGGTGCGCACCGCCCCCACCGGGGAGGCGGGCCTCGCCGCGATCGGCGTGTTCCGGCCCGATCTGCTGCTGCTCGACCTGATGCTGCCCGGCATGAACGGCGTCCAGGTCTGCCGCCGGGTGCGCGAGGCGGGCCAGCTGCCGATCATCATGCTCACCGCCCGGGGCGACGACTTCGACGTCGTGGTCGGGCTGGAGGCCGGGGCGGACGACTACATCGTCAAACCCGCCCGCACCGAGGTGATCGAGGCCCGCATCCGCGCCGTGCTGCGGCGCATCGAGGAGCCGGGCGGACGCCCGGCCGTGGAGTTCCACGGCGATCTCGCCATCGACCGTGCCGGACTGAGCGTTTCCAAGGCCGGGGAGCGGCTGGCGCTCGCCCCTTCCGAGCTCAGGCTCCTGCTGTATCTGTCCGTCGCGCCCGAGCAGGTCTTCAGCCGTCAGCAGTTGCTGGAGCAGGTCTGGGAGCACAGCTACCACGGCGACGCCCGCCTGGTCGACGCCTGTGTACGGCGGCTGCGCCACAAGATCGAGGACGTGCCCGGCAGCCCCCGCTACATCCAGACCGTGCGGGGCTTCGGCTACCGCTTCGGACCGCTGTGAGCCCGCGGTGAGGCTCCTCAGGGCCCGCATCGGGCTGCGCACCCGGCTGGTGCTCGCCTTTCTGCTGGTCGCCGCGGTCAGCGCTGCGACCACCGCGGCCCTGACCTACCGTGAGGCGCGCACGGCGATTCTCAAGCAGGCCCAGGACACCGCCGTGGCCTCGTTCCGGGAGCGGGTCCAGGAGTTCTCCCTGCCCCTGCCCGTCGAACCCGCCCCCCTCCAGGAGCAGTTGCGCGCGCTGGCCCGGCAGGGCAAGCCCCACCCGTGGGTGGTGTTCGCCGAGTACGGATCGATGCGGGTGTCCTCCGGCGTCGAACCGGAATCGACCGTGATCACCCCCGAACTGCGGCGCGCCGCGCTCGCGCAGCCCCGGGGCGGCTTCCAGCGCATCGACAAGGACGGCGAGCCGTGGCTGGCCGTCGCCATGCCGGCCGTCTTCCGCGCCGGGCAGGCCGTGCACCCCACCGGGCTCGTGCTGTACGCCGTGATGCCGCTGGCCGACGAGGAGGCCACCGTACGGGCCATGGTCGTCGCGGCCCGCGACGGCGCCGTTCCGGGGCTCGCGGTGGCGCTCGTCCCCGCCCTGCTGGCCGCGCGCAGTGTGCTGCGCCCGGTCCGTGATCTGCGCAAGGCGGCGCAGAACATGGGCAGCGGCCGTCTCGACACCCGTATCCCCGTCCGGGGCAGCGACGAACTGGCCGGGCTGGCCCGTACGTTCAACGAATCGGCGCGTGAACTGGAGCGAACCGTAGGCGAACTGAGGGAGGCCGAGGCGCGCGCCCGTCGCTTCGCCTCCGACGTCTCCCACGAACTGCGCACCCCGCTCACCGGAATGCTCGCCGTCACCGAGGTCCTCGACGAGGACGCGGCCCGTCTCGCCCCCGACACCGCCGCGGCCGTCCGGCTGATCAGCGCGGAGACGGACAAACTGGCCGTGCTCGTCGAGGACCTGATGGAGATCTCCCGCTTCGACGCCCGGGCCGCCGAGCTGCACACCGACGAGGTCGACGTCGCCCGCACCATCCGCAAGACCCTGGCGAACCGTCACTGGACGGATCCGGCTCAGGTGTCGACCGAGCTGCCCGACGGGATCCGCGCCCGGCTCGACCCCCGGCGTTTCGACGTCGTCGTCGCCAACCTCGTCGGCAACGCGCTGCGGCACGGCAGCGCCCCGGTCGTGGTACGGGTGCGCATCGAGCCGTACGGGGGCGGGGCACAGGGGACGAACGGCGCGGCGCGGCTGGTCACCGAGGTCGCGGACAGCGGTCCCGGGATCGCCGAGGACGTGCTGCCGCACATCTTCGAGCGCTTCTACAAGGCGGACGCGGCCCGCTCCCGCTCGGCGGGCAGCGGACTCGGACTCGCCATCACCCTGGAGAACGTGCGGCTGCACGGCGGCACCATCCGGGCCGCGAACGGTCCGGCGGGCGGCGCCGTCTTCACCGTCGAGATCCCCCTGCCCGGCGAGGAGGCGACGGCGTGAGGCGTCCCGGCACCGCCGTGGGCCGCGCCCTCGCGGTCTGCGTCGCGGTGACCGCCCTGCTCACCGGCTGCGGAGTGCAGCAGACCGACGTCATCGAGGTCGGCGGGCCCGCCACGGTGTCGGTCTACCCCTTCCCCGAGCAGCGGATGCTGCTCTTCTTCCTCTCCTCGGAGGGCCGCCCCGCACCGGTGAGCCGGCAGGTCCGGACGGACGCGGACGTCAAGGCGGGCATGGGTCCGGTGGACGGCCAGAAGGTCATGACCCTCCTGTTCGAGGGGCCGATGCCGCACGAGCGCGAGGCAGGACTGCGCACGGGGCTGCCGCGGCTGGGGAAGAAGGGCGTGGTGGTGAAGTCGTCCCGCGACGTCGTGGACGTCGTCCTCCCGTTCGACGTACGGAGCCTCGGCGAGAGCGCGCTGCGGCAGGTGGTGTGCACGGCCGCGTATGTCGACGGCGGCGACGGAGTCGCGAAGGTGCGTGTCGTCGGGGACGACGGCACGCTCCCGTCGAGCTACTGCTAGGGCCGGCCCCGTCCTGGAGGCGGTGCCGGGCGGAGCTCCCGCCGGACCGTGGCCGTGGTCGACCCGGTTCCGGCGGGAGCTCCGTCCCGTGCTCAGTCGGTCAGGACAGCGGCGGGTAGGCGTTCTGCATCAGCTGCTGGAACTGGGCGGAGAACCAGTGCCCGGACAGCGGTGCGTTCGGCAGGGCGCCCGACAAGTTGTTGCCGTTGCGGGCGTTGCCCGTGTAGGTCGGGTCGCACATGCGGTCGAAGCCCTTGCCCTCGTCGTTCGGGATCGCGCTGCTGGAGCCGTCGGACTCGCCCGGCGGCTTCATCCACACGTACGCGTCGATCCCGGCCGCGGGGGCCGCCTGCGGGCGCTCGCCGAGGCCGGCGCCGGACTGGTTGCACCAGTTGCCGATGTGGATACGGCGGTCGTAGCGGCCGCCGTTGACATAGGTGTCGACGTTGGTCGTGGCGCCCGGGCCGGCGGGCCGTGCGGTGCCGCCCCAGCCGTTGCGGGAGGTGTCGATCAGCATGCCGATGCCGGAGTTGAAGCCGACCGAGACCAGCTGGTTGCGGAAGGCCTGGGCGAACGACAGCTCGTCGACGTAACGGTTCCAGTCGACCCACTTCGACTCGCGCACCGACTTGCCGGCCACGGAGTCGTTGATGGTGAAGTTGTTCTCCTTCAGGGCGCTGTAGTTGGCCGTGTTGGCGATGAAGCCGTGGACGTCGTTGACGGTGGCTCCCTCGGCGGTCGCCGCCTCCTTCATGACGGTGGCGCTGGCGCCGAAGTTGTCGTCCCAGCCGATCCAGCCGTGGTGGCCGGCGTCGATGTAGTTGTAGACGTTGGCCACGTCGCCCAGCTTGTTCAGGGCGTAGCCGACGCCCTTCACGTAGTTGCCGTTGGCCTTCATCACGTCGCACTGCGCGGTGGCCGTGGGCCGGCTGCCCGTGTTGGTGACGAGGTTGGGCAGGGAGTCGATCTCGATGGTGGTGACGATCCGCAGCCCGGCGTACTTGGAGTCGCCGAGGATCGCGGCGATCGGGTCGATGTACTGCGTCTTGTACTTGTCGATCTCCGTCGGGCCGAGCTCGCCGTTGGAGGCGAGGGCCGCGCAGTCGCGTCCGGGCAGGTTGTAGATGACCAGCTGGACGACGAGTTCGCCGGAGCCCTTCTGCCGCAGCGCCTCGTCGAGGTGGGCGCGCAGGCCCATACCGCCGCCCACGCCGTTGATCGCGGCGATGCGGTCCAGCCAGACGCCGGTCGGCTGGTTGGCGATACGGCTGCCGCCCGGTTCGGCGGCGGCCTTCGCCGACCACTCGGGGTTCACGTACACCTTGGCGCCGGCGTACGGGTTGTCGACCCTGTTGCCGGTGCCGGGGCCGGGCGGGGGCGTGGTGGGTCCGCCGCCGCCGTCGTCGACGTTGCAGGTCACGCCGTCGAGGGTGAACGTGGCCGGGATCGCGTTGGTGCCGCTGTAGGTGCCCTGGAACCCGAAGCTGACCGAACCGCCGGTCGCCAGCGTGCCGTTGTAGCTCTCGTTGGCGGCGGTGACGGCCGCACCGGACTGGCTGACCTTGGCGTTCCAGGCGTTGGTGACCTTCTGGCTGCCGGCGTACGTCCACTTCACCGCCCAACTCGACTTGGCGGCCGAGTTGTTGGTGACGGTGACGTTGGCGGTGAAGCCGGTGCCCCAGTCGTTCTGCACCTTGTAGTCGACGGTGCAGGGCACGGCGGCGATGCCGGGGGACGCGGGGACGACCGCGAGTGCCGTCCCGGACGCGCCGGCGACCAGCGCCAGCGCGGCGAGTATCGCTGTTCTGCTACGGCTCATGAGTGAGGGTTTCCTTCTCATCTGCGGGTGTCGGGTGGTACGGGTCGGGTGGTGCCGTATCGAGTGGTGCGGTGTGGGTGGTGCGGTCTGGGGCCGTGCGGTCTTTGGCCGTGCGGGTGTCAGCCGTTCAGGGCGCGCAGGTGGTCGCGCAGCCCGGTGCCGTACGCCGTGGGTGTCCCGTCGTAGCTCGAGATGAGGGACGGACCGGAGGAGCAGTCCCAGGTGTTCCAGGTCCAGCCCAGGTACGACAGTCCGCGGTCGTCGAACCACCGCATGACCTGGTCGACGAACCCGTGCGAGCAGGTGTTCTCCCCGATCTCCCCTGCCACCAGCGGCACTTGGGCGGCGACCGGGGCGAGCGTGGAGTTCCAGCAGCTCGCGTTGGAGCAGGTGTTGAAGTTGTACACGTGCCAGGCGGCGGCGAGATTGCCCGCCGGGTCGGTGGGCCGGTACGTCAGCCACTGGCCGAGGTCGTTGGAGTAGGCGAGCCCGCCCGCGAGGATCACGTTCCTGGCGCCGGTGGACCGTATGGCGTCGACGAGATCCTGCATACCGGCGACCTCGTACCCGATGCCGGGGCAGGTGCCGCCGTCCCGCCAGCACTGCCAGGCCTGGGTGGCCGTGGAGGTGGCACGGTCGGGGTAGGGCTCGTTGAACAGGTCGAACACCACTGCCGGGTCGTTCTTGAAGGTGTTGGCGACCGAGGTCCAGAAGGTCGGGGTGTACCGCATGTTCGGCATCGGCTTCTGGCAACTGGCGTGCACGTCGGAGCAGCCGGCCGAGTTGCCCGTGTACTGGCCCCAGGACCAGTGCAGTTCGAGCATGGGCGTCATGCCGTGCGCCTTCACACGGGCCACCAGGCCCTTGACGGCGTCGACGTAGTTCGCGCCGCCGTACGCGGGCTGGATGTTGGACAGGCCGAGCCAGCACTCCTCGTTCAGTGGGATGCGGACGGTGTTGGCCTTCCAGTCGGCGATCGCCTTGATCGCGGCGTCGTCGACCGGGCCGTCGAAGATGCCGCGGCCCTGGACGCACATGAACTCGCCGCCGGAACGGTTGACGCCGAGCAGGCGACGGGTGGTGCCGCCGGCGTCCACCAGCTTGTTTCCGGACACGCGCAGCGCGGGTGGCCCGTCACCGGTGTCCGGCGGGTCGGTGGGCGTGGGGGACGAGGTCGGGGGGTTCGTGGGGGTCGGGGTGGGGGTGGGGGTGGGTTCGGTGTCGGCGTTGCACGTCGTGCCGTTCAGTCTGAACGCGGTCGGTACGGCGTTGCTCCCCGACCTGGAGGCGAGGAATCCGGCGCTGACGCTCGCGCCGGTGCCGAGCGAGCCGTTGTAGCTCTCGTTCACCGCGGTGACGGTCGTACCGGTCTGGGACCACTTGGCGTTCCAGCCCTGGGTGACCTTCTGGCCGTTCGCGAAGTCGAAGCTCAGGCTCCAACCACTCACGGCGGCCGCGTTGTTGGTGACTTTCACGGCCCCCTGGAAGCCGGCGTCCCACTGGCCGGTGACGGAGTACTCCACCGTGCACGCGGGCGTGGCTCCCTGAGCCGTCACGACCGGCAGGGTGGCGCCCAGGGCGAGGGCGACCGTGCCGGCGACGGCTAAAAGTACTGAACGCGGGGGGTGTCGCATGAGCGACTCCTTGCAGCTCGGGCACGCCGTACGGACGCGCCGACTGATGGAATCGCTCCCACTGGTGTCAATGACGCTAGCGCCAAGTGTCGGCAAAGAACAGGGGAGGTGCTGACTTTCCCTCAACTTCCTGAGTCGAATCTTTTCGACTCTTCAAGCACCTTGACCGCACTCAAGGCCCTCCGCACTATGGGAGCGCTCCCACTGGTTCAAGGCTTGTTGCTCCTCCCCCCTACACCGAGCCGCAAGGAGGAACCAGCACCATGGATCCCTCACGCAGACGCCGCGCGGCGCGGCGACTGTGGACCGCCGTCGTGGCGGCCCTCGCCCTCCCCGTGGCCATGCTGAGTACGAGCACGGCCCCCGCACAGGCGGCGGCACTTCAGTGCAGCGTCGACTACAAGACCAACGACTGGGGCTCCGGCTTCACCGCGGATCTCACCCTCACCAACCGCGGCACGGACCCGATCACCGGCTGGACGCTGACGTACTCCTACGCGGGCAACCAGAAGCTGACCAACGGCTGGAACGGCACCTGGGCGCAGTCCGGTCAGCAGATCACCGTGAACAACGCCTCGTACAACGGGACGATCGCCGCCGGCGCGGCGGTCAGCACGGGCGCGCAGTTCACCTACAGCGGCAGCAACGCCGCCCCCACGAGCTTCTCCGTCAACGGCACCCCCTGCGTCGGCGCTCATCAGCCCCCGCTCACCGTGCTGACCAGCCCGGCGCCGGGCGCCGTCTACACCCAGGGCAACGCGGTGCCGCTCGCGGCCACCGCCGCGGCCGCCGACAACGCGACCATCACCAAGGTCGAGTTCTACGACGACACGACCCTGCTGGGCACCGACACCAGCGCGCCGTACACGCTGTCCGCCTCCGGTTTGACCGTGGGCAGTCATTCGCTGCTGGCGAAGGCCTACGACAGCCTGGGCGCGTCCGGGTCGTCGACGCCGGTCGGCATCACGGTCGCCTCGGGACCGGCCGTGGTGGCCTCCACGAACCAGCTGGCCGTGCAGCAGGGCAAGTCGGGTTCGTACGAGGTGAAGCTGTCGACCCAGCCGTCGGCCAACGTGACCGTGACGACCGCCCGGACCGGCGGGAACACGGGCCTGACGGTGACCGGCGGCGCAAGCCTCACCTTCACGCCGTCGAACTGGAGCACCGCCCAGAAGGTGACCATCACGGGCAACGCCACGGGCACGGGCGCGGCGACCTTCGAGTCGACCGCCACCGGCCACGCGAAGGCCTCGGTCACGGTCACCCAGCTCGCCGCGTCCAAGGAGTACGACGCCCGCTTCCTGGAGCTCTACGGCAAGATCACCAACCCGGCGAACGGCTACTTCTCCCCCGAGGGCATCCCCTACCACTCGGTGGAGACGCTGATCGTCGAGGCTCCGGACCACGGCCACGAGACCACCTCCGAGGCCTACAGCTACCTCCTCTGGCTGCAGGCGATGTACGGCAAGGTCACGGGCGACTGGACCAGGTTCAACGGCGCCTGGGAGATCATGGAGAAGTACATGATCCCCACCCACGCCGACCAGCCGACGAACTCCTTCTACAACGCGTCGAAGCCGGCGACGTACGCGCCGGAGCTGGACACGCCCAACGAGTACCCGGCGCGGCTGGACACCGGGGTGTCGGTGGGTTCGGATCCGATCGCCGGTGAACTGAAGACCGCATACGGTACGGACGATGTCTACGGTATGCACTGGCTGCAGGACGTCGACAACGTCTACGGCTACGGCAACGCGCCCGGCAAGTGCGAGGCCGGCCCGTCGGACACCGGCCCGTCGTACATCAACACCTTCCAGCGCGGTGCGCAGGAGTCGGTGTGGGAGACGGTGCCGCAGCCGACCTGCGACGCCTTCAAGTACGGCGGGAAGAACGGATACCTGGACCTGTTCACGGGTGACGCCTCCTACGCCAAGCAGTGGAAGTTCACCAACGCCCCGGACGCCGACGCGCGCGCCGTGCAGGCCGCGTACTGGGCGGACATCTGGGCCAAGCAGCAGGGCAAGGGCGGTGACGTCTCCGCGACCGTCGGCAAGGCCGCGAAGATGGGCGACTACCTGCGGTACGCGATGTACGACAAGTACTTCAAGAAGATCGGCAACTGTGTCGGCGCCTCCGCCTGCCCGGCCGGCACCGGCAAGGACGCCTCGCACTACCTGCTCTCCTGGTACTACGCCTGGGGCGGTGCCACCGACAGCTCGGCGGGCTGGGCCTGGCGCATCGGCTCCAGCCACGCCCACGGCGGTTACCAGAACCCGCTGGCCGCGTACGCGCTGAGCAACTACGCCCCGCTGAAGCCGAAGTCGGCCACCGGGCAGGCGGACTGGGCCAAGTCCCTGGAGCGGCAGGTGGAGTTCTACCGCTGGCTGCAGTCCGCCGAGGGCGCCATCGCGGGCGGTGCGACCAACAGCTGGGCGGGCCGGTACGCGACGCCGCCGGCCGGGAAGTCCACGTTCTACGGCATGTACTACGACCAGCAGCCCGTCTACCACGACCCGCCGTCCAACCAGTGGTTCGGCTTCCAGGCGTGGTCGATGGAGCGGGTGGCCGAGTACTACCAGCAGACGGGGAACGCGGCCGCGAAGGCCGTCCTCGACAAGTGGGTCGACTGGGCGCTGTCGCAGACCACCGTCAACCCGGACGGCACCTTCCGGTTCCCCTCGACGCTGCAGTGGTCGGGCCAGCCCGACACCTGGAACCCGTCGAGTCCCGGCGCCAACACGGGACTTCACGTCACCGTCGCCGACTACACCAACGACGTCGGTGTGGCCGCCGCGTACGCCAAGACCCTGACGTACTACGCGGACCGCTCCGGTGACACCCAGGCCGCGAGCACGGCCAAGGCGCTCCTCGACGGCATGTGGAAGAACCACCAGGACTCCCTGGGCATCGCCGTCCCGGAGACCCGCGCCGACTACAACCGTTTCGACGACCCGGTCTACATCCCGAACGGCTGGACCGGGACAATGCCGAACGGCGACGCGATCAACTCGTCGTCGACGTTCGACTCGATCCGCTCCTTCTACGAGGACGACCCGGCCTGGTCGAAGATCGAGGCCTACCTCGCGGGCGGGGCCGCGCCGTCCTTCACGTACCACCGGTTCTGGGCCCAGGCGGACATCGCCCTGGCCATGGGCTCGTACGCGGAGCTCCTCGAATAAGTCCCCGCCGGGCGCTCCGCGGGAAGCGCCGTGTCCGGCTGCCGGGCTGTGTGGCCGGCCGCGCCCGCGCGGCAGAGCCGCACAGCGATGCAGTCCCGCGCCCCAGAAGGGCGCTGCCGTGCACGGCGTTTCCTCGGAACCGCTCGAAAGCTCCGCGTACGCGGCCTCGTCACCGGACGACGAGGCCACCGCCGGGCGGTCCCCACCCGCAGCCCCCCCGGGGGGGGCGCCCCCCCCCCCCCCCCGCGGCCCCCCCCCCCCCCCCCCCGCATCTCCCCGCACATTCCTCCACATGGCTTCGCGAGGAAGGACCCCCACCGTGCGAAGAACCCGCATCCTCACGGCCGTCCTGGCGCTCGCCGCCGGCCTGCTCGCGGGCACCCCGCCCGCACTGGCGGCCGACGGCGGCCCGCAAGCGACCCTGGCGGCAGAGTCGTACACCTGGAAGAACGCCCGCATCGACGGGGGCGGCTTCGTCCCCGGCATCGTCTTCAACCGCAAGGAGAAGAACCTCGCCTACGCGCGCACCGACATCGGCGGCGCGTACCGCTGGGTGGAGTCGTCGAAGACGTGGACCCCGCTGCTGGACTCGGTCGGCTGGGCGGACTGGGGGCACACGGGCGTGGTGAGCCTGGCCTCCGACTCGGTCGATCCGAACAAGGTGTACGCGGCCGTCGGCACGTACACCAACAGCTGGGACCCGGGCAACGGGGCCGTGCTGCGCTCCTCCGACCGGGGGGCGAGCTGGCAGAGGGCCGACCTGCCGTTCAAGCTGGGCGGCAACATGCCCGGCCGGGGCATGGGCGAGCGGCTCGCGGTGGACCCGAACCGCAACAGCGTGCTGTACCTGGGCGCGCCCAGCGGCAAGGGGCTGTGGCGGTCGACGGACTCCGGGGCGACCTGGTCGCAGGTGACGAACTTCCCCAACGTCGGCAACTACGTCCAGGATCCGAGCGACACGAGCGGCTACGCCTCCGACAACCAGGGCATCGTCTGGGTCACCTTCGACGAGTCCACGGGGACGTCGGGCAGCGCGACGAAGACGATCTACGTCGGGGTCGCGGACAAGGACAACGCGGTGTACCGGTCGACGGACGCCGGCGCGACGTGGACGCGGCTGGCCGGACAACCGACCGGATACCTGGCCCACAAGGGTGTACTGGATACCGTCAACGGCTATCTGTACATCGCATACAGCGACAAGGGCGGCCCGTACGACGGCGGCAAGGGCCGGCTGTGGCGGTACGCGACGGCGACCGGGACGTGGACGGACATCAGCCCGGTGGCGGAGGCCGACACGTACTACGGCTTCAGCGGGCTGACGGTCGACCGGCAGAAGCCGGGCACCGTCATGGCCACCGCGTACAGTTCCTGGTGGCCCGACACCCAGATCTTCCGCTCCACGGACAGCGGCGGCACCTGGACCAGGGCGTGGGACTACACGTCGTACCCCAACCGCGCGAACCGCTACACGATGGACGTCTCGTCCTCGCCGTGGCTGACCTGGGGAGCGAACCCGACGCCGCCCGAGCAGACGCCGAAGCTGGGGTGGATGACGGAGGCGCTGGAGATCGACCCGTTCAACTCCAACCGGATGATGTACGGGACGGGCGCGACGATCTACGGCACGGAGAACCTCACGAACTGGGACGCCAGCACCCCGTTCACGATCAGGCCGATGGTGCAGGGCCTGGAGGAGACGGCGGTCAACGACCTCGCCTCGCCCCCGTCCGGCGCCCCGCTGCTGAGCGCCCTCGGTGACGTCGGCGGCTTCCGGCACACCGACCTGACCAAGGTCCCGTCGATGATGTTCACCTCGCCGAACTTCACGACGACGACCAGCCTGGACTACGCCGAGACCAACCCGAACACGGTGGTCCGGGTCGGCAATCTGGACTCGGGCCCGCATGTGGCGTTCTCGACGGACAACGGCGCCAACTGGTTCGCCGGGACCGACCCTTCGGGCGTGAGCGGCGGCGGGACGGTGGCCGCGGCCGCGGACGGCAGCCGCTTCGTGTGGAGCCCGGCCGGCACCGGCGTGCAGTACGCGACCGGCTTCGGTTCGTCCTGGTCGGCGTCGAGCGGTGTCCCGGCGGGCGCGATCGTCGAATCCGACCGGGTCGACCCGAAGACCTTCTACGGCTTCAAGTCCGGCAAGTTCTACGTCAGTTCGGACGGCGGCGCCACGTTCACCGCGTCCGCCGCGACCGGTCTGCCCAGCGGGGACAGCGTGCGTTTCAAGGCGCTGCCGGGCGCGAAGGGCGACGTCTGGCTGGCGGGCGGCGCGAGCGACGGGGCGTACGGGCTGTGGCACTCGACGGACGGCGGCGCGAGCTTCACCAAGCTGTCGAACGTCGAGCAGGCCGACACGATCGGCTTCGGCAAGGCGGCCGCGGGCGCCTCGTACCAGACGCTCTACACCAGCGCGAAGATCGCCGGCGTACGCGGCGTCTTCCGTTCCACGGACAAGGGCGCGACCTGGACCCGGATCAACGACGACGCCCACCAGTGGGGCTGGACGGGCGCGGCGATCACCGGTGACCCGAGGGTCTACGGCCGGGTCTACGTCGCGACCAACGGCCGGGGCGTGATCTACGGCGACACCTCCGACGCCGGTGGCGGCGGGGGCGGGGGCGGCACGGACCCGACGCCGACCCCGACGGGCGCCTGCGCGGTGACGTACACGATCACCAACCAGTGGTCGGGCGGCTTCCAGGCGGACGTGAAGCTGGCCAACACGGGGACGGGCGCCTGGTCGGGCTGGAGCCTGAACTGGACGTTCCCCAACGGCCAGACGATCTCCCAGCTCTGGAACGCCGAGCACACCCAGTCGGGTACGGCGGTCACGGCGAAGAACGTCGGCTGGAACGCCAACGTGGCGGCCGGCTCGTCCGTGAGCTTCGGCTTCACGGGGAGCTGGTCGGGGACGAACACGAAGCCGACGGCGTTCAAGCTGGGTGAGCGGAGCTGCACGGTGAACTGACCGGGCCACTCGTGAAGGGCGCGTGCCGGATGCGGCACGCGCCCTTCGTGCCGGGATCCCTCACCGGCGGCCCTTGACCGCCGAGCGAGCCGCTCTCACGGCGTGTACACCGTCGGCCGCGGGGCCGTCGGCATTCCGCCGCCGATGAAGAAGCTGGTGTGCGGGGGCTGGTTGTAGGCGGTGTTCTGCCAGGCCAGGGCCGTGCGGTACATCGTGTCGTGGAGCAGGGTGGTGATCTTCGTGGTCGTTTCGTACGGCGTCGAGTAGATCCGCAGCGCCGTGTTGTCGCTGGTGCGCCAGACGACCTCCTCACGCCAGTCGCCGAGGATGTCGCCGGAGAGGGCGGGCGTGGACTTGGTGCCGTTGTTGGAGGAGACGCCGGAGCCGGTGAGGAGCCGGGTGTCGGACGAGGTGCCGTACTTGTCGATGCGGGTCCCGTCGAGGAGTTCGCGGGTCGTGTCGCCGTCCCACCAGGACAGGAAGTTCACCGACGACGGCTCGCGGCCCTTCGTCGCGCCGGAGCGGTCTCGGATGGAGGAGTCCGACGCCGACCACATCTCGGGACCCGCGTTGCCGGAGTGGATGTCGCCGGCGACGCCGCGGCCGTTGTCGCAGCACGCGTCGAGCTTCCAGCGGACGGAGCCGTCGGCGGGGTTGATGTACAGCGCCGCGGGCTGGCTCGTGGACTCCGAGACCTTGTAGTACTCGAGGCCGGACGTCGACGGGTCGAGGTCGCCGAGGTGCTGGGCGTCGCCGTGGCCGGTCCTCGTCGTCCACAGCCCGTTGCCGTTGTCGTCGACCGCCATCGCGCCGTAGACGATCTCGTCCTTGCCGTCGTTGTCGACGTCCCCGACGGACAGGCTGTGCGAGCCCTGACCGTCGTATCCCTTGCCGGAGTTGGTGGAGGAGCTGGTGTCGAAGGTCCAGCGGCGGGTGAAGGCGCCGCCGCGCCAGTCCCAGGCCGCGATCACCGTGCGGGTGTAGTAGCCGCGGGCCATGATCAGGGAGGGGCGGGAGCCGTCCAGGTAGGCGGTGCCGGCGAGGAAGCGGTCGACGCGGTTGCCGTAGGAGTCGCCCCAGGACGAGACCGTGCCGCGGGCCGGGACGTAGTCGACGCTCTGCATCGCCTTGCCCGTCCGGCCGTTGAACATCGTCAGGAACTCGGGGCCGGACAGGACGTAGCCGCTGGAGTTGCGGTGGTCGGCGGAGGAGCTGCCGATGACCGCGCCGGTGCCGTCGACCGTGCCGTCGGCGGTCTTCATGGCGACCTCGGCCTTGCCGTCGCCGTCGTAGTCGTACACCTGGAACTGCGTGTAGTGCGCGCCGGAGCGGATGTTGCGGCCCAGGTCGACGCGCCACAGGCGGGTGCCGTCGAGTTCGACGGCGTCGACGATCGTGTTGCCGGTGTAGCCGGACTGCGAGTTGTCCTTGGCGTTGGTGGGCTGCCACTTCAGGACGAACTCCAGGGCGCCGTCACCGTCGAGATCGCCGACGGAGGCGTCGTTCGCCTCGTAGGTGTACGCCACACCGTCGGGGGTGGTGCCGCCGGCCGGCGGGGTGATCGGAACGTCCTTGTAGCCGGTGCGGAGTTGGACCGCGTGCACGGAGTCGGCCTGCTCGACGCCGCCCACGATCGCGCGGACCGTGTAGTCGGCCTGGGCGGGCGCGCCGGAGTGGAAGAAGTTGGTGGAGCCGGTGATCGGGGCCGAGTTGACCTTCGTCCCGGCCCGGTAGACGTTGAAGGACACGTCGTTGGGATCGGTGCCGAGCCAGCGCCAGCTGACCAGGTTGCCGCTGTCGGTGTGCACGCTGACGACACCCCGGTCGAGCTTCTCCACCTGACGGGCAGTGGCCGCCTCGGCGGTGTCCGTGGCGAGCGTGGTGAGACCGGCGCCGACCAGCGCGGTCACGGCGGTCGCCGCGGCGAGGGCGGCGGTCCTGCGGCGCCCGCGGTGCGTGGGCGGACGCGGCTGCGGTTCCGTGGGCGGGTGCGGTTCCGTGGGCGGGTGCGGGTGCTGCACGAGACGTACCTCCCGTGAGGGACGGACGGGTTCCGTCCTGTCGGTCGCCGCCGGGAGGTGAGGAGTTGCCGGGGTGCGGGGAGTTTCGGATGCACGCGTCCGACGGATTCACGCGTCCGTCGGCTGATGCGGCACGGCCGGTTTCCGGAACGCCCGGAGCGTGAACCAGGGGTCCGGCCGGGGCCGGTCCTGGTCGGGCAGCCGGGCCAGCCGCGCCGCGAACCGCTCCGCGAGCGGCTCTCCGGGCGGCAGCGTGACGAACCAGCCCCGCCGCAGGTCGGCGACCGTGCGGCGCGGGCTGCGGCCCTGCCCCCGGCCGGGGAAACGGGCGCCCCCGGCCGGGACGAGGCCGGATGCGACGGCGTACGACTCGACGAGCGCCGCCTGGTCCCGGGCCGCCCGCGGCGGCCGGGAGGCCAGCACGGCGTCGATGTCGCTGCCGACGTTGTGCGCGGCGGCCTTGTCGACCGTGGTGACGTAGACGCCGCCGGGCCGCAGCACCCGCGCGCACTCGCCGACGATCGCCCGCACGTCCGCGTCGGTCTCCGCCAGATGCAGCAGCCACACGCTGCTCACAGCATCGAACTCCCCGCTGCGGAAGGGGAGTCGGCGGCTGTCGGCGCGTACGACCGCGCCGGGCAGGCGTACGGCGGCCTGGCGGGCCATCGCGGAGGCGAGGTCGACGCCGGTCACCCGGAGGCCGTCGCGTCCGGCCGCGAGCCGTCGCGTGACGATGCCGGTGCCGCAGGCCACGTCGAGCAGACTGCGCGCCCCGCCCGGTACCAGACCCAGGACGGCCTCCGCCGCGGCGGCCGCCCGGGGCTCGCCGCCGCGCGAGGCGTCGTACCGTTCGGCTTCCTTGTCGTAGTCGAGCACGCGTCCCCCCGTTCTCGTCCGTCCGGTCCGCCGTGCGGGTCAGTTCGCCCCGTGCGCCGGGGCCAGGTCCTCCACCCGGCGGGCGAGCTCGAAGTCGAGCTCGGTGACGGCGCCGCCCGCGCTGTGGGTGTTCACGGCGAGGGACACCGTGTCGTAGCCGAGGGTGAGCTCGGAGTGGTGGTTCAGCTCCTCCTGGACCTGGGCGACATGGATGACCAGGGCGGTCGCGGCGAAGTGGGAGTCGAGCCGGTAGGCGCGGGTGAGGCGGCCGGCGTCGAGGGACCAGCCCGGCAGCTCGGCCAGCCGGTCCTCGATCTCCTTCTGCGACAGCGGTTCGACGGCCATGTGCCGGCTCCCTTCCTCGGTGTCGCGTACCTGTCCAGCCTGCCACAGGACAGGCGCGGCGGCCCTGGTCACCAGGGTGCCCGGCGGCCCCGGCCGGGAACCCTCCGGGCTTCGGGCGGCCGCGTCCGAAGGGGGTCTCAGGCCCGCGCGCCCCGGTCCGCACGCGGGCAGCCGCGGGCTCCCCGCGCGGTACGGCGCCTCGGTCCCCCGGGAAGACGTGCGCGGGTCCCGCGGCACTGTCGCACACCCCTGTCTCGACTACGGTCGTACGCATGACCACTGTCGCGACTGGCACCACCGGCCCCGCCGCCACCCCCGCCGGCCGGGGCGTCGGACCGTTACTGCGCGCCTGGCGGGAGCGGCGCCGGGTCAGCCAGCTGGAGCTGGCGCTGCGCGCGGACTCCTCGGCCCGGCACATCAGCTTCATCGAGACGGGCCGCTCCCGGCCCAGTGAGGAGATGGTGCTGCGGCTGGCCGAGCACCTCGACGTGCCCGTGCGTGAGCGCAACGCCCTGCTGGTGGCGGCCGGTTACGCCCCGCACTACCGCGAGACCCCGCTGGACGACCCGGCGCTGGACACGCTGCGCGCGGGCATGGAACGCCTGATCCAGGGCTACGAGCCGTATCCGGCGCTGGTCGTGGACGCGATGTACAACGTGCTGGCGGCGAACCGCGGGATCGCCCTGCTGCTGGACGGCGTCCCCGAGTCGCTGCTCGCGCCGCCGCTGAACGCGATGCGGCTGACGCTGCACCCGCAGGGCCTCGCACCGCGCATCCGCAACCTTCCCGAGTGGCGCGGGCATCTGCTCGCCCAGATGGAACGGCAGATCGCCCTGTACCGCTCCACCCCGCTGCGGGAGCTGTACGAGGAGGTCGCCGCGTATCCGGTGCCGCGGAGCGCGTCCGGGGGCGAACCGGCCGAGCCCGTGCCGTACTTCGCGCTGCCGATGCAGATCGAGCACGAGGGGCGGACGCTGTCGTTCATCTCGTCGATCTCCACGTTCAACACGCCGATGGACGTGACGGTCGCCGAGCTGGCCATCGAGACGCTGCTCCCGGCCGACCCGGCGACGGTCAAGTACCTGCGTTCTCTGGGTGGTTGAGTGGCCGGAGTCAGACCTGACGTGCCTTCAGGGCCAGGTGCTGGAGCGCCGCGAAGCCGGCCACCGTCAGGGCCTGGAGCACGGTCCACACGGCGCCCGCCGTGGTGGGCGACAGCCACACCGCGAGGGCGACGAGACTCAGCGCCGACCAGGCGAGGTTGAGCTCGACCACCGCCTTCACGGGCAGCGCGGCCGGGTGGGCGCGGGTGGCGAGGAGGCCGACAGCGGCCGCGTACACCGCCAGGAACAGGCCCAGTTCGAGCAGCAGCGTGGCGTCGACGCCGAGGAGGCGGGCGAGCGGCCCGGAGGCGGCGAGGTAGGCGATGCCGTTCGCGCCGGTCACCACGGCGTCGAGGGCGAGGAAGCGGCGCAGCGCGCTGTGCGGCTCGGCGGTGCGGGCGAGGGCGGTGAGCGCGGTGGGCTGGGTTGCGGACATGACGAATCACCCTCCGTCGAGGTCGGGAAACGGCCTGGTGGGACGGGCCCCGGACCGGAGTGCGCCGGCCCGGAACCCGATGTCTCCACGATCCCGTCCGCGCCGGTCACCGTCGATTACCCATGAGGTAATGCGCGCGGTGACGCGCGGGACGAGGCCCGGTACCCGGTGGGCCGTGCGGCTCCCGCCTGGTGATTCGCTCACCGTCGTCCCTGTCGCGGCGCGGCCGGGACATGACACACTGACCGGCGTGCTTCGACACGTAGGGGAGACGTGGCGTGAGTGAGCGGCGGCCCGCGCCCACGGTGGGCCAGGTGGTACTGGGCAGACGGCTGCAGGAGCTGCGTGAGGCGGCCGGCCTCGGCCGCGAGGAGGCGGCGCGCGCACTGCGCGTGGCCCCGGCGACCGTACGGCGGATGGAGACGGCCGAGGTCGCGCTGAAGATCCCGTACGTGCAGGTGCTGTTGGAGGCCTACGGCGTGCCCGAGGAGGAGACGGACGCGTTCGTCGCGCTCGCCGAGGAGGCGAACCAGCCCGGCTGGTGGCAGCGGTTCCACGACGTGCTGCCGGAGTGGTTCAGCCTGTACGTGAGCCTGGAGGGCGCGGCCCGGCTGATCCGCTCCTACGAACCGCACTTCGTGCCGGGCCTGTTGCAGACCGAGGCGTACGCGCGGGCCGTGCTGGAGGGCGGGACGGTCGGGCGAACCGGCCCGGAGGCGATCGAGCGGCATGTGTCGCTGCGCATGACCCGGCAGCGGCTGCTGGACGGCCAGGACCCGCCGCACCTGTGGGTGGTGATGGACGAGACGGTGCTGCGCCGCCCGGTGAGCGTCGACGCCGGCGTGATGCGCGAACAGGTCGACAAGCTGCTGGAGTTCGCCGAGCGGGACCGGATCACCCTGCAGGTGGCCGAGTTCGCGGACGGCCCGCACCCGGGGACGTCCGCGCCGTTCTCGCTGTTCCGTTTCGCCGAGCCCGAGCTGCCCGACATGGTCGTCACCGAGTACCTGTCCGGCGCCCTGTACCTGGACTCGCGCAAGGAGGTCTCCGCGCATCTGGAGGTCCTCGACCACATGACGGCGCACGCCGCGTCGGCGCAGCGCACCAAGAAGCTCCTGCGGGACCTCCGCGCGGGCTTCTGAGCACGGCACGTCACCGCCGTGCTCCGGCCACCACCGCACGTTCGAGGAGAAGACCCCGCATGACCGGATCCGAGTCCGAGGCAGCCGTCCGCATCGACACCAGCAGGCCGCACCCGGCCCGGGTGTACGACTGGTGGCTGGGCGGCAAGGACAACTACCCCGTGGACGAGGAGCTGGCCCGCAGGATCCTCGCCGTGGACGGCACGGTGGTGCGCGGGGCGCGCGCCAACCGCCGGTTCATGCAGCGGGCCGTGCGCACGGCCGCCGAGGCCGGGACACGCCAGTTCCTGGACATCGGCACCGGCATCCCCACCGAGCCCAATCTGCACCAGGTCGCGCAGGCCGTCGCCCCGGAGTCGAGGGTCGTGTACGCGGACAACGACCCGATCGTGCTCCGGCACGCGGAGGCGCTGCTGCACGGCTCGGCCGAGGGCTCCACGCGGTACGTGCACGCCGACGTCCGCGACGTCGACACCCTGCTGGAGCGGGCGGCCGACTCGCTCGACCTCGGCCGGCCGGTCGCCCTGTCGCTGGTGGCGCTCACCCACTACCTGGGCGACGACCCGGACGGCGACGACGTGTACGGGCTGCTGAAGCGGTACGTCGCCGCGCTCGCCCCGGGCAGCCACCTGATCCTGTCCCAGGTCACCCCCGACCTGAACCCCGAGGCCGTCGAGAAGGCGGCGAACCAGTTCCGGCGGAGCGGCACCCCCTTCCACCCCCGCACGCTGGCGGAGTTCGCCCGCTTCTTCGAGGGCCTGGAGCTGCTGGGACCGGGCGTGATCCCGGTCTCCGGCTGGCGTCCGGACCCCGAGGACGTGGCCCTCCAGGCGGAGGGCATCGTGCCGGTGTACGCGGGCGTCGCCCGCAAGCCCTGACGGAAGCGGCGCGGGAGCCGACGCCGCCCGGGTGGCCGGGCGGCGTGCGCTCTCGACGCCGTCGGCCCGGTCCCGTCTCCCGGGGGGCCGGGCGGCGTGCTGCCTACGCGCCCTTGGCCTGGTCGCGGTCCTCGTCGTCGACGATCTCCGCGTCGACGACCGTCTCGTCGTCCTGTTGCCGCGCCGAGCCGCCTTCCGAGGCGCCCCCCGCCGTCGCGCCGTCCGCCGGCGGTGTCTCCTGCTGGGCCTGCGCGTACATCGCCTGGCCCATCCGCTGGCTGACGGTGGCGAGTTTGTCGACGCCGGCGCGCAGGGGGCCGGTGTCGGCGTTCTGCTCCAGCAGCGTCCTCAGCTCCGCGACCGCCGACTCGACCTCGCCCTTGGTGTCGGCCGGCACCCGCTGCTCGTTCTCCCGGAGGAACTTCTCGGTCTGGTAGACGAGTTGTTCGGCCTGGTTGCGGGTCTCGGCGGCCTCCCGGCGCCGGTGGTCCTCCTCCGCGTACTGCTCGGCGTCCCGCATCATGCGGTCGATGTCCTCCTTGGGGAGGGCCGAGCCGCCCGTCACGGTCATCTTCTGCTCGCGGCCGGTCGCCAGGTCCTTGGCGGAGACGTGCATGATCCCGTTGGCGTCGATGTCGAAGGCCACCTCGATCTGCGGGACCCCGCGCGGGGCCGGCGGCAGCCCGGTGAGGTCGAAGACGCCGAGCTTCTTGTTGTACGCGGCGATCTCGCGTTCGCCCTGGTAGACCTGGATGCCGACCGAGGGCTGGTTGTCGGCGGCGGTGGTGAAGATCTCCGAACGGCGGGTGGGGATCGTGGTGTTGCGTTCGATCAGCTTCGTCATGATGCCGCCCTTGGTCTCGATGCCCAGGGACAGCGGGGTGACGTCGAGGAGCAGGACGTCCTTGACGTCGCCGCGGATCACGCCCGCCTGGAGGGCGGCGCCCACGGCCACCACCTCGTCGGGGTTCACTCCCTTGTGCGGGTCCTTCCCGGTCAGCTCCCGCACCAGCTCCGTCACCGCGGGCATCCGGGTCGAGCCGCCGACGAGGATGACGTGGTCGATCGCGGCCAGCTTGATGTTCGCGTCCTTGACGGCCTGGTGGAACGGTGTCTTGCAGCGGTCGAGCAGGTCGGCGGTGAGCTCCTGGAACTGGGCGCGGGTCAGTTTCTCGTCGAGGTGCAGGGGGCCCTCGGCGGAGGCAGTGATGTAGGGAAGGTTGATCGTCGTCTCGGAGGAGCTGGACAGTTCGATCTTCGCCTTCTCGGCGCCCTCGCGCAGCCGCTGCAGGGCCATCCTGTCGTTGCTCAGGTCGACGCCGTACTGGCCCTTGAACTTCTTCACGAGGTGCTCGACGATCCGCTGGTCCCAGTCGTCGCCGCCGAGGTGGGTGTCGCCGTTGGTGGCCTTGACCTCGATGACGCCGTCGCCGATCTCCAGCAGGGACACGTCGAAGGTGCCGCCGCCGAGGTCGAAGACGAGCACGGTCTGCTCCTCGCCGCGGTCGAGGCCGTAGGCGAGGGCGGCGGCGGTCGGCTCGTTGATGATCCGCAGCACCTTCAGGCCGGCGATCTCCCCGGCCTCCTTGGTGGCCTGCCGCTGGGCGTCGTCGAAGTAGGCGGGCACGGTGATCACCGCGTCGGTGACGTCCTCGCCGAGGTAGGACTCGGCGTCCCGCTTCAGCTTCTGCAGGACGCGGGCGGACAGCTCCTGGGCGCGGTAGCGGGTGCCGTCCACGTCGCCCTGCTCCGGGAAGCGCCAGTGCGCGTCGCCCATGTGGCGCTTGACCGAGCGGGCGGTGCGGTCGACGTTGGTCACGGCCTGCCGCTTGGCCACCTCGCCGACGAGCACCTCGCCGTTCTTGGCGAAGGCCACGACCGACGGGGTGGTCCTGGCCCCCTCCGCGTTCGCGATCACCGTGGGCTCGCCGCCCTCCAGCACCGCCACCACCGAGTTCGTGGTCCCGAGATCGATTCCGACCGGACGTCCCATCGCTGTCCCCTTCCACCAAGGAGCCCCGCGCTTCGACTTCCAGCACAAAACTTGAGCGGGCTCCTGTCAATGGGGCCTGGGCGCCCCACCGGGCAGCCGGCGGACAGGTTCCCGCCGGTCACGTAGACAGGTGCCCCACCGGCAGCTTTCGATGCGGCTCCCCGCGCAGCCGGACCGCCCGCCGCGGCCGGTCCGTGATCAGGACGTCCACCCGCCGGTCGGCCAGGAAGGTGCGCAGCCCGGCGTCGTCGTTCACGGTCCACACCATGGTGAACAGGCCGTGCCGGGCCGCCCCGCGCAGCACGGTGGCGCGGGCCAGCCGGTGGTGCACGGCCACACCGTGCGCGCCGCAGGCCCGCAGGCGCCGCAGCGGGAACAGCTCGCTCACCCGGGTCCCCACCAGCCGGCCCGCGGCGATCTCGGCGCGGTCCCGGCCCAGCGACAGCGCGGTGCGCACGCCGGGGAAGGACCGGGTGATCGCGGCGACGGAACGGTCCTCCAGGGTGGTGGCGACGAACCCGTCCCGGCCGAGCAGCGCCACCGCCCGGTCGATCAGCTCACGCTCGTACCCGGCCTCCTTGAGGTCCAGGTGCCCGACCAGCCTCCCGGCGGCCAGCGCCATGACCTCCTCGACGACGGGCACGGCGTGTCCGGTGCGTGCGCACAGCTCGGCGTAGGTGATCCGGGACAGCGGCGGTCCGGTACGGCAGGCGCGGGCGTCGTGGTGGACGACGAACACGCCGTCGGCGGTCCGCCGGACGTCGAACTCGACGTACTCCGCGCCGGAGACGAGCGCGTCCTCGTACGCCTCCCGGGTGGCGGCGCCACAGCGCTCCGAGCCGCCGCGGTGGGCGGAGACGGCGGGGCGCGACCCCATGGGCCTCACCTCCCCGTCCGGTGACCGGCGGTTCCCGGCACCGTGGTCGTCCTTCCGTCTGCCGGCCGCAGCCCGTTATACCCGGCCCGGCCGCCCCGAACCGAACGGGGGTGCGAGCCGCCCGTGACGGACGCCCCGCACCCCCGGCAGGTCCCGCGCCGGCTCAGGCGAGCTTCGCCGACAGCGTGATCGGTACGGCCTTCAGGGCCTGGCTGACCGGGCAGTTGGCCTTGGCCTCCTCGGCGGCGGCGACGAACTGGTCGTTGTCCAGGCCCGGCACCGTGCCCTCCACGGTCAGGTGGATGCCCGTGATGCCCTCACCCGGCTGGAAGGTGACGTCGGCGGAGGTGACGAGCTTGGTGGGCGGGGTGCCGGCGCCGGCCAGGCCGTGCGACAGCGCCATGGAGAAGCAGCTGGAGTGGGCGCCGGCGATCAGCTCCTCCGGGCTGGTCTTGCCGTTCGCCTGCTCGGCGCGCGACGGCCACGACACCGGCTGCTGGCCGATGCCGGAGGAGTCGAAGGTGACGACGCCGTTGCCCTCGAGAAGGTTGCCTTCCCAGACGGTGTGTGCGGAGCGCGTGGTGGCCACGACGATTCCTTTCCAAGACTGGCTGTTTCGGCTGGGGCGGTCCCGTTGCCGGGTGCCTGGGCCCATCCGATCACACCCGGAGGCGCGGCACCCAGCGGACCCCGCGGCGACGGGCCGGGCGCGTCGCTGATACCGCTTCGATCACACGGCCGGCCATGGCCGGCGGAACACCTGACGGGCAGGGCGGCGAAGCCCTACAGTCCCTACATGCTCGAACTCTTCCAAGTCCTCGGGGGCATAGCGGGATTTGGTGGGATCGCACTCGGTGTGCTCTACCTGCTCTACCGGGACTTCGTGCGCGACATCATCCGCACCAGGATGTTCCGTACGCTCACCGCGACCCAGGCGACCGCGCTGTTCGGCGCCGTCATCGTGCTCGCCTTCGCCATCGCGATCCTCGGCATCTTCGCCACGCTCGCCGAGAGCAAGGGCGTGCCGCAGTTCCTCCTGCTGGTCGGGATGCTGCTGCTGTTCCTGCTCGCCGCGCTCTTCCTCGTGGCCCGCGTGACCGCGGGCGGCACGCGGGCGGCCCGGCGCACCGACGCCCCGGCCGGTGTCGAACGGTCGCTGACGACCGTACGCAGGCATGTGGAACGCGGCGAGCCGGACGCGGCGGAGCGCGCCCTGGAGGCCTCGCACCTGGACCGGGAGTCGGAGGCGTTCTGGTACTGGAAGGCCCGGATCGCCCTGGCCCGGGGGAACCACCAGGTGGCCTCCGGATACGCCGACGAGGCCCTGAAGCTCGACGCGCGCAGCCCGCACGGGCTCGCCCTGAAGATCATGCTCCTGCTGCTCGCCAACGACCCGGCGCAGCGCGACCGGGCCGTGCGGCTCGCCGAGGAGAACACCGGGCTCAGCGCCGACCTCGACGCCTGGCTGCGGCGACTACGGGCCGAGAACATGTTCGATGGCGGGATGCGCACCCGGACCCAGTTCGAGACACGGTGCCCGCTTCCCGCCCGGAGTACGGAGGGTGCGCATGTCGACTGAGCCGAAGGGCGGGAATCCGGGGGGCACGGGCGGCAGACCGGCGGTCCTGTATGTGGGACCTGACGTCGATGCCGGGGACGTCGAGGAGGCCCGGAGCAGTGAGCCGTGGTTGTCCGTGGGGTACGGGTCGTCGGACACGACGGCGACTGTGCGTTCGCCCGAGGAGGTCGACGCGTTCGTCGCGGAACACCCCGGCGCCCTGATCCTCGTCCATCCCGGCGAGGAGCGCCCGGCGCTGCCCGGCGAGCCGGGCGATGTCCTGTGGAACTTCTTACGGGCTGGGTTCGTGCTCCTGATGTGCGGCGCCGACGAGGCGGGGCCCGTGCCGTCCGTGCCCGGGCCGCCTCTGCGGCAGCCGGCGTTCCTGCTCCTCGACTGGCCGCGCTCGCCGGCCCGCGAGGGGGTCTCACGCCCCTCGCAGTGGGAGAGGGAACAGGAGGTCTGCCGGACCGTGGCGGAGGCGCACGGGCTGCGCGTCGTCCATCCCCTCACCGACAACGCCTCGGCCTGGCTCCACGCCCGCCGTGTGACCTTGGGGCCCCGACGTTCCTTCGAGCACACTCCGACCGTGCTGCTCCGTCGCGACCTCACGCCGCCGCCCTCGGGCAGCCCGGACGTGAGGCTCTGGCGGTGGCTGCGGCAAGGGCTGGTGATCCGCTCGTGGCGGCCGAGGCGGAGGCTCCTCGAGTCCGCGCTCGATCTCGAGGACCAAGGGGCAACGACCACGGCGGACAGGGCGGCGCCGGACGAGGAGCCGCCGGCGGCGCGACGCGGAGCCCTGCGACGGTCGCGCCCGAGCGGAGTGTGGCTGGGCGGCGGCGAGGACGTGCTCGAGAAGCGTGTGAGCAACCGCGCCCACGTCGGCCCACGAGGCCGCCTGGTGGGAGGGCTGGCGCGCGGCACCACCCCTCCGGCCCACCCCCACGCCCCCCGCGACACCTCCCTCCCCCTCCCCCCCGACGGCCTCTACGTCCGCCGCAACAACGCCTTCGGCACCCGCTCCTCCCTCGGAGTCAAGGAACTGATCGAGCAGGGGGTGATCGTCGGGCAGGAGCACATCAGGTTCGACGACTTCGTGGTGTCCCGGGACGGGCAGGTGCCCGGCCCGGCAGCCGGGGAGGCGATCGGCGTCAGCCATGGGCTCGCCGCCGTGACGGGCGAGTTCAAGGCGAACGAGGCGACGACCCACTTCGTGGAGATCGCCCTCAAGGCCGGCCCGACCCCTACGGACCCGACCCCCGCCGCGGAGCCGCTGCCGGTGAACTTCGTCTTCGTCGTGGACACCAGCGGCTCGATGAGCGGGGAGAAGCTCGACACCGTCAAATCGGCGTTGCATACGATCTACGGTCAACTGCGTCCTGCCGACTGTCTGGGCATCATCGCCTTCGACCACGGCGTGCGCACCGTGCTCTCCGCCGCGACCAAGGCGGAGCTGGAGGAGTCCGGCAGCTTCGCGGCGGCCGTCTCCGGTCTGTACGCCCACGGCGGCACGGACCTCAATCTCGGTGTGCAGTACGGGATCGACGAGATCGGCCGCAACGCGGTGAGCGGGCGCACCGTCAACTGCCTGTACCTCTTCTCCGACGGCGACCCGACATCGGGCGAACGCAACTGGGTCAACATCCGCCGGAACGCCGGCGCCAGGGTGCGCGACGGCTTCACCCTGTCGTGCTTCGGCTTCGGCTCCGACGCGCGGATGCCCGAACTGTCGGCGCTCGCGGGCGTGGCCGGCGGCCACTCGACCTTCGTCACCCGGCCCGAGCAGGTCAAGGCCGACCTGCAGCAGGACCTCGACCGGCGCGACCATCTGGCCGCCGTCGACATCCAGCTCCGCCTGGACATCGATCCGGCGGTGGAGATCCGGCATGTGTACGGGCATGATCCGGTCACGGACCCCAGAGACCGGGCCAAGGTGTTCCGGCAGGCCCGGCAGGCCGCCGAACGGGCCCGCAGCGACTACGGCGCCGAGGCCCTGCCCGACATCATCACCGACGAGCGGGGCATCCGGATCTTCGCGCCCGATCTCGCCTTCGAGGAGACGTACTGGGTCGTCCTGGAGGTGCGGGTACCGGCGGAGCGCAAGCCGGCGGGCCTGGGCACGGCGACCGTGCAGTACGTGGACACCCTGGCGCGGGAGAGCCGCCAGCACGAGATCGACCTGGCGCGGGACGCCACCCTGACGGCGGAGACGGTGCTGGTGCACGGCGTCGGCCTGTGGACCAGTGAGGTCACCTTCCACGCGCTGGACGACCTGTACGAGCACGACCGGGAAGCGGCCAGGCGTCGGCTGGAGCGGCATCTCCAGGCCCTGGACGCCGCCCACGCCCACCTTCCCGCCCCGGAGTTCCGCGACGACAAGGTCACGCTCCGCAAGTTCCTGTCGCTGGCCGACTCGCTGGGCACCGCGGTGTCCTTCAGCGACTCCCCCACGGCCGGCGCCGGGCACACGGTCCAGTTGATGAACACCTTCGGGAGGGTCCGCTCCGGTTTCTCGGCGCGCCACTGACCCGGCCGGGCACGCGGCCGGCCGGGCGCCCCGCCCGGCCGCTCACCGCACCGGGAACACCGGCCCCTGCGGCGTGAACGGCAGCCGGCGGCCCTGGGGGATCAGGTAGGCGTGCTCGCGTCGTACGCGCAGGACGTCGCACCAGCCGTCGGTGATGACGAGGACGGGTGCGCCGGGCGGGAAGTCGTCGGCGCGGTGCAGGAGGTCGATGCCGGGCTGCAGGACCGTGCCGCCGCGCCCGTGCACGCGCACCCGCCCGGCGATCTCGGTGACCGGGAGGTAGCCCGCGTCGTGCGGGGCGGAGTCGCAGAAGACGACGCGGGCGGCCGGTACGTCGCGGGCCTCGGCGTAGGAGGCGATCGCGCCGAGCGCCTTGCCGAGCAGCACACGGTCCATGGAGCCGGAGGTGTCCAGGACGACGCCGAAGGTGCAGCGGGCGATCTCCTCGGGCGGGAAGGAGCGGCCCGCGCGCGGGATGTCGGGGGTGGACGCCTGGCGGCGCGAGGGGCGGGCGTACGAGCGCACCGGCTCGGGGCGGGGGACGAACTCGTCGAACCAGCGGGCCAGCCGGGCGTCCCAGGGCAGGGGCGGGTGGCTGAGGGCGCGGATCTCCTCGACGAGGCCGCCGGGCAGGTAGCCGCGTTCCTGCCGCTGGTGCAGGTCCAGGCCCTGGGCGAGGCCGCGCCGGTAGAAGCCGTCGAGGTCGACGTAGTCGCCGGGCGGGCCGAGCGGGGCGCCGAGCACGTCGCCGGCGCCCTTGCCGCGCAGGGTGGCCAGCCGGCGCATCCGGCGCAGATCGCCGGCGATGCGGTCGTAGACCTCCTCGGCGGACAGGCCGGCCAGCTCCCGGTCGTACAGCAGCCCTTCGGGCATGGTGCCGATCTGCATCTCACGGAGCCAGCCGTTGATGACGTAGTCGCAGGCGACGTTGAACAGGTAGGGGTCGCGGGGGCCGCAGCGGTCGCCGTGGCGCAGGGCGGCGTGCAGCATCTCGTGGGCGAGGACGAACCGCCATTCGTCGGCCTCGAGTTGGTACAGCGGGTTGAGGTAGATCTCGCCCGCCTCGGCGTTCACCGCGGCGATCTGGATGCCGTGGGCGCGGGCGATCTCGGCGTCGGCGACGAGGGTGATGCCGGCCGCGATGCCGCCGAGCAGGGGGTACGAGGAGATGAACCAGCTCAGCGCCTCCTCCCAGGGGCGCCGGGCGGCCGTCTCGCCGTCGAGGGAGTCGAGGCGGCCGGCCGCCATGTCCATCGCGGCGGACACCGTGCGGGTGAGGGCGGTGGCGAACGCCAGCTGCCAGTCGGGGACCCATCCCTGGGGGGTCCAGCCGTCATACGGCACGAGCAGCAGGTCGGTCTCCGTGCCCGCGGTCCCGCAGTGCTGGTAGGCGGCCGGGAGCCCGGTGCGCCGCCAGCGGGCGGCGAGCTGCTCCTCGTCGCCGTCGGGGTAGGACCGGGGCAGCTCGTCGGGGGCGCGGCCGACGGGGAACGTGAGCAGGAAACGGTTGACGACCGTGCAGCGCGCGGCCAGTTCGTACCGGTCGGGCTGCTCGCGCCTGCCCCTGGCCGCGGGGACGTGCCCGAAGCCGAGGTGGAGAGCGGCGTGGGCTAGCGACCAGGCCCAGACGGCCGGGTCGGCGATGCGGGCCGGATGGGCGTGCACGGTGCCGTCGGAGTCGACGCGGACGAGGCCGTCGCGGGGAGCCAGCGTGCACTCCTCGTGGCGGCAGGTGCCGAAGTCGAGGGCGGCCAGCGCCGGATTGGCACGCACCAGACGCATCCCCTCCGCGAACGACTCCGCCGCGAGGTCCCGCTTCTTCTTCCCGTGGCCGCGGCTCACCGCCGCGCCTCCACCAGGCGGGGCATGTCGCGGGCCGCCTCGACCAGGAACCAGGCGGGCAGGACGGGGTTGCCGTCGGCATCGGAGGCGATGACGCTCTGGGCGACCTCGACGGAGATCTCCGCGAGCTGCACGAGCAGCGACTTGGCGCGGTACGCGGTCTGCCGGCCGTTCGCCGACATGTGTTCCTTGACGGCGGGCAGTTCCTTCACCAGCCGGCCGCGGAAGGACTCGGCGAGGTAGTAGAGCAGGTCGCGGTCCTCGACGCGGTGCGGCCAGGGGGCGTCGCCCTTGAGGATGGCCTCGATGCCGTACCGGCTGCGCACGATCTTGACGTAGCCGCAGAACGCGGTGGCGTGCGCGGGGGTCAGGGTGCCGTGCGCGAGGACCTTCAGGGTGTCCTCGTCGAGGTCACGGCCGAAGGAGTGCAGGGCGTCGGAGAGCATGTGCCAGGACCGGGGCGTGGAGAAGGGCTCCTCGGTCTTGGGCGGCTTGGACCACAGGTGGTCGGGCCGGTCGGTGAGGTGGTCCAGGACCCACGGGTGGATGCCGTTGTTCGCCGCCCAGGTGAGCCAGTCCCTGGCGGAGGCCTCCAGGTGGACGTGGGTGAGGCGGTTGACCAGCGCGGAGGCGATGGGGCGGGCGAGGGCGTTGTCGGTCGCGCGGTTGCCGGCGCCGATGACGATCGAGCCCTTGGGGAGTTCGTAGTCGCCGATCCGGCGGTCGAGGATCAGCGAGTAGAACGCCTTCTGCACATCCGGCGTGGCCGCGTTCAGCTCGTCCAGGAACAGGCAGTACGGCTCGTCGCGGGCGATCGCCTCCGGCGGGCAGAACACCGACCGCCCGTCACGGATCTGCGGCACGCCGATCAGGTCCTCCGGGGCGAGCTGGGTGCCGAGCAGGCTCACGCACTCGAGGCCCAGGGACTCGGCGAACTCCCGCACCAGGGAGGACTTTCCGATGCCGGGGGCGCCCCAGAGGAAGACCGGCCGGACGGTGGCCAGGCCGAGCAGCAGTTCGGGAATGCGGGCCGGAGTGACGGTGACGGCTGCCTGCAACGCAGGGGTCTCCTTGCGGGGGAGGTGAAAGGCGCGCGAGTGCGCGGGATCGACACCGACAGTGTGGGCGTACTGATCCGTCGTCGCAGCCGATTTTCAGGCGGCCCGCTCCTCGGCAGCTGTCTGCAGCGGCACTTGGGGTCCGTCCGACTCGCGCAGCCAACGGCGCAGGACGCGGTGGACGTGCTCGGCGCCGATCAGGGCCTCGCCGTCCCCGACGGGCGCGGTCAGGGCGAGCGGGGACAGCAGGAACGGCTCGGCCTGGGCGCCGCCGAGGCCGCCGTGGGAGCCGATCTGCTCCTCGAAGGCGAGGACCTCGCCGTCGGCGGGGTCGTGGAAGGAGTTGACCATGATGTCGGCGGTGTGCGGGAAGGAGTGGGTGCGGCGGACGGCCTCGGCGGCTCCCGAGCCGAACGCGGCGAGCGGGCCCGGTTCCTCGTCGAGCCGGTCCACGGGTATCTCCGCGCCGTACGCGCCGAGCACGACCCCGCCGTGCTCCTCGCTGCGCACGAGGAGGAAGCCGATGCCGGGGTGGTTGGCGAGGGTGGACAGCAGGGCCGGGTACCGGGCGTCGATCTCCTCCTTGCTCATCCGGTGCGGCACGTCCGGGAAGGAGACCAGGCCGAGATTGCCCGAGGCGAGCACGATCGGCTCGGAGTCGCGGGACGGGCGGTGCCGCTCGCCGCCCTCCTCGACGGGACGGCGCAGCGCCGCCCGGACGGCCGCGCGGGCCTCCGCGCCGCTGTGGGTGCGCTCGGCCCGGCGCGGCACGGGCAGCCCGCAGCCGGCCCGCACCAGGTCGCCGAGGGTGAGCCCGTAGCGGGCACGGAAGGTCTCGCCGGGGCTCTGGCCGTGGTCGGACAGGACGACGATCCGGTACGGCCGGGGGGCGTGCTCGGCGACGTTCTCGATGAGGGCGAGCGCCCGGTCGAGGCGGGCGAGGACCTGCTCGGCGTCACGGCTGAGCGGGCCGGAGTGGTGGGCGACCTCGTCGTAGGCGACCAGGTCGGCGTAGACGGCGGTGCGGCCGGCGAGCATGTCGCCCATCACCGCGGCGACGACGACGTCCCGTTCGACGACGGTGGCGAAGGCGCGGACGAAGGGGTAGAGGCCGCCGCGGGCGACCCGCGGGCGCTGCTTGCGCAGCCGGGCGCGGGTGGACTGCCCGATCTCGCGGGCGGCGTCCGCGACGAACGACATGGCGGTGCGGACGGCGTTGGCCGGGTCGGAGAAGTACGCGAAGTAGCCGGCCCGGGAGCGGGTGGCGCGGTCGCGTCGCCGGGTGGCTATGGACAGGACGAGGGCCTGTTCGTCGGCGCCGCCGCCGAAGAGGTTGCCGCGGCTGGCGCCGTCGACGGAGAGCAGTCCGCCGTCCCCGGTGCGCTCGACGGCGCGCCGCTGGAGTTCGGCGGCGCTGGTGGGACGGTTGCAGACCATCACCTCCCGGCTGTCCTTCTCGTACCAGCGGAACGCGGGGATGTCGTGGTTGCTGCCGTGCAGGATGCCGAGCTGGCTGGCGCCGGTCTGGCTGGACCAGTCGGTGTGCCAGGGGGTGAGGCGGTGGGTGGGGCGGGGGTGCGGGCGGGTTCGCGGGCCTGGGCCCAGGTCCGCGTCCGGGTTCTGGTCCAGGCCCGGGTCCGAGGTCCTGCCCGGGTCCTGGCCCAGGCCCAGGTCCGGGTTCCGGCCCGAGGCCGGGTTCCGGCCCGGTTCTTCGCCGAGCCAGCGGGCGATCGTCGGCATGAGGCCCTTGCCGACGGCCGTGACGAGGACGTCGTGGCCGACCCCGTCGAGCTGGACGAAGACGGTGCCCGGAGTGGACGGGCAGGCCGGTCCGCCTCTGCGGCGGCGGTCGGAGAGGCGGTACAGGCGGCGCCGGTAGGCGTCGTCGTCGCGCACGGCCAGGGCACCGCCCGTCGCCGAGGCCACGGCGGACATCACGGCGGCGACGATGACGGCGGTCTCCGGGGCCGCCTCGCTCTGCCCGGAGGGGTTCAGCCGCAGGGCGAGCAGGAGGAGCGAGCCGTTGAGGAAGAACACCAGCAGGCCCAGGACGAGCGCCGGCACGAGCAGCAGCAGGCGGACGAGGAGCGGCCAGACCAGGGCCGACAGCACACCGAAGACACCGGCGCCGACGGCCGCGGTGAGGCCGATGGTGGTGGCGCTGTCGCCGGTGGGCGACTGGAGCCGGAAGTCCGGCAGGATCCCCGCGAGCACGAGCATCGTGACCGTGGACACGCCCCACACCGCGACGCTCCGCCCGGCCTGACTGACGGCCCGCCGCCAACGCCCTCCACGCACGCCCCGTACACCTCACGATCCGGCCCCGACGCCCTGGGAGCCGTCTCCACCCTGTCACATCGCGCCGAAGGTCACCTCGGGGTCGTCCCCGGTCCTACCCGGAGATCGTCCGCCACCGCGTCGGGGACATCCGCCGTGCCGTCGGGGGGCGGCTGCCACCGTCGAGATCATCCGCCATCACTCCTCAAGGGCCGGCTGCCGCTGAGGGCCAACCGCCGTACGCCGCCGGGCCGTACGCCGCCGTCAGGGATCAACTGCCAGCACGCCGCACGGCCGGGTGCCGCCGCCGGGGATCGACCGCCGTCGCGCCGCCGGACCATCCACCGCCACCGCGGCTCATCTGCCGTCGTAGCCCGCCGTCGGCATGGACAGCCGGCGGTGTACCCGGGCCTTCATCTGCGCGTCGTAGGCGGGTTCGGCGAAGCCGACCGTCTCCACCCGCACCCCGCGCCGGGCGCACTCCGCGGTGAACTCCTCGACGGACGACAGCGCGCTCTCCAGGACGCGCCGGCTGGGCGCGACGAACAGGTCGACGCCGGGTCGGACGCCGTCCCACAGCACGCCGTGGTCGGCGCGCAGCCCGCGCACCAGCAGTTCCCGGCTGACGACATAGCCCCGTTCCGCGGCCCACCGCGCGCACATCGCGTGCTGGCTGCGGGAGTCCACCAGAAAGGGATCGGCGTCCAGTTCCTCGAGCGGCGTCAGACTCGCGATCGCCGTGACCCGCATCGGTCCCATGGCGTCCCCCCTCACCTCCGCGTTTCGCCGCCGACCCTACTCCTGCCCGTAGGCTTCGGGGAGTCGCGCGAAGGAGGCAAAGAGGTGCCGGTGGAGGTCACCTGGTGGGGTCACGCCACCTGCACGGTCGAGGATTCGGACACCCGTGTGCTCACCGATCCCCTGTTCGCCCGCAGGCTCGCGCATCTGCGGCGCCGTCGGGGTGCGCTGCCCCCGCCCGGCGCCTGGCGCGCGGACGTGGCGCTCGTGTCGCACCTGCACGCCGACCATCTCCACGTGCCCTCACTGGCGCGCCTCGCGCCGGGCACGCGCCTCCTGGTGCCCCGGGGCGCTCCGCGCGCCGTCCCGGGCCTGCGGCGCCTGGCGCACCTGCGGCCGGTCGAGATGGCGCCCGGCGACGAGGTGTCCGTGGGTGGCCTGCGCATACGCGCCGTGCCCGCGCTGCACGACGGGCGGCGGCTGCCGCTCGGCCCGCACCGCTCCCCCGCGCTCGGGTACGTCGTCGAGGGCGAGGCGCGGACGTACTTCGCCGGGGACACCGGCCTGTTCGAGGCGATGACCAAGGAGGTCGGGCCGGTCGACGTGGCGCTGCTGCCGGTGGGCGGCTGGGGGCCGTACCTCGGGGAGGGGCACCTGGACGCGGGGCGTGCGGCGGAGGCGCTCGCCCGGCTCGCGCCCGGCAGTGCGGTGCCGGTGCACTACGGCACGTACTGGCCGATCGGGATGGACGCCGTGCGCCCCCATGAATTCCATGCGCCGGGCCACGAGTTCGTGCGCCTGGCCGCCGAGCGGGCGCCCGAGGTGGCGGTGCACCGGCTCGCGCACGGGGAGAGCGTGCGCCTGGAGGTCGCCCGGTGACGCCGCTGTCCGCCGCGGTCACGACGACCGTCCTGCCGACGGAGTCCACACAGCAGGCGATCGGCTATCCGACGCTGTTCCTGCTGGTGCTGATCGGGGCGTTGGTACCGGTCGTGCCGACCGGGGCGCTGGTGAGTTCGGCGGCGGTGGTCGCCTTCCACCAGACGGCGCCGTTCTCGCTGGCGCTGGTGTTCGTGACGGCGTCGCTGGCGGCGTTCCTCGGGGACGTGGCGCTGTACTGGCTGGGGCGGCGCGGGATGAAGTCGAAGAACGGCTCGCGCTGGCTGGAGGCGATCCGCTCGCGGGCGCCGGAGGAACGGCTGGCGCAGGCGCAGGAGAAGCTCGCCGGCCACGGTACGGCGGTGCTGGTGGTGTCCCGGCTGGTGCCGGCGGGCCGCATCCCGGTGATGCTGGCCTGCCTCATGGCGAAGTGGCCGCTGCGCCGCTTCGCCCGGGGCAACCTGCCGGCCTGTCTGGCCTGGGCCGTGACCTACCAGCTGATCGGGATCCTGGGCGGCTCCCTGTTCCCGGAGCCGTGGCAGGGAGTCGTCGCCGCGGTCGCGCTGACCTTGGTGATCAGCGCGGCCCCGAGCCTGTGGCGTCGGTTGCGTGAGCGGTCGGCCGGGTGAGACCCGTGGGTGGCGGGACGAGTCCGGAGGCCGTGGGAGAACCCAGTGGTCGCGGGACGAGTCCGGAGACCGCGGGACGAGCCCGGTGGTTGCGGGATGGGCCGGAGGCCGCGGGAGAACCCAGTGGTCGCGGGACGAGTCCAGAGACCGTGGGACGAGCCCAGAGGTCGCGCGACGAGCCCAGAGACCGTGGGACGAGCCCAGAGGTCGCGCGACGAGCCCAGAGACCGCGGGACGAGCCCAGAGGTCGCGCGACGAGCCCAGAGACCGTGGGACGAGCCCAGAGGTCGCGCGACGAGCCCAGAGACCGCGGGACGAGTCCGGAGGCCGTCGCACGGGTCCAGACGTCGTGGGACGGGCGCGGGTTGTCTCCGGTCGGTCGCGTCCACGCGGCGGAGCCGCACAGTGATGCGTGGCGTCACCACCCCACGCCCCTTGGCCGTCTGCCCGAGCGCTACAGCACCCGTGAGCCTCCCACCGGCAGGTCCCACAGGTCCTCGCGGGCCCGCCCCGCCCGCTCCCAGGCGGCCCGCACCCGCGTGAGCGGTTCGAGGACGGGCTCGGCGGACAGCACGAACGTCCCCCAGTGCATGGGCGCCATCCGGCGGGCCCCCACGTCCTGCGCCGCCCGCACCGCCTCCTCCGGGTCGCAGTGCACGTCCCTCAGCCACCAGCGCGGGTCGTAGGCGCCGATGGGCAGGAGGGCGAGGTCGATGCCCGGGTAGCGCTGCCCGATGCGGGAGAACCAGTGGCCGTAGCCGGTGTCGCCCGCGAAGTACACGCGCTGTCCGTCCGGGGCGGTGAGGACCCAACCGCCCCACAGGGAACGGCAGGTGTCGGTCAGGGTGCGCTTGGACCAGTGATGGGCCGGGACGAAGTCGAAGCGGACCCCGGACAGTTCGGCCGCCTCCCACCAGTCCAGCTCGGTGACCCGGGTGAAGCGGCGGCGCTGGAACCAGCGGCCGAGCCCGGCCGGCACGAACACGGGCGTGTCACGCGGGAGTCGGCGCAGGGTGGGCGCGTCCAGATGGTCGTAGTGGTTGTGGCTGATGACGACCGCGTCGACGGGCGGCAGCGCGTCCCAGGGGACGCCGACGGGGGTGATGCGGGAGGGGGTGCCGAGGATACGGCGGGACCAGACCGGGTCGGTGAGGACGGTCAGACCGCCGACGCGCAGCACCCAACTGGCGTGGCCCGCCCAGGTGACGGCGACGGTGCGGGAGTCGACGAGGGGCAGCGGGCCGGGTGCGACGGGTACGCGCGGGATGTCGGCGAGGCCCTCCTTCCCGGGCCGGACCGAGCCCTCGCGGGCGAAGCGGGCGAGGGCCTTGAGGCCGGGCAGCGGGGCGGTCAACCGGTCGTGGAAGGTACGGGGCCACACCCGCCGCTCCCCCAGCGGGCGGGGCTCGGCGAGCGGCGGGGCGGGGGACGACAGGGGGGACACGGCCGCCGGGGCGTCCGCCTCCCGTATGGGCGCACCGACGGTGGTGGTGGTCGACTCGGACTGCTGCGTCATCGAGGAGGCTCCCATCGCTGAGCGTCGTCACGGAGATCGTCGAAGGCCGACCTCAGAAGGATCAACGCGCGTTGCACGTGTGGCAGTTCCAACGGGGTGGGTGACGTGAGACATTCCGTGCGCTGTGCGTCCGTGCCGCCCAGCAAGGCACCGGTGGACAGCCGGACGCGCAGCGCACCGAGGTCGTCGCCGAAGCGGTGGCCGCCCGGCGCGGGCATGCCGAGCCGGGCGGTGAGGAGGTCCTCCAGGTCCTGCGCGTCGCCGACGCCCCGGTCGGACAGCACGTCGCGCAACGGGCCGAGGTCGACGTAGAGGTGGCGGCCCGCCCGCGGGGGCAGGGCGAGAGCGCCCGCGGCCTCGACGGCGGCGTGCACGGCGGCGGCCACGCGCGCGTGCAGACGTACGGCGGCACGCACGCGCGTGGTGACGTGCTCGGGCTCGGTCAGGGCGTGGGCGGCGGCCGCGGCGACCGGTGCGGCGACGCGGGCGTCGAGGGCGGTGAGGACGTCGAGCACGCGCGCGTGGAGGTCGTCCCCGTCGGCTCCGGCGGGGAGGCGGGCGACGGCGGCCGGCCAGCCCGTGGGCAGCAGGGCGCCCGCGAGGTCGCTGACGACCGTCACGTGGTCGGGGAGCATCTCGGCGGGGCTGACCAGCACGGTGTCGTGCGGGTCGTGCAGGGTGTCGCGCCAGGTCTCGTCGCTGACGAGGTGCAGGCCCTCCCCGGCGGCGGCCTCCACGGCCTCGTGCAGCACCTCCGGCGGGGCGACGGTGGCGGTGGGGTCGTCGGCGACGGACAGCACCAGCAGCCGTGGGTCACCGCCCTCGGCACGGACCCGGCGGACGGTCTCCAGCAGGGCGAACGGGTCCGGGACGCCGCCGCACTCGGCGGGCGTCGCCACATGGAAGACGGGTCTTCCCAACAGGCGTGCGTACGGCGCCCACCAGGCCGCGCAGGGCCTCGGCACCAGGACGTCACCGCCGACGGCGGCGGTCAGCGCGAGCAGCAGGGCGGGGGCGCCGGGACCGGCCACGATCCGCTCGGGCCCGGTGGGCGTGCCACGCCGCTCCCAGTAGCCGCAGGCGGCGTGCAGCAGGGCGCGGCCGCCGCCGACGGGTTCCCCGTCGCCGCGGGTGGCGGCCGCGGCGAGGACCGAGGCGAGGCCGGGCAGGACGGGCAGTCCGTCCGCGGGGAGCGGCGGCCCGTAGCGGACGGGCCCGTGCCCTTCCGGTTCCGTCCGCCGCATGGGGTCCTCCGCCAGTCCGTCCCTGGTGCCCTGTGCTGTCGCCGGCCGCTGGGTGCCCCGCCCGGCGGCGACGGGGCGGTCTGCCTCCCCGTGTGCCGGGTGGTGCGTGACGTCTCGTACGGGGCCGGGTGTGCCCTCGGGCTCTGAGTACCCCGCGTGCCGTGTTCCCATGGCCGTCCGCCGGGGTTGCGCCGGTCACAGCGCGGGGCGGGCCGGAGCGCGGGCGGTGTCAGACGTCCTCCGCCGCGCCGTCCCGGCGCAACCGGTGCGCGGCGGCGCCGAACGCGCCGGCGATCAGCAGCCCGCCGGCGACGAGGGCGGGCACCGAGTCGCTGAAGGCCCCACCGGCACCGGCGCGGACGCCGTGCTGGACGGGGGCGGTGGTGCAGGACGGGTCGTCGTGACCCCGCGGGCAGGGCTTCGCCGTGTCGCAGGAGGCGCCGTCGTGCCCTTCTGCGCACGGCTCGGCCCGCTCGGCCTTGTCACAGGAGTCACTGCCGGAGTCACTGCGGGAGTCACTGCCGTGGCCCTCCGTGCACGGCTCGGCCTGGGCGCAGGACTCCCCCTCGTGACCCCCCTCGCACGGCTTCGCCGGGGCACAGGACTCTTCGTGGCCTTCCGCGCACTTCTCGCCGCCGTCGCAGCTCCTGCCGTCGGACGGGATGCACGCAGGAGTGTCGCCCCGGGTGACGTCGAAGGTCGCGCTCCACGGTTCGGCCTGCCCGCCGGGCGGCGCCGGGCAGGTCCCGTCGACGGTCCAGGGGGACTCCGTACCGGCCGCCGCCTCCGGCTCGGCGACATCCCCGGCGCCGTCCGTAGCCGCCTCCGCCCCGGGCGCGTCGGCGTCCCCGGCGGCCTCCGCACCGACCGCCGACTTGGGCACGTCGAGGTCCCCGGAGGCATCCGCACCCGCCGCCTTCGGCACGTCGGCGTCCCCGGCGGCCTCCGCACCGACCGCCGGCTCGGGCACGTCGAGGCCCTCGGCGGCCTCCGTACCGGACGTCGGCTCCGGGACGTGGGCGTCCCCGGCGGCCTCCGCACCGACCGCCGGCTCCGGCACCTCAAGGCCCCCGGCAGCCCCCGTACCCGCCGCCTTCGGCACGTCGGCGTCCCCGGCGGCCCCCGTACCGGCCGCCTTCGGCACGTCGGCGTCCCCGGCAGCCCCCGTACCGGCCGCTGCATCCGGTACGCCAAGATCCCCGGCGGCGTCAGCGTCCGCACCAGCCCCTGCCTCCGGCGCGTCGAGGTCCCCGGCGGGGGCGACGCTGGCGGTGCCCTTGTAGGCGGGCCCCGTCAGCTCGTCGTCGCCGGGCTCCAGAGTCAGCTGGACGGTCCCCCCGGCGAAGGCCTGCGAGGTCGCCTCCAGCGTCTTGGGTGCGGGGCCGCCGAGGGGGTCGCAGGAGACGGAGACGGTGACGCTGCCGCCCGGGGAGGCGGTGGCCGGCCCGACCTCCGCCGTCGGGTCGGCGGACGCGGCCGGGGCGGCACCGGCCAGCGCGGCACCGACCAGAGCGGCGACGGACAGGACACGGACGGTGCGGCACATGGAACGGCTCCTTCGGCCGACGACTGCGGGGCACGATGTCCGTGCCCCCCAGCCATGACAGCCCGCGTCGGCCGGTGCCGCGCGCGACCGCGGTCCATTGGCGGGACGGACGCCACCGACCGGGTGACGCGCTCAAGGAGCCGCGGAGCGACTGCGCCACTCGGGCGAAGGAGAGCGGTGCAGGCCGCGAGCAGCCTCCCTACGCCGCGTCCTTCAGCACCTGTTCCCGCAACCGGTCGCAACACCGATTGATCAGCCGGGACACGTGCATCTGCGAGATCCCCAGCTGCTCGGCGATCCGACTCTGCGTCATGTCCCCGAAGAACCGCATGTAGAGAATCGCCCGCTCACGCTCGGGCAGCGCGGCGAGCCGTGGCTTCACGGCCTCCCGGTCGACCACCGTGTCGAGCGCGGGGTCGACCGCGCCCAGCGCGTCGCTCAGCGAGTAACCGTCCTCGCTCCCCGGCATCTCCGCGTCCAGGGACAGCGCGGTGAAACTCTCCAGCGCCTCCAGCCCTTCCCGCACCTCGTCCTCGCTCAGCTGCGCCTTCTCGGCGATCTCGGTGACGGTGGGGCGGCGCCCGGAGACGGTCTGGGACAGGTCCTGGCAGGCGAACCGCACCCGGTTGCGCAGGTCCTGCACCCGGCGCGGCACGTGCAGGGTCCACATGTGGTCACGGAAGTGCCGCTTGATCTCGCCGGTGACGGTCGGGACGGCGTAGCTCTCGAACGCGTTGCCGCGGTCGGGGTCGTAACGGTCGACGGCCTTGACCAGGCCGAGGGCCGCGACCTGACGGAGGTCCTCGAAGCTCTCGCCGCGGCTGCGGAAGCGGCCGGCGAGGCGGTCGGCCATGGGCAGCCAGGCCTCGACGATCTGTGCGCGGAGCGCGTCGCGCTCAGGGCCCGGCGGCAGCGCGGCAAGCTTGCGGAAGGCCTCGGCGGTGTCGGGTGCGTCGTCGTGCGGGTGGTGCTTCGCGCTCGCTCGGTTTCGCATGGTGCGTAGCAACTCCCTTGGAAGTGCTCTGTGTTGGCCGGCTCAACGTGGGAGCGCGCGGCAGCAGCCGGACGGGCCTGCCGGGGCCGCGACATGCGGGTGTCCCACGGACGTGCCTCCGGTCCGAAGCACTGTGCTGCGCCTGCCCCCGGCCCCTGCCCGCAAACACCGGCCCCAGGTTTTCCGGCGGACCCCGGGGTGACTCGGCAGAAGTCACGACTCCCACCCCCGTTCCTCCGTTCTCCCGCGTACAGGGAGGTCCCCGTTCATGAGCGCCGAGGTCTCCGACCATGTCCCGGCCGTACCGCCGATCCCGCCGCGCGCGACCTGGGAGCGGATGGAGGCGACGGCCGCGTCGATCCTCGGGGGCGACGCGGACCGGGGCTGCGTGATCGAGCAGGGGTTCAGGGCGAGGGTGCGGGAGTTCCTGCCGGGCCGGGAGAAGAAGCAGCCGCTGCCGTGTCGGCTCCCGCCCCACGGGTACGCGGTGGGCCGGCCCCCGAAGATCTGGAGGGAGACATGCAGCGAGGCAGTGACCGGCTGAGTGTCCACCGGGACGACGAGATGAAGCACGAACTGCAGGGTCTGCTCAGGTCCGGGCACCCCACGCGGTCCGAGGAGTGGCACGACCCCGAACCGTCCGCCGAGGACGACCCGGAGGTCTGGGGCGGTCCGGTGGTGCCCGGGAACGCCCGGGCGTCGCTGGCGACGGTACGGCTGGAGCTGGCCCGGATCCTGGGCCGCAGCTCCTTCCCCGCCGGCCCGGAGGACCTCGCCCGGACCCTGCGCCGCAAGAACGCGCCGGACGCCCTCGTGGAGGCGGTACGGCGGCTGCCGCACAAGGCGCGCTACAGCAATGTGCAGGAACTGGCGCAGACGCTGGTCAGGGGCGGCGAATGACGGGTCGCGACCGGGCCACGGGGATCGCCGCCACCGGCCGCGGCGTCGACGTCGGCGAGGTGACGACCCGCTATCTGCTGTACGGGCTGCTGCCGAGCTGGTTCGTGCCCGGCGTCGCCGACTGGGTCATGCACCGGCGCACCCGCATCGAGGACACCGCGGGGACGAAGGAGTCCCTGATCCACTCGCTGATGATGGCCGAGGTCGGCATCCCGATCGCGTTCACCCTGCGCTACGAGGTGAACCCGCTGCTGCTGTCCGTGCAGCTGGCGGGTGCCGCGGTGCACGAGGCGACCGCGCTGTGGGACGTACGGACGGCCGTGCAGAGCGAGCGCGAGGTCAAGCCCGTCGAGCAGCACATCCACAGCTTTCTGGAGTCGCTGCCGTTCGGCGCGCTGGCGTCGCTGATGTGCCTGCACGCCGACCAGGTGAAGTCCCTGGTGCGGGGCGGGCGCGGCGACCCGGACGCGTGGCGGCTGGTGCCGCGCCGGCGCCCGCTCCCACGCGCCTACCTCGTGGGCGTCGCCGCCGCGATCGGCACCTGTGTGCTCCTGCCCTACGGCGAGGAGCTGCTGCGCTGCCGGCGCGCGGCCAAGGCAAGGAAGAAAGAGCGTGCCGGGGGCGACGCGGCCCACTGGCGGGCGAACAGCCACTGAGAGGACGTTGAACGATCATGCGTATCGCGTTTCTGACGGCACCCGAGGGCGTCGAGCAGATAGAGCTGACCGATCCCTGGCAGGCGGCGGTGGACGCCGGGCACGAGCCCGTCCTCGTGTCGACGAAGTCCGGTGAGATCCAGGCCTTCGACCACCTCACCAAGGCGGACACGTTCATGGTGGACGAGGTCGTCGGCGAGGTCCCGGCGGAGTCCTTCGGCGGGCTGGTGCTGCCGGGCGGCGTCGCCAACCCCGACTTCCTGCGGATGGACGAGAAGGCCGTGGCGTTCGTCAGGGACTTCTTCGAGCAGGGCCGCCCGGTCGCCGCGATCTGCCACGCGCCGTGGACGCTCGTCGAGGCGGACGTCGTACGGGGCCGCGAGCTGACTTCGTGGCCGAGCCTGCGGACGGACATCCGCAACGCGGGCGGCACCTGGGTCGACGAGCAGGTCAAGGTCTGCGACCACGGGCCCAACAAGCTGGTGACCAGCCGCAAGCCGGACGATCTGAAGGCCTTCTGCGAGGCGTTCCTGGACGTGTTCGCGAAGGAGGCCGGCTGATGGGTTCCCCGGCCGACCCCAAGCAGGAGCAGCGCGAGTCCTTCCGTGCGGAGGACCCGGCCTCGGGGCCGCTGACCACCGACCAGGGCGTGGCGGTCGACCACACCGACGACTCACTGGCCGCGGGTGAGCGCGGTCCGACACTGATGGAGGACTTCCACTTCCGGGAGAAGCTCACCCGCTTCGACCACGAGCGCATCCCCGAACGGGTGGTGCACGCGCGGGGCGCGGGCGCGTACGGCTACTTCGAACCGTACGCGTCCTGCGCCGAGTTCACCCGGGCGGCCTTCCTGCGGGATCCGTCGGTGCGCACGCCGGTGTTCGTGCGGTTCTCCACCGTGCAGGGCCCGAAGGGGTCGGCCGACACCGTGCGGGACGTGCGCGGCTTCGCCACCAAGTTCTACACCTCGGAGGGGAACTACGACCTGGTCGGGAACAACTTCCCGGTCTTCTTCATCCAGGACGGCATCAAGTTCCCCGACTTCGTGCACGCGGTGAAGCCGGAGCCGCACAACGACATCCCGACCGGCGCCTCCGCGCACGACACCCTGTGGGACTTCGTGTCGCTGCAGCCGGAGACGCTGCACGCGATCATGTGGCTGATGTCGGACCGGGCGATCCCGCGCAGCTACCGCATGATGCAGGGCTTCGGCGTGCACACCTTCCGGTTCGTGAACGCCGAGGGCCGCGGCACGTTCGTGAAGTTCCACTGGAAGCCGAAGCTGGGCGTGCACTCGCTGGTGTGGGACGAGGCGCAGGAGTGCCAGGGCCGCGATCCGGACTTCAACCGGCGTGACCTGTGGAACGCGATCGAGGCGGGCGAGTACCCGGAGTGGGAGCTGGGCGTCCAGCTCGTGCCGGAGGAGGACGAGTTCTCCTTCGACTTCGATCTGCTCGACGCCACGAAGCTCATCCCGGAGGAGCAGGTGCCGGTGCGGCCGATCGGCCGGATGGTGCTGGACCGCAACCCGGAGAACTTCTTCGCCGAGACGGAGCAGGTCGCCTTCCACACGGCGAACGTGGTGCCGGGCATCGACTTCACCAACGACCCGCTGCTGCAGGCGCGCAACTTCTCCTATCTGGACACCCAGTTGATCCGGCTGGGCGGCCCCAACTTCTCGCAGCTGCCGGTCAACCGGCCGGTGGCGCCGGTGCGCACCAACCAGCGCGACGGCTACCACCAGAGCACGATCCACCGGGGCACGAACTACTTCCCGAACTCCCTCGGTGGCGGCTGCCCGGCCCACGCGGGCGTCGACTCCACGGCGTTCACCCACTACACGGAACGTGTCGACGGCGCCAAGATCCGCCGGCGCAGCCCGAGTTTCCAGGATCATCACAGCCAGCCGGCGCTGTTCTGGAACAGCATGGCCGACTGGGAGAAGCAGCACATCGTGCAGGCGTTCCGGTTCGAGCTCGGCAAGGTCGAGGCGCGGACGGTGCGGGCCCGTACGGTGGAGCACCTGGCCAAGGTGGACGGCGAGTTGGCGGCGCAGGTGGCGCGCGGCATCGGCGTGCCGGCGCCGGATACGCCGCGGACGGCGTCCAAGCTGTCCTCCCCCGCGCTCAGTCTGGAGTCGCTGCGCGGGAACGGTTCGATCCGCACCCGGCAGATCGCGGTGCTCGTCACCGACGGTGTGGACGCCGAGCAGGTGGCCTCCGTGCGGGAGGCGCTGGCCGCCGAGGGCGCGATCGTGGAGGCGCTGGCGGCCACGGACGGCACGGTGAAGGGGGCCGACGGTGAACTGTATGCCGTCGACCGCGCACTGCCGACCGTCGCCTCCGTGCTGTACGACGCGGTCCTGTTGCCCGGCGGCCCGACCGGCACCCCGCCGCTGACGCTCGACCCGGACGCCGTGCGCTTCGTCCGGGACGCCTACCGGCACGGCAAGCCCGTCGGGGCGGTGGGGTCCGGGGTGGGTGTGCTCTCGGCCCTGGCGCCGGAGGGCGTGCGACTGTCGACCGAGTTCCAGCGGGTGGTGGCCGACCGGGGCGTGGTGACGGACACCTCGCCGGGATCGGCGAGCACGGAGTTCGTGGAGGCGTTCGTCGCCGCGATCGCGGCGCACCGGCACTGGGACCGGCCGCCGGTACGTCACTGATCCAGGGCGATCCGGGCGCACCCGGCCGCTGCGGCCGGTTCCGGTCCGTCCGGGAGGTCGTGGTCCGGGTCGGTCCCCCGAGCGGCCCCGGCGGGCTCAGGCCCCGCCGGGGCCCTCCGTCGTACCCCGGCCCCACTTGCCGACCGGGGTGCCGGCCGAAGTCTTCGCGCCGCCGGCGTCGGCGGCGTCGCGGTCCCGGGCTCCCTCTCGGGTGCGGCCCGGGGTGACGGAGCGGCGCGGGTTGCGGCGCAGGTACTCGCCCTCCAGCTGGGCCATGCGGTCGTTGTGGGCGCGCAGCGCGTCGTTCGAGCCGTACAGCAGCGTGTCGTGGCGCGTGCGGTGGATCGTCTCCAGCTCTTTCATGAGCTGCTGGTCGTCCAGCCGGTCCGGGTCGACTCCGGTCATGGTCGTACCCCACTTGTCGTGTTCGTCCATGGGGTTCGGGTACCCGCCTGGAGCACAGACCCCACGCGGCATCCGGGAGGGAGCCATGGATCTCGCTTTTCTGCATCCACTGTACGAACATTCCGGCCCCTGGGCCTCCGTCTACGTCGATACCTCCCGGCACACGGAGAGCACCCCCCACGAGCGGCACCTCACGGCCAGCGCCATGGCGCGGGAGCTGGCGGAGCAAGGGGCGGACGAGGCCACCTGCCGGGCGGTGGAGAGGGCCATCGAGGAACTGGCCCACTCCTCGGAGCCGCACGGGCGGGCCCTGTTCGCCCGCGCCGGCGAGGTGGTCCTCGATCCACCGCTGGCCCGGGCCCCGCAGGGCGACACCGCCGAGTGGGCGCCGCTGCCGCGGGTCACCCCGCTGCTGGAGCTGGCCGACCAGGACCCGGTGTGCGTGGTGGCGTACATCGACCGCAGGGGCGCGGACTTCGAGCTGCGCACCGGGCGGGGCCGCGAGGACGCGGGGAAGGTCGCCGGTCGGCAGTATCCCGTCCACCGCACGTCGACGGTCGACTGGTCCGAGCGGCACTTCCAGCTGAAGGTGGAGAACACCTGGGAGCACAACGCGGCCGAGATCGCCGACGCGCTCACCGTCTGCCAGGAGGAGACACGCGCCGACCTGCTGATTCTCGTCGGTGACGACCGGGAGCGGCGGGCCGTGCACGAGCGGCTGCCGCAGCGGCTGCACGACCGGGTGGTCGAGGCGGCCCACGGCACGGGCAGCCGGCTGCTGGACGAGGACGTGGAGGCGGCCCGCGCCGAACACGCCCGTCGGCAGGCCGAGGCCGAGCTGGAGCGGTTCCTGGCCGCCCGCGCACCGGACGCCGAGGGGCGCGCCGGGGCCGCGGAGGGCGTGCCGGCGCTGGTCGAGGCGGCCCGTGAGCACCGCATCGACGAGCTGCTGATCCGCGCCGACGGCCCGGACACCCACCGGGAGGTGTGGATCGGCGAGGACCCGGACCAGCTGGCGGTGCGCCGTACGGAGCTGAAGACGCTCGGCGAGCAGCACTCGTGGGCGGCCCGCGCGGACGACGCGCTGATCCGGTCGGCGGTCGCCACGGACGCGCCCGTGCTCGTCGTACCCGCGGCCGAGGGGGACGCGCCGGTGGGCGGCCTGGGCGCGCTGCTGCGCTGGAAGTAGCCCGGAGGGGCCCCCGCGGGCCCGCCGGTCCTTCCGGCTACCCGGTCCTTCCGGGTGCCCGTCTACCCGGCTACCCGGTCCTTCCGGCTATGCGGTCCGTCCGGCTACCCGGTCCGTCCGGGTGCCTGGCTGCCCGGCTACCCGGTCCTTCCGGCTATGCGGTCCGTCCGGCTACCCGGTCCGTGCGGGTGCCCGGTCCTTCCGGCTGCCCGGCATCCGGTCACCGCGCTGCCAGGCCATCCGGCTGCCTGGCACCGGCTTACTGGGCTACCCGGCGATCCAGGTGCCGGGCCCATCCGGGCGCCCTGCTTATCCGGGTTGCCCTGCCCCCTGGGTTGCCCGGCCCACCCGGCTGCCCTGCCTGTCCGGGTTGCCCGGCCCGCCCGGGCGCCCTGCCCACCCGGCTGCCCGACCCCCGGAGGCATCCGGCCCACCCGGTTACCGGGCCCGCTCCACGCGCCGCTCGTCCCACACCGGCTCCGGGGTCTCCCGGACCCGGCCGTCGCTGCCGAAGACCAGGAAGCGGTCGAAGGAGCGGGCGAACCAGCGGTCGTGGGTGACGGCGAGGACCGTGCCGTCGAAGGCCTCCAGGCCCTCCTGGAGGGCCTCGGCGGACTCCAGGTCGAGGTTGTCGGTCGGCTCGTCGAGCAGCAGCGCCGTGGCGCCCTCCAGTTCCAGGAGCAGGATCTGGAAGCGGGCCTGCTGGCCGCCGGAGAGCCGGTCGAAGGCCTGCTCGGCCTGCTGGGTCAGCTCGTAGCGGCGCAGCCGGGACATGGCCGCGCCCCGGTCCTGGGAGTGTTCCTTCCACAGGATGTCCAGGAGCGTGCGGCCCTGGAGCTCCGGGTGGGCGTGGGTCTGGGCGAAGTGCCCGGGCAGCACGCGCGCCCCCAGCTTCCACGCACCGGTGTGCGCCACGTCCTCGCCGGCGAGGAGCCGCAGGAAGTGCGACTTGCCGGAGCCGTTGGAGCCGAGGACGGCGACGCGTTCGCCGTAGAAGACCTCCAGGTCGAAGGGCTTCATCAGGCCGGTCAGCTCAAGTCCCTCGCAGGTGACGGCCCGCACTCCCGTACGGCCGCCCTTGAGGCGCATCCTGATGTCCTGCTCGCGCGGCGGCTCGGGCGGCGGACCCGCCTCCTCGAACTTGCGCAGACGGGTCTGCGCGGCCTGGTAGCGGGAGGCCATCTCATGGCTGACGGAAGCGGCCTGGCGGAGGTTCAGCACCAGCTTCTTCAGCTGGGCGTGCTTCTCGTCCCACCGCCTGCGCAACTCCTCGAAGCGGGCGAAGCGTTCCCGGCGGGCCTCGTGGAAGGTGGCGAAGCCACCGCCGTGCACCCAGGCGTCGGCGCCGGCCGGGCCGGGCTCGACGGAGACGATCTTCTCGGCGGCACGGGAGAGGAGTTCGCGGTCGTGGGAGACGAAGAGGACCGTCTTGCGGGTCTCCTTCAACCGCTCCTCCAGCCACCGTTTTCCGGGCACGTCGAGGTAGTTGTCGGGCTCGTCGAGCAGCAGCACCTCGTCGGTGCCGCGCAGCAGCGCCTCGAGGACGAGCCGCTTCTGCTCACCGCCGGACAGCGTGCGCACCAGCCGGAACTGCGCCTTGTCGTACGGCACGCCCAGCGCGGCCGTCGTGCACATGTCCCACAGCGTCTCGGCCTCGTACCCGCGCGCCTCGGCCCAGTCGGCGAGGGCCTGCGCGTACTGCAGCTGGGCGGCCTCGTCGTCCACGGTCATGATCGCGTGCTCGGCCTCGTCGACGGCCCGCGCGGCCTCGCGAATGCGGGGCGGGGCGACGGAGACGAGGAGGTCGCGTACGGTCGTCTCGTCCCGGACGGACCCCACGAACTGGCGCATCACGCCGAGGCCGCCGCCGACGGTGACGGTGCCGCCGTGCGGTTTCAGTTCGCCGGAGATCAGCCGCAGCAGGGTCGTCTTGCCGGCGCCGTTGGGTCCGACGAGCGCCACGACGGCGCCTTCGCCCACCCGGAAGGACACGTCGCCGAGCAACGCCCTCCCGTCGGGGAGGTAGTACTCGAGGTGCGCGGCTTCCAGATGTCCCATGAGGAGGCATTCTGCGGGCCGCCCTCGGAACCCGGCAAACCCTTATTCCCCCAGGCCGGATCCTCGCTCGTCGGGGACGACGACGGCCCGGGGACGTCGGGGCGCCGGCGCACCCGGCCGCCGACGGCCATCGGGACACAGGCCCGTGGCGCCGCCCAGAGCGGGCGAGCCTGGCGGCCACGCCGCCGCCGGGCCGCCCGCCCGGCCGACGAGCCGCGACGGCCGGCAAGCGGCGGACACGGCACCCCTCAACACCACGGGCTGAGCAGCCCAGCGCTCCCGAACGCCCTCGGAGCACACAGTGAGCCACGCGGGACAGGGGCAACCGGGTCACCCGCCCGATCGCCGGATCACTCGACGAGCCGACGGCCGACAAGCGGCGAACGCGGTGTCGGGCCGGCACCACGGCCCGTCGGGTCCCGCGCCCACCGCCGGGCGCCCTCGCGACACACCGAGCCGCCCGAAGGGGGCCGGCCCGGTGCCCAGCCGTGTCAGCCGGCCCCCGTCAGCCGGCCGGTGTCACCTGGGTTCCGCCCCGTCCAGCGGCTCCCCCGCCGGTCCCGGCTCGCCGGACGGGGTCACGGTCGTGCCCGCCCAGGTCAGGGCCTTCCAGCCGTCGGTGGGGGAGCCTTCCAGGATGACCGTGCCGGTGTTGGCGAGTCGGTGGGTGGCGGCGAAGGGGATGTCGACGTTGTGGGCGCGGGCGGCGGACCAGGTGCGGATGGCGGCGCCGTGGCTGATCAGGACGGCGGTGCCGGCGCCGCTCGCGGCGGCCTCGGCGACCACGGCGTCGTAGCGGGCGAGGAACTCGGTGCCGCTCTCGCCGCCGGGCATGCGCAGCTCCGTGTCGCCGGCCGCCCAGGCGAAGACGGTGCGCATGTAGCGCTCGCCCTCCGCCGAGTCGCCGCGGAGGAGTTCCAGGTCGCCCGCGAAGATCTCGCGGATGCCGTCGCGGACGCGTACGTCGAGGCCGCGGGCGGCGGCCAGCGGCGCGGCCGTGAGCTGGGTGCGGACGAGGGTGGAGGCGTACAGGGCCTCGACGTCCTCGTCGGCGAGGGCCTCGGGGAGCGCGGCGGCCTGTCGCTCGCCCAGTTCGGTGAGGCCGGGGCCGGGGGCGGCGGTGTCCAGCAGGTAGTCCACGTTGGTGGGGGTCTCCCCGTGGCGTACGAGGATCAGACGCATCCGGTCACCCTCCCGTGTCGGTGCCTGCCGCCCGGCGCAGGAAACGGCCCCTGCAGGGTACCCGCGGCTCATGAGCCCAGACGTCGATCTGACCGCCCCGCAGCCCGGCCGCCACCCCCTGCGCGACCGGCTGCTCGCCCTGGACTGCCGGCTGTTCGAGTTCGCCGCCGAACGCGACTGGCCCGCCGCGGAACCCGTCCTGCCGCGGCTGAGCCGCAGCGCCAACCACGGCGTGCTGTGGTTCGCGGCGGCGGCCGCGATGGCGGCGAGCCGCACGCCCCGGGCCCGCCGGGCCGCCGCCCGGGGGCTCGCCTCGCTGAGCCTGGCCTCCCTGACGATCAACACCCTCGGCAAGCGCTCGGTGCGCCGCCCGCGGCCCGTGCTGGACCCGGTGCCGCTGGTCCGGCGGCTCAGGCGGCAGCCGATCACCACGTCCTTCCCGTCCGGGCACTCCGCGTCGGCGGCGGCCTTCGCGACCGGCGTCGCGCTGGAGTCGCCGGCGTGGGGCGCGGTGGTGGCGCCGGTCGCGTTCTCGGTGGCGATGTCCCGCGTCTACACGGGCGTCCACTTCCCGAGCGACGTCCTCGCGGGCGCGGCCCTGGGCATGGGCGCCGCGTTCGCCGTACGGGGTCTGGTGCCGGCCCGGGGCCCGGCCGTCCCGCCGGCCCGGCCCCGTGCGCAGGCGCCCGCGCTGCCCGACGGGGAGGGCCTGGTGGTCGTGGCCAACACCGCCGCCGGGAGCGCCGACCGGGTCCGCGCGCTGCACGAGGCGCTGCCGCTCGCGGAGCTGGTCGAGTGCGAACCTGCCGACGTACCGGCCGAGTTGGAGAAGGCGGCGGCTCGCGCCCATGTCCTCGGGGTGTGCGGCGGCGACGGCACGGTGAGCACGGCCGCCGAGGTCGCCCTGCGTCACGGGCTGCCGCTGGCCGTTCTCCCCGGCGGCACCCTCAACCACTTCGCGTACGACCTGGGCGTGGAGGACGTGCGGACGCTGGCCCGGGCCGTACGCGACGGCGAGGCCGTGCGCGTGGACGTGGGCCGGTTCCGCTGCGGGGCGCGGCAGGGCGTCTTCCTCAACACGTGCAGCCTGGGCGTCTATCCGGAGCTGGTGCGCGAACGGGACCGCTGGTCGCACCGCGTCGGCGGCTGGCCCGCCGGCGTTCTCGCGGCCCTGCGGGTGCTGCGCGCGGACCGGCATCCGCTGGAGGCCGAGGTCGGCGGCAGGGCCCGCCCGTTGTGGCTGCTCTTCGCCGGCAACGGCACCTATCACCGGCAGGGCCTCGCCCCGGGCCGGCGCGTCGACCTGGCCGACGGCCGACTCGACGTACGCGTCGTGCACGGCGGCCGCAGGCCCGCGCTGCGTCTGCTCGCCGCGGCCTTCGCAGGCCCCCTCACAGGCTCCCCCGTCCATGCCGCCGTCCAGGTCGGCCGTCTGCACCTGAAGAACGTCGCCTCCGGCACGCTCCTCGCCCACGACGGCGAGATCACCGAGGTCCAGGGCGAGGTGACGCTGGAGAAACTGCCCGAGGCGCTGACGGTGTACCGGCCCCAGCCCTGAAAGAACGGACATCGCCCCAGTGCACCTGACAGACCATCAGTCCACATAGCGGAATAAATAGTCTCAGCATTCGGTTGGGCGCGTACGGTGACGCGTATCGCCCCGGGCTTCCCGGAGCCCCGGGGCCGGTCCGTCGAGAAGGGGCAGAGCCATGCCGGAAGCACGAGAGACCGCCGTCTACACGCACGGGCACCACGAGTCGGTGCTGCGTTCCCACACCTGGCGGACCGCCGCCAACTCCGCGGCCTACCTGCTCGGTTCGCTCAAGCCCCACATGAGGATCCTGGACGTCGGCTGCGGGCCGGGCACCATCACCGCCGACCTGGCGGCCCTGGTCCCCGACGGACACGTCACCGCCGTCGACCACGCGCCGGGCATCCTGGACCAGGCACGGGCCACCGCCGCCGAGCGCGGCCTGACCAACGTCGACTTCGCGGTCGCCGACGTCCACGCCCTCGACTTCCCGGACGACACGTTCTGCGTGGTCCACGCCCACCAGGTCCTCCAGCACGTCGGGGACCCGGTGCAGGCGCTGCGCGAGATGCGGCGGGTGACCCGGCCGGGCGGGTTCGTCGCCGTACGGGACTCCGACTACGCGGCGATGACCTGGTATCCGGAGTCGTCCGGCCTGGACGGCTGGCTGGACCTGTACCGCCGGGTGGCCCGCGCGAACGGCGGTGAGCCGGACGCCGGGCGCCGGCTGAAGTCCTGGGCGCTGGCCGCGGGCTTCACCGACATCACGGCCACGTCGGCCACCTGGACCTTCAGCACCCCCGAGGAGCGGGCGTGGTGGAGCGGCCTGTGGGCCGACCGCACCCTCGCCTCCGCCTACGCCGGGCGGGCCGTCGAGGGCGGGCACGCGACCGAGGCCGGGCTGCGGGCCGTAGCGGAGGCCTGGCGGGAATGGGGAAAACAGCAGGACGGATGGTTCAGTGTCCTGCACGGAGAGATTCTGTGCCGAAAGGACGTCTGATTCGCGAAATCCGGGAAACCCGAACAGCAGGAGGTTTCACACTATGGTTCCCATCCTGCTGGTACTGCTGTTGGCGCTGATTCTCTTCGGTGCCGGATTCGCGGTGAAGGTGCTTTGGTGGATCGCGATCGCGGTTCTCGTCGTCTGGCTGCTGGGGTTCCTGATGCGCGGAACCACCGCGGCAGGAGGCAGGGGCCGCTGGTACAGGTGGTGAATTAGCCCGGGAATACAACCGCAACAGAGCAATTCGCACACGGAGTCATTCCCGGGGAAGCAGCGGTCCGAGCGGCCCGAGGTCCAGATTGAGGTCCTCGGGCCGCAGTCCGTAGCGCTCGCGCAGTTCGGTCATGCGGTCGTCGAGCAGCATCAGGGTGAGCCCGATCCGCTCCTCCTGCTCCTCGGTCAGGTCGCCCTGGTCGAAACGGCGCAGCGCCTGCCGTTCCATCAGCTGGCGCAGCAGTTCCACGACGGTGAGGACGAGTTTGACCAGGTCGCGCTCGACGGTGTCGGGCTCGAGGTCGAGACGGTTGCGTGGCGTCGTCACACCAGATCCCCCCAGGGCGCGGGCACGTTCTTGTTCACGGAACTGATCAGGGCGTTCAGGTCGATGCGGACGAGGTCGACGTCCGCGATCCGCAGCGTGATGTCACCGGTGATGACGACCCCGCCGGCGAGCAGCCGGTCGAGCAGGTCCACCAGGGCGATCTCACGGCGCTCCACGACGGTCATGAGCCCTCCTCCCCCTCCTCCGACTGCGCGGACTCCAGGTCCACAAAGGAATAGGCCGCCCACGGACCGGTGAGTTCGACCCGCATTCCGGGTTCCTCACCCTTCGTACGGTCCACGATTTCCACGAATTCCTCGGAATCCTTGCGCGGTACCAGATAGGCGGCATTCAGCACGTTCTGCCCCGAGGCCCGGGAAAGGGCCGCGTTCTGCGGCGGGTGAAGGCGGGCGGCGTCCGCGTGCGCGGAGAGAAGAGAGTGCAGCCGGCCCGCGAATCGCTCCGCGCGAATCCAGCTGTCCTCGTGTGCCTTCGCGCGCATACGGCGCTGCAGCAGATAGTCCCGCCCGGAAGCGGGTTTCGCCGGCGGCCCGGATTCCGCGGGGACGGCGGTTTCCGGGGTGGCCTCGACGTAGACCTTCACCCCCCACTCGACGCGCCCCTCCAGCCGGTCCAGGGTGCGCCGGAAGTCGTCCTCGCCGGCCTCGATCATCACGCGGACACCGCTGTCGTCCCGGAAGACGGTCGCGAGCCGGAGCGGCAGCGGCGTGGTGACCGCCGTGAGCGCGTCGATGACCTGCTGGTGGCCGCGGGCGGTCGCGGCGAGCCAGTCCAGGTCCTCCAGGTGCGCCCTCAGCGGCTCCTCGGCGAAGTCCCGCTCCGGCACGTCGCTGACGACGGCGACCAGGCCGTGGTGGTGCAGCATCTTGGCGGGAGCGCCGCCCACGCCCGTCAGCTCGGCCTGGAGCGGCGCGCTGAGGGGCCGGCAGACGGCGTACACGTACCGCAGTCCTGTCATGGGGACTCCTCCCGGGTACGGGCGCGGCCCGGTTCCAGTTCCTCCAGCCGCGCCAGCCGTTCACGCAACTCGGCGTTCTCCCGCGCGAGAGCGTCGCGGCGGGCGCGGGTGGACAGCTCCGGGTCGTCCTCCCACCAGTCGATGCCCATCTCCTTGGCCTTGTCGACCGAGGCGACGATGAGGCGGAGCTTGATGGTGAGCAGTTCGATGTCGAGCAGGTTGATCCGGATGTCGCCGGCGATGACGATTCCCTTGTCGAGGACCCGTTCCAGGATGTCGGCGAGGTTGGCCCCGCTGCCCTGGCCGTACGGCTCCGGCATCCGGCTCGGCATGGTCATCGCCGACCCCCGTCGTCAGCGCGCTCGCCCTCGTACTCCTCCTCGTCCTCGTCCTCTTCTTCGGCCTCGGCCTCGGGTCCCTCTTCCTCGGCTTCGGCCTCGTCCTCGGGCTCCTCGTCGTACTCCGACTCGGGTTCCTCCTCGTCGTACTCCGACTCGGGCTCCTCCTCGTACTCCTCGCCCTCGTCCTCTTCCTCGTCCTCTTCTTCGGCCTCGGCCTCTTCCGCCTCTTCGTCGCGCTCGTCCGCGAGCGCGTCCTCGTGGGAGCGGACGACCTCGCCGTCGCGGATCTCGCCGCGCCAGCTGTCCTCCGCCTCCCCCTTGAGGGTGATGAAGCGGGCGAAGTTCTTCAGGTCGAGGCGGGCGCGCCGGCCCTGCGCGCGCCAGATGTTGCCGGTCTTCTCGAAGAACCCCGTGGGGTAGTACTCGATGACCAGCAGGACACGGGTGAGGTTGTCCGCGAGCCGGTGGAAGGACACGACGCCCCTGGTGGTGCCCTTGGCACCCTCCGACGTCCAGGAGATCCGGTCGTCCGGTACCTGTTCGGTCGTCTTCGCCTTCCAGCTGCGGTTGGACCAGAAGACCTTCGCCTGCCAGTCACTGGTGGTGTCGTCGGCGCGGCTCGCGCTCTTGACGCCCTTGGCGAAGGTGCTGAAGTCCTGGTACTGCGTCCACTGGTCGTAGGCGGTGCGCAGCGGCACGCCGACATCGATCTGCTCCATGATGACGGTGGGCTTGCGGCCCGCCCGGCGCTTGCGTTTGGCCTTGCCGCCGCCGAGGTCCTGCAGCACGCCCTTCACGCTGTCCTTGGCGCGGGAGGCGCCGAGTTCCACCGCGGTACGCAGCGGGCCCTTGCCGGCGGCCAGTTTGCGGCCGCCTTCGAGGGCCAGCTTGGCGAAGCCGGGGCTCTTGCCCTCGGCGATGTCGTTCAGTCTGACGGTGGTCTCGCCGAGCTTGCGGCCGACGCCGACCAGCAGGCGCTGGGCCTGCGCGGCGAGGTACTCCTGCACCTCCGCCTTCAGCCGGTCGGCGGCCTCGCTCTGCGCGACCCCGGCGAGCGGGCCGCCTCCGGTGGCCTTGCCGGCCGCCGTGGAAGCCGCCGACGTCGCCCGTCCGAGGGTCTCGGTCATCGCTCACCGCCTCCCTTCGGTCCCCGGCCCCGGGAAGCGGTCTTCGCGGCCGTCTTCCTGGCCGAGGCGGTCTTCTTCGCCGCTGTCCTGTGCACCGGTGCCTTCCTGGCGGGCGCCTTCTTCGCGGACGCCTTCTTCGTGGGGGCCTTCTTCGCGGTCTTCGCCGGCGCCTTGCGGGCCGCGGCCTTGTTCCGCTGCGGCTCGTCGCCTTCGTCGGCCTCCTCGCCGTCGCCGGCCTCCGCGGCCTCGGCCTCCTGCTCGTCCTCCGGCTCCTCGTACTCCTCGTCGGCCTCTTCCTCGTCGTCCCGGGACCGCTTCCGCGACGCCTCGGGCACGACGCCCGCGACCTTGTCGCGGACCTGGGCGGTACGGCCGTGCAGCCGGTCGGCGAGCGCGTCCATCCGCCGCTCGACCACGGCCCCGGAGGCCGCCTTGCCGACGCCTCGCAGGTCCTGGCGGAGCTGGTCGCCGATCTCCTTGTACTGCGGGTTCTCCGCCAGCTGCCGCGACACCAGGTCCGCCAGGGCGCGCGGGGTCAGGTTCAACTTCTTGCCGGCCACCAGCGAGCCGACGGCGACCGCCGCCTTCAGCTTCTTCGTACGTCCGAGGACGTAGCCGGCCCCTACCGCGAGGCCCAGTCCCATTCGGTTCATCGTGCCGTCCCGTCCGTTCCCGCGCTGCGGCGCGTGGCGATCTCCAGCCGGTCGAGAAGCTCGTCCTCCATGCGGTCGAACTCCTCCTCAGTGATCTCGCCGGCCTCCAACTGCTCCTCGAGCCGGGAGAGTTCGGCTCGGACCGTGGCGGGGTCGTAGTAGATCCGTTCCGCCTCGCGCAGCACCTGTCCGATCACCCACCCGCTGCCGCGCACCGGGGCGAACGGCAGCAGCAGCACCTCTGAGATCAGACCCATCTCCCTGCTCCTTCGGCTTTCCGTGCTTCGTTACTCCCCCGTTGCCCCCGCGGGCTGCGCCGGGCCGGGCTCGACGAAGCTGTACGGCGGCAGCGGCCCGTTGAGCCGCAGGTCGAGGTGCGGATTCTCCTTGCGCAGCTCGTCCACCGCGTTCGCGAACTCGGCGGCCCGGTCCCGTGCCACCAGGAACGACACGTTGGCCAGCCAGCCCGTCGACTCGGGGCCCACGCTGACGGCGGCGGCCAGCGGGTCCAGCGCCTGCTGCACCGCGGCCGCGTCCTGTGCCTCACGGGCCTTGACCGCGGAGGCCACCATCTCGCCGAGCTGCAGCCGCTGCTCGTAGGTGCCGCCGCCGGCCTGCCGGTTGGACTCGGCGAGGGCCCGCAGTTCGGGGCTCTCCGCCATCACCTGGTGCAGCACGGCCTCCTCGACATGGGTGGCCTTGACGTTGTACTCGACCTTGCCGTCGAGGGCGCGCAGCCGCTCCTGGTAGTGCTCGGCGCGCTCGGCGAGCACCCCGGTGACGGCCTTGTCGTCGGGGGCGACGCTGCCGAACCGCATGGGCAGCACACAGCCGTCGGCGCCGACCTCGGCGAGGACGTTCTGGTGGGCCAGCAGGTCCTTGCGCTTGGGGCGCAGGTTCTCGGGCGCGTCGCTGACGATCGCCGCCAGGTCGCCCTCGGTCAGCACGCGCACCGGCAGAGGCGGCTCGCCGACGCCGGCCAGCTCCTCGGGAAGGGCCGCGTGCGAACGCGCGGTGATGCCGTAGACGTACGTGCTCACTCCTGCTCCTCCTTCCTGCGCGCGGACGACGTGGACTTGCGGGCACGCGGCCTGGACTCGGTCTCACCCTCCTCGCGGGCCTGCTTGAAAGCGCCGGAGATGGTCTCGGCGGCTCCGGACAGCGCCCCCTTCGACTTGCCGCGCGCACCGGACTCGGTGACCTCGCCGACGATCTCGGGCAGTCCGGGGCTCTTGCGCGGGCCGGCCTCCAGGTCGAGGCGGTTGCACGCCTCGGCGAACCGCAGGTAGGTGTCGACGCTGGCCACGACGACCCGGACGTCGATCTTCAGGATCTCGATGCCCACCAGGGACACCCGCACGAACGCGTCGATGACGAGCCCCCTGTCGAGGACGAGCTCCAGTACGTCGTAGAGGCCGCTGCTGCCGCCTCCGCCGCCGGTCTGCTGTGCCGGGACAACGGTCATGCCGACCGCGCCTCCTTGTCTCGGTATCGGTGTTCGGGTCTGGGTACGGGAACGCGGCCTAACGGCCGCCGGGCCTGTGTGAGTCGGCCCTCCCGCGTTCGTAACGGCGAACGCGCCGGTAGCCGGTGAGCTGGCCCTGTGGGTCGAGTTCGACCTGGTAGCTCGCCATCAGGCTCATCGTGTCGGGGACACGGGCGAGCTCCATGACCTCGATCTCCAGCGACCAGCCGTCCTCCGTCTGCTCGAAGGACGAGACGCTCTCGGCCGCCATGCCGGTCAGCTCCGCGAGCTGGCTGCGCGCCTGCCGCAGGACCTCCATCGGGGTCGGCCGGTCCTCTGCCACGGTGTCGTCCCTGTCGTTCGAGGAGTCGTCGTCTCTGGAACTGCTGCTGGAGCCGTCACTGGAACGGTTACTGGAACCGTTCCCGGACCTGTTCTCCGCTTTCTCGGCTGAATTTTGTGAAGTCTGCGAATGCGATGTGTGCTTTGTGTTCGACATGGCCACCTCTTCTTCCGGGTGGCCGGAAGGTCCTTGGCCAAACCTTCACGAGCGCACGGGTCTGAACCGCCGGGCGGAAAAGCCGCATACCGGCGGTGTGTGCGAGCCACGTGTCAGCCACGCAGGGCGTCGAGGCGGCGCCGGGCCGGCCCGAGGGCACGGCCGCGGCCGATCACTGAGGACCACGGGTGGGTGCGGGCCTGCTCCACGGCGTCGTCGACGGTCCAGCGGCGCGGGCCGAGCGCGGGGTCGTCGAGCTGCTCCCAGGTGACGGGCGTGGCGACGGGCGCGCCGGGCCGGGCACGCACCGCGAACGGGGCGACGGCGGTCTGGGCGTAGGCGTTGCGCTGGACGTCGAGGTAGAGACGGTCGCCGCGGTCCTTCTTGCGGGCGGCCGTGGTGAGCCGGTCGGGGTGGTCGGCGGCGAGCAGTTCGGCGGCGTCCCGGGCGAAGGCACGCACCTCGTCGAAGTCGTGCTGCCCGTCGAGGGGGACGACGACGTGCAGCCCGCGGGAGCCGGTCGTCATCAGCGCCGAGGGCAGCCGGACCTCGTCGAGCAGCTCGCCCAGCCACCGGGCCGCCTGGCGGACGGCCGCGAAGTCGTCGCCGGGAGGATCGAGGTCGAAGATCATCACATCGGGGCGGTCCACGGCGCCGGCCTTCGACAGCCAGCGGTGCAGGGTGAGGCACGCCTGGTCGGCGAGGTAGGCGAGGGTGGCGGAGTCGTCGCACACGGTGTGGCACACGGTGCCGTCCTCCTTCGGCACCTCCACCCGTCTGATCCACTCCGGATAGTGCTCCGGCGTGTTCTTCTGCATGAACCGCGGCCCGTCGAGCCCGTCCGGATGCCGCTCCAGCATCAGGGGCCGGCCGCGCAGGTGCGGGAGCATGAACTCGGCCACCGACCGGTAGTAGTCGACGAGATCGCCTTTCGTGTACTCCTTGCCCTCCCCTCCGCCGGTGAAGAGCACCTTGTCCGGCCGGTGGACCTCGACGCTGCGACGGCCGGCCCGCACCGTGCGGACGTCCCCGTCCGCGCTCATGGCACCACCGCCGTCTCCACCAGCAGCCGGGCGGACGCGGCGATCGACTCGGCGTCGATCCCGGCCGCGTGCAGCTGCTCGTCCGGGCTCGCCGAGCCCGGCATCGTCCGCACGGCCAGGCGCACCAGGCGGGGCAGGGGCCGCCCGTCGAGGAAGGCGTCCAGGACGGCGTCGCCGAGGCCGCCCTCCTCGTGGTGGTCCTCCACCGTCACCAGGCACCCGGTCTCCTCGGCGGCCCGCCGCAGCGTGGCCCGGTCGACGGGCTTCACCGAGTACAGGTCGATGACCCGCGCCGCGATCCCTTCGCCGTCGAGGGCCTCGGCGGCCTTCAGCGCCTCGTGCACGGTGACACCGGCCGCGACGAGCGTCAGCCGGTCCCGGCCGGAGGAGCGCAGCACCTTGCTGCCGCCCACCGGGAACTCCTCGTCGGGCCCGTAGATCACCGGGCTGCCGCCGCGCGAGGTGCGCAGGTAGCGGATGCCGTCCAGCCCGGCCATGGCGGCGACCAGACGCGCGGTCTGGTTGGCGTCGCACGGGTACAGCACGGTCGAGCCGTGCACGGCCCGGAACATCGCCAGGTCCTCCAGGCCCATCTGCGAGGGCCCGTCCTGCCCGATGGCCACACCCGCGTGCGAGCCGACCAGGTTGAGCCCGGCCCCGCTGATGGAGGCCATGCGCACGAAGTCGTACGCCCGGGTCAGGAAGGCCGCGAACGTGGAGGCGTACGGCACATAGCCGCGCGCGGCGAGACCCACGGCGGTGGCGACGAGCTGCTGCTCGGCGATGTAGCACTCGAAGAAACGGTCGGGGTGTTCCTTGGCGAAGAACTCGGTGCGCGTGGAGTCACCGACCTCGCCGTCGAGGGCGACGACGTCACCGCGGGCCGTGCCGAGGGCGGCGAGCGCCTGACCGAACGCGTCGCGGGTCGCGACCCCCTTGTCGGAGTCGCCCTTCTCCCAGCGCGGCAGGTCCAGACGGCCCGTGGGGACGGAGTGCAGCATGCGGGTCGCGGGCGGCTCGTGCACCTCGACCCGCAGGTCACGGGGCCCGCCGAGCTCCTCGATCGCCTCCTCCGCGTCGGGCAGCGGCTTGCCGTGCAGACCCTCGCGGTCCTGGACGGACTCCACGCCCCTGCCCTTGAGGGTGCGGGCGAGGATCGCGGTGGGCTGACCCTTGGTGGACCGGGCCTCCCCGTACGCACGGTCGACGGCGTCGACGTCGTGGCCGTCGATCTCGACGGTGTGCCAGCCGAAGGCCTGGAAGCGGCGGGCGTACGCGTCGAGGTCGTGGCCGTGCCGGGTCGGGCCGCGCTGGCCGAGCCGGTTGACGTCGACGATCGCGGTGAGGTTGTCCAGGTGCTCGTGGCCCGCGTGCTCGGCGGCCTCCCAGACCGAGCCCTCGGCCAGCTCGCTGTCCCCGCACAGCACCCACACCCGCGCCTCGGAGCGGTCCAGCCGCTTCCCAGCGAGCGCGATACCGACGCCCACCGGCAGTCCCTGCCCGAGCGACCCGGTGGCCGTCTCCACCCACGGCAGCCGCTGCGGGGTCGGATGCCCCTCGAGCCGGCTGCCCAGCTTGCGGAAGGTGAGCAGCTCCTCGTCGTCGATCGCGCCGGCCGCCTTGTAGGCCGAGTACAGCAGCGGGGAGGCGTGGCCCTTGGAGAGGACGAAGCGGTCGTTGCCCGGGTGGGCGGGCCGGTCGAAGTCGTAGCGGAGGTGGTTCGCGAGCAGCACGGCCATCAGGTCGGCGGCGGACATCGAGGACGTCGGGTGCCCGGACCCCGCGGCGGCGGAGGCGCGAACGCTGTCGACACGCAACTGCTGGCCCAGTTCGGCGAGTTCGGCGGTGTCCATCGGGTTACTGGTCTCCTTCCGAGGAGGCGTCGGGACGCTCGGCGGGGCCCGGGACGGGCTGGTTCTTCGCGGGCTCGGACCCCGGCTGGTTCTTCGCGGCTTCCGAGCCGGGCTGCCGCTTCGCCGGCTCCGGGCTCGGCCGGCCTCCGGCCGACTGCGGTGCGTCCGCTCCGTTCCCGGTGCTCTTCCCGCCGTTCCCGTTCCCGTTCCCGTTCCCGTTCCCGTTCTCGTTCTCGTCCTCGCTCTCGCTCTGACTCTCGTGCTCGTTCGCGTTCGCGTTCTCGTTCTCGTTCTTCGCGATCTCCGGCGTCGGTGTGGTGATCGTCTGGGTGTCATCGCCTGCACGGGCCCCGCCGTGCACCTCCTCACCGGCCGGGCCGTGCGTCTCGTGGACGACTCCGCCGTCGACCTCCGGGGCGACGGCCGCCCCGGGTCCGGAAGCCGCCGTGGACGGGGAGGCCCCCGCGCCGGCGGACTGGGGCGTGGACGCGGAAGCCTGAGCGGCGTCCCGCTGCCGCCCGTCCGGCATGCGCGCCAGCTCCGGCGAGGCCGTGTCCAGCGGCACCGACCACGACCGGACGAGCCCCAACTGGACGCCCTGGCGCGGCAGTACGGCGTCCAGCAGCCAGTCGGCGGCGACGCGGACGCGGTTGCCCGGCATGGCGGCGAGGTGGTAGCCGCGGGTGACGGCGCCGGCCGGCAGCCCGGAGAGGGGGATGCCGAGCGGGTTGGCGGCGGCCTTGACCCCGCCGAGGTCGACGACGAAACCCATGTCCTTGTGCCGGTACGGCCGCATGGGGCGCCCGGTCAGCGAGGCCGCGATGTTGTGCCCGGCGACCTTGCCCTGCCGCCAGGCGTGCTGTGCGGTCATCGGCGTGTACTGGCCGGGCTTCTCCAGGTCGGGCACGGCGGCGGCGTCCCCGCACGCGAACACCTCGGGCCGGCCCGGCACCTGGAGCGTGGGCTCGACGAGCAGCCGGCCGCGTTCCATGGGCAGTCCGAGGGACTCGGCGAGCGGATCGGGCCGTACGCCCACGCACCACACCAGGGTGCGGGTGTCGACGAACTCGCCGTCGGTGAGCAGGACTCCGTCGCGGGTGGCCTCCTTCACCGAGGTCCCCATGCGCACCTCGACGCCCCGCTCGCGCAGCACCCGGTCGGCGGTGCGGGAGAGCCGCTCGTCCAGTTCGGGCAGGACGCGGGGTGCGATGTCGAGGAGCAGCCAGCGCGGCCGCATGCCCCTGCGCAGGGGGTGGGAGCGCACCAGCGCGTCGGTGAACAGCCGCCCCTGCGCGGCGACTTCGGTGCCGGTGTAGCCGGCGCCCACCACCACGAACGTACAACGCGCGGCGCATTCCTCGGCGTTGTCGGCGGTGGCGGCCAGCTCCACCTGGCGGGTGACGTGGTCACGCAGGTAGAGCGCCTCGGGCAGCCCCCGGAAGCCGTGCGCGTGCTCGGCGACGCCGGGGATGGGCAGCAGCTTGTTGACGCTGCCGGCGGCGAGCACCAGCCGGTCGTAGGTGAGGGTGCCCCGCCGGCCCTCGGGGTCGGTGTGGTGGACGGTGCGTGCGTCGAGGTCGACATGGTCGGCCTCGCCCAGCACCAGCCGCACCCCCGGCAACGTGCCGGAGAGGGAGACGGTGACCCGCCGGGGTTCGAGGATGCCGGCGGCCACCTGGGGCAGCAGGGGCAGGTACAGGAAGTAGTCGGTCGGGTTCAGCAGGGTGATGTCGGCCCGGCCCCGGGCCGCCCGCGCCAGAGTGCGGGCCGTCCGGTACCCGGCGAAACCGGCTCCGACGATCACGATGCGGGGTCGACTCACGGTTCGCCTCCCGGCGGTGTGCGTCGTACGGGGATTTACCGCACGAGGGTTTCCGCGTCCCCCTGGCCGGGGCGGCCAAACGTGGGGGGCTTCGGGGGAGCAGGCCCGGTCCCTCTCCTGCGGAGGGGGACCGGGTGGGGTGCAGGGGCAGGGCCCCAGCCCCGCAGGGGAGCGGGGCGCGGCCCCGAGGCGAGGGGCCATGTCTCGCCCCGAGGGGCGGGCAAGGCGGGGGCGCAGCCCGGGCAGGGACGCAGGGGATGCAGTCCCCGCTGGGGTCCGGGGCGCAGCCCCGGGACGAGGGCCACCCCTCAGCCGACCGAGACGGGCGGGTGGGTGGGCAAAAACCGCTCAGCCCAGCCGCGCGCCCGGTTTCCCGCCCCCGCCCCGGGTACTCGGCCCGCGACCAACCCCACCCGCCGGAGGTACCCCCCATGCCCGAGTACGGCTACTTCCTGTCCTGCGAGGAGTTCGGCCCCGCGGATCTGATCGAGCAGGCGCGGATGGCCGAGCAGGCCGGTTTCCGGGCGCTGTGGATCTCCGACCACTATCACCCGTGGAACGACGCGCAGGGCCAGAGCCCGTTCGTCTGGTCGGTGATCGGCGCGCTGTCGGAGGCGGTGTCGCTGCCCATCGAGACGGCGGTGACCTGCCCGACCGTGCGGATGCACCCGGCGGTGGTGGCGCAGGCCGCCGCCACGTCCGCGGTGATGACGAACGGCCGCTTCCGTCTCGGCGTCGGCTCGGGCGAGGCCCTCAACGAACACGTTCTCGGCGACGCCTGGCCGCCCGCGCACGTGCGCCTGGAGATGCTGGAGGAGGCGATCCAGATCATGCGCCGGCTGTTCACCGGGGAAGAGGTCAACCACTACGGCACCCACTACAAGGTGGAGAACGCACGCCTCTACACCGTCCCCGACGAGCCGGTCCCGATCGACATCTCCGGCTTCGGCCCGAAGGCGACGGCGCTCGCGTCCCGCGTCGGAGACGGCTACATCACGATGATGCCGAAGGAGTCGATGGTGGAGCAGTTCCGCAAGGGCGGTGGCGGCACCAAGCTGGTCAGCGGCGGCACGAAGGTCTGTTACGGCACCGACCGCGAGGAGGCGGTCCGTACCGTCCACCGGCTCTGGTCGAACCAGCTGCTGCCCGGCGAGATGGGCCAGATCCTCCCCACGCCGAGCCACTTCGAGCAGCTTCAGCCGCTGGTCACCGAGGAGATGGTCAGCGAGAACACGGTGTGCGGCGACGACGTCGACCAGCACGTCTCCACGCTGAAGGCGTTCGCCGACGCGGGCTTCGACCGGATCTACGTCAACCAGATCGGCCCCGACCAGCGCGGCTTCTTCGACTTCTACCGCACCAAGGTGCTGCCGCAGCTGCCGTGAGGCCGTCATGACCACACTGCTGACGAAACTTCACCGGCCCACCGTCTCCGCCCACACGGTCCCCACGGACGCACCCGAGGCCGACGGCACGCTCGCCTGGGACTCCACGACCGTCGTGATCGCCGAGGTCACGGCGGGCGGGGAGACCGGCACGGGCTGGACGTACGGCCCGGCGGCGGTCGCCGCCTTCCTGGACGGCCAGCTGGCGGACCTGGTGGAGGGCCGCGACGCGCTGGACATCCCGGCGCTGCACACGGACCTCTACCGGGCAGTCCGCAACGCCGGCCGCCCCGGCGTCGCCGCCTGCGCGATCTCGGCGCTCGACCTCGCTCTGTGGGACCTCAAGGCCCGCCTCCTCGACCTCCCGCTGGCCCGCCTCCTGGGCGCGGCCGGCGCGGAGGTCCCGGTGTACGGCAGCGGCGGCTTCACGTCGTACGACGGCTCCCGTACGGCGTCGCAGCTGCACGGCTGGGCGCACGAGCAGCGGATCCCCCGCGTGAAGATCAAGATCGGTCAGGACCGGGGCCGTTCGGTCGAGCGCGACCTGGCCCGGGTGGGCGCGGCCCGCCAAGTGATCGGCCCCGAGACCGAGTTGTACGTCGACGCCAACGGCGCCTACACCCGCAAGCAGGCGGTTCGCGTCGGGCAGGCGCTGACCGAGCAGGGCGTGACCTGGTTCGAGGAGCCGGTCTCCTCGGACGACCTGACGGGGCTGCGCCTGGTCCGGGACGCGCTGGTGTGCGACGTGACGGCGGGCGAGTACGGCTACGACCTGCCGTACTTCGCCCGCATGGTCACCGCCGGAGCCGTGGACTGTCTCCAGGTGGACGTCACGCGGTGCGGCGGTGTCACGGAGTTCCTGCGCGCCGCCGCCGTGGCTCAGGCGCACGGTCTGGAGGTCTCGGCGCACTGTGCTCCGCACGCCCACGCTGCCGTGGTCGCCGCGGTGCCGAACCTGCGCCACGTGGAGTGGTTCCACGATCACGTCCGCATCGAGTCGATGTTGTTCGAGGGGACGCTGGATCCACACGGTGGGACGATCCGGCCGTCCGACGCACCGGGACACGGCCTGACGCTGAGGAGGGAGAAGGCGGCGGAGTACCGAGTGGGGTAGCTCGGCCTGTCAGCGGGTCGGGTCAGCAGGTCGGGTACCCGACCTGCGCCTCAGCCGTGGACCGGGTATCCCCACGTCCCAGCCGTATCCCAGCCGTAGGTGCCGGGCCGTGGGTGCCGGTCAGGCCCCCGGGCGGTCAGGTACTCCCCCCACCACACACCTCACCCCTGCCCCCGCCGCCGCAGCCCCGCCGTCACGGCCGCACCGACCCCCGCCGCCAGCAGCCCGGCGCCCACCCGTCCGCGGTTGCGCGAGACCCACTCCTGCGGGTCCCCGTCGACGGCCTCCTCGTCGAACCGCCCGTGTGCCCCGAAGTCGTGTCCGTGGGGCCCGTCGGCGGGGCTCCACAGGTTCCCCGGACCGCCGTTCCCGCCGGAAGCAAAGGCAGAGGCGGAGGCAGAGGCCTCCTCCTGCTGCGCGTCGAAGCCGTTGCGGGCCAGATAGCGGTCGAGGAACCCCGGAGCCACGGCGTTGGCGACCAGCGTCGCCGCCGTGGAACCGCCCACCCAGTACTCCCGCCGCCGCGCGTGCCCGGCGGCGTGCACGATCGCCCGGGCGGCCACCTCGGGCTGGTAGACGGGGGCCACGGGCCGGGCCCGCCCGGACAACCGGTTCAGCACCCATTCGAACTGGGGCGTGTTGACGGCCGGCAGTTGCACCATCGTCGTCCGCACCCGGCTGCCCGAGTGCAGCAGCTCGCAGCGCAGCGACTCGTTGAACCCCTGGATCGCGTGCTTGGCGCCGCAGTACGCCGACTGCAGCGGCACCCCGCGGTAGGCGAGCGCGGAGCCGACCTGCACGATCGTCCCGCGATCGCGCGGCAGCATGTGCCGCAGGGCCGCGCGCGTGCCGAAGACATAGCCCAGGTAGGTCACTTCGGTCACCCGCCGGAACTCGTCGGGGGTGATCTCCGTGAAGGGCGCGAAGACGCCGGCGAAGGCGTTGTTCACCCAGACGTCGATGTGGCCGAAGGCGTCGGCGACCTTCTGCGCCGCGTCCTCGACCGCCTGGGCGTCGGCCATGTCGACGCTCACGACGAGCGCCTCACCGCCGGCGTGCTGCACGTCGTCCGCCGCCGCGGCGAGGCCTTCGCGTCCCCTGGCCAGGAGGGCGACCCGGTCGCCGCGCGCGGCGAAGGCACGGGCCGTGGCCCGGCCGACGCCACCGCTGGCCCCGGTCACCACGACGGCCCGGCCCTTTCCGGCCGCCGGTCCCCAGGGCGCCCGCACGACGCATCACGCCCGGTGGTGCGGCGACTCGGGGTCGATGCCGCCCGGCCGCGGGGCCTCACCCGGCTCCGGCGCCCGTGCGCCGGGAGGGGTGGACGGCATCGGCGGGTAGGGCATGCCGAGGCCGCCGGGCGGCCCGGCGGGCGGCGTGCCGCCGGCGACCCGCCCGTGCGCGTCGGCGAAGCCGGCCTCGTGGTGTCCGGGGTGCCGGTGCGGCCGTGCGGCGCCGCGCAGCACATACGCGAGGACGCCGAGGATCACGGCGGTGATCAGCGCGGCGGCCCAGTCCGGCAGCCCGATGCCGAGCGCCAGGCCCACGGCCAGCGCGACGGCGGCGCCCGCGTACAGGGCGAGGGCGCCGGACGCGGCGTACAGCATGGCCGTACGGCGCTGCTTGCGGCTCTGCTCGCGCAGCTCCTCGCGGATGGTCTCGCGTGCCACCTGCGCCAGCTCGTCGACCAGATGCCTGTCCAGATGCTCCAGGTGATCCATGCGGTCCATGGCGGCCGGGTACCCGGGGTGACAGGCGCGTAACGCGGGCCGGGCGCGGGTACCCGGGCGCCTCGTCCACCGGACGCGTGGGCGAGTCCACCGGACCCCACGGCCAGTCCGCCCACGGGGCGAGAAGGACGGGAGAAAGAGGATGGACCGGCGAACCGACGCGGTGGAGCTGCTCAAGGGGCAGCACACGCGGATCCGGGAGCTGTTCGACGAGGTGGCGCGGGCCCGCGGCGAGGAGCGCGAGCGTGCCTTCCATGACCTCGTCCGCCTCCTCGCGGTGCACGAGACCGTCGAGGAGGAGGTCGTCCATCCGTTCGCGCGCGAGCACATCGACGGCGGCGAGCTCGTCGTCGAGGACCGGATCGAGGAGGAGCGGCGGGCCAGGCGGGCCCTCGCCCGCCTCGACGACATGGATCCTGACTCACCCGAGTTCCTCGACCTGCTCGCGGCCCTGCGCCAGGACGTGCTGGCGCATGCCGAGAACGAGGAGCGGTACGAGTTCGCGCACTTCGACCGGGTCGCGGACCGCGGCAGGCTGGAAACGCTGGCCCGCGGCGTGCGGGCGGCCGAGGCCCTCGCCCCCACCCGGCCCCATCCCGGTCCCGACACCGCCGCGAAGGAGCCGGTGGCGGGTCCCGTCGGGGCCGTGGTCGACCGCACGCGGGACGCCGTCCGCAAGGCGATGGGCTGAGCGGGCGTGCGCCGGGGGTGGCCGGGGGGATCGGGTGAAGGGTCCTCCTCTGCCCCTGCCGCCCCAACTAGGCTCGCTCCCATGGACATTCTGGGTACCACGCTGCGTGTCTGCGTCGACGATCTCGAAGCCGCCGTCCCCTTCTACGAGCGCCTCGCCGGCACCCCGGCCCTGCGGTTCGGACGCGGCGGTGTGCAGGTGGCGGCGGTCGGCTGCTTCCTGCTGATGAGCGGGCCCGAGAGCGAGCTGGAGGTGCTGCGCAAGGTCGCGGCGACGATCGCCGTAGCGGACGTCGACGAGGCGTACAAGACGCTCACCGAGCTGGGCGCGGACGTGATCGCGGGCCCGGTGCCGACGCCGGTGGGCCGCAACCTGATCGCCCGGCATCCGGACGGGTCGGAGTACGAATACGCCGAACAGACCGACCGCCGTCAGCCGTGACGCGGGCGCCCGTCAGCCGCGGCCGAGGGCGCAGACGACGATGTCGGTGAGGAGCGCGCCCGCGGTGCCGTCCGGGTCCAGATCGGGGTCGTAGATGGTGACGTCGAGGCCGACGCAGTGCGGGGAGGCGAGCAACGGCCGAAGGAGTGCGACGAGTTCGTCGGGGAAAAGGCCGTCGGGGTCGGGGCTGTCGACGGCCGGCATGACGGTGGGGTCGAGGACGTCGGCGTCCAAGTGAACCCAGAATCCGTCGAGTTCGGGAATCTCGAAGGCCCGGGCGGTGGCCAGCGCGAGTGCCTCGGGGCCCCACTCGCGCAGCTCCCCGACCGTGACGACGGGCATCTTCAGGGCGACGAGTTCGGCGCGGTCGTCCGTGAACTCGTCACGGATGCCGAAGAACCGCACGTCCTCGTCGCGCAGATACGGCCGCAGCCCTTCCAGGTCGGTGAGGTCCTCCTGCCCGCGCCCGGTGGCGAGCGCGACCTCCTCCCCGCCCGCCGCGCCGACCCGGTCGGAATTGCCGGGATGCCGGAAGTCGGGGGACGCTCCCCCACTGCCTGAAGGGCGTGGGAGGTACCCCCATCCGCGGCCGGCCCGTAGCGGCCGATGCGGCGCAGGGCGAGGGAGGCGCCGAGCCCGATCGAGCAGTCCCCGCCGGGGACGACGAGGAAGTCACCGGCGCGCACGTGCCGCTCGATCCCGGTCGGCCGGCTTGCGCGTGTACCCGGCGAGGGCGGCCGCGTTGAAGACGCCGTCGCCCTCCTTCCCGTCCCCGCGGTCGTAGCGCGGCGGGACGACGACCCCGCCCTCGCGGGCGCCCAGCCTCTGCAGGATCCGCTGTTCCCGCAGGGCTCCGGCGAGCTTGTGGCAGCCGGGCACGGTGCCGGGGGCGGGCGGGCGCAGGCCCGGGTCGGAGGGAGCGTCGACCACCACGAAATTCCGCATGCGAGGCATCCTCGCCGACGTAGAGTCGGCCGTTCAACGGATTTCACGAGGGAGCGGGGAGCGCGCGTGAGTGAGCGGCACACCTACCGGGTCATCGTCCGGGGCACCTGGGACGGCCTCACCGACGGGGCCCGTGCGCGGCTGCTCGCCGAGGCGGCCGACCACGGCCTGACCAGCATGCGGTTCACCGAGGAGGGCACGTTGTCGTACGAGCCGTCGCCGCTGAAGCACTTCTCGATGCGGTACGCGGTGGTGTCGGACTCGGCGGACGGCGAGGAGATGGCGGGCGCGCTCGCCGAGGACCGCGCGGAGTCGACGCTGAGGGAGCTCGGCTACGGCTTCACCGGGCTGAGGTCGACCGTCACCGACCTCGACACGATGAAGATCAACCGGAAGGGCGCAAGGAGCGCATCTCGACGGTGAGCGCCCACCGCTCGTGGTCGCGCCAGGCCCCGTCGATGAAGATCATGTTCGGGGAGAAGCCCTCCAGGCGGAATCCGCAAGCACGGGCGAGGGCGATCGAGGCGGCGTTGCCGGGCTGCGCGTTGATCTCCAGCCGGTGCAGCCGCATCGGCCCGAACGCGTACGCCACCACCAGCTCGAGCCCCTCCCGCATCAGTCCGCGTCCGGCCGCGTGCGCGAAGGCGCCATAACCCAGCGCACCGCACTGGAAGCCGCCCTCGACGATGTTGTTGATGTTGATGAACCCGGCGACGGCCCCGTCGTCCAGGGTGCACACGAGGAAGCCGGCCTTCGTGGGGTCCTCGATCAGCCGGCCCGCGTACGCGGTGTACGCCTGGGCGGTGTCCGGCGGGAACAGCCAGGGGTGGTGCAGGTCCTTGCTCTCCCGCACACGTGCGGTGAACTCGGCCCCGTCCGCGTAGGTGAAGTGCCGTATGCCCACGCGGGGGCCCTCGGCGAGGTAGCGGGATGCGGTGTGCGGCATCCGCCCAGCGTACGACGGGGTCGGCGGCGGCGTGCCGGAAAGCCGGACGCCCCCTGAGCGGTCCCGGCCGCGCCGCCTCCTCCCGTGCGCGCCGATGATCCCCGTGGCGCGGAGTGCCGTCCGCAACGGCGTGGTCGCCCCGCACGGCGGGCTCTGCCCTCCGGGTGACCGGCCCGGCCGTCACCGCAGGGCGGGCGCGTCCAGGGTCAGCGTGCCGGCGTCGGCGTCCAGCTCGGCGCTCACGCCGAACGGCACGGTCGACGCGCCTTCGCAGTGCCCGAAGCCGAGTTCCTCGACGACGGGCACCCCGAGCCCACCGAGCCGGTCGGCGAACACGGGCCGCAGCTCCTCGTAGGGCCCGCACCGGTCCCAGGAGCCGAGTGCGACACCCGCGACGCCGTCGAGCCAGCCGGTGCGCAGCAGCTGGGTGAGCGCCCGGTCCACGCTGTACGGCGGCTCCCCCACGTCCTCCAGCAGGAGCAGCCCGCCGCGGGCGCCGGCCCGGGTGTGCGGGGTGCCGTGGCCGGTGGAGAGCAGGGTGAGGCAGCCACCGAGGGTGACGCCCCGCGCCCGGCCCGGGGCGAGGGCGGCGCCGGAGGCGGTGAGGGTGCGCACGCTCTCCGGGGCGAACAGGGTGGCCTTCAGGTGCTCCTGCGCCCGGGTGCTCTTGACGAAGTCGACACCGGCGGCGACGGGCCCGTACAGCGTGACCAGACCGAGGCGGACGGCGAACGCCTCGTGGAGCGTGGTGGCGTCGCTGAAGCCGACGAACACCTTCGGTCCGGCCGCCCGCATCGCGTCCCAGTCGAGCAGGTCCACCATGCGCTGGGCGCCGTAGCCGCCCCGCGCGCAGATCACCGCGTCGACGGCCGGGTCGCACCAGGCCCGCTGGAGGTCGGCGGCCCGGTCGGCGTCCGTGCCCGCCAGATGGCCCAACTCGGCGTGCCGGTCCAGCACATGAGGTGCGGGCACCGGGTCGAGGTCCCAGCCGCGCAGGAGGTCGAGACCGGCCTGGAGCCGCTCCTCGGCCACCGGTCCGCTGGGCGCGACGACCGCGACCCGGGCGCCGGGGGCGAGCCGGGCGGGCCGTACGAGGTCCTTCACGTCACGAGCTCCAGGGTGGGGATGCGGGGCGGGCGCGGCCCGGGACCCGAGCGTACAGGGACAGCCCGGCCACCCGGTCCCGCACCGTCGCCTCCGCCCGCCCGCACCTGCGCCTAGGCGGTGCGCAGGAAGCGGTCGAGGACGTCGACCCCGAAGCGGAGGGCCTCGACGGGGACGCGTTCGTCGACGCCGTGGAAGAGGGCCTGGTAGTCCAGGTCCGCCGGCAGCTTCAGCGGCGCGAAGCCGTAGCCGGTGATCCCGAGCCGCGAGAACTGCTTGGCGTCCGTGCCGCCGGACATGCAGTACGGCACCACGTACCCCTCGGGTGCGAACTCCTCCACGGCGGCCCGCATCTTCGCGAACGTCGGCGCGTCGACCGGCGCCTGGAGGGCGACCTCGCGGTGCTGGTACTCCCAGTCCACCTCGGGGCCGGTGAGCTCGTCGAGGGTCGCGCGGAACTCCTCCTCGCAGCCCGCCAGATAGCGCCCGTCGACATACGCGACGGCCTCGCCCGGAATCACGTTGATCTTGTAACCGGCGTCCAGCATCGTCGGGTTGGCGCTGTTGCGGACGGTCGCCTCGACCAGCCTGGCCGCCGGGCCGAGCTTCTCCAGGAGGCCGTCCACGTCCTCGAGGCCGGTCTCGATGCCGTACACGGCGGCGAGTTCGGTGAGCGCGGCCCGTACGGTCGGCGTCAGCCGCAGCGGCCACTCGTGGTCGCCGATCCGCGCGATGGCGGCGGCGAGGCGGGTCACCGCGTTCTCCTTGTTGACCTTGGAGCCGTGCCCGGCCCGCCCGCGCGCGGTCAGCTTGAGCCAGCCGGTGCCGCGCTCGCCCGCCGCGATCGGGTAGATCTCGCGCCCGCCGCCGTCGTGGAAGGTGAACGCGCCGGACTCGCCGACGGCCTCCGTACAGCCGTCGAAGAGGTGGGGATGCTCGTCGGCGAGGAAGCCCGCGCCGTCCTCGGCGCTGGCCTCCTCGTCGGCGGTGAAGGCGATCACCAGGTCCCGCCGGGGCCGGATCCCCTGGCGGGCCCAGGCGCGGACGACGGCGAGGATCATCGCGTCCATGTTCTTCATGTCGACGGCGCCCCGGCCCCACACCACCCCGTCGCGCACCTCCCCGGAGAAGGGGTGCACGCTCCAGTCGGCGGCCTCGGCGGGGACGACGTCCAGGTGACCGTGGACGAGCAGCGCGTCCGCGGACGGGTCGGTGCCCTCGACACGGGCGACGACGTTGGTCCGTCCCGGGGTGCGCTCCAGGAGCACCGGCTCCAGGCCCGCCCCCGCCAGCAGTTCGGCCGCGTACTCGGCGGCGGGCCGCTCCCGGCAGTCCCCGCCGCCCCGGTTGGTGGTGTCGATCCGGATGAGGTCGGAGGTGAACCTCACGACCTCGTCCCTCGCCTGCTCGTCAGCCATGCCGCTCCTCAGCCGTACTGCTCTTCGATCGCGGACGCGACGATCGTCGTGACCGCCTTGAACGTCCGGATGCCCTCGTACATGGTGCCGCTGGTGTAGGCGACCTTCCGCTCCCCGATCCGCGCCACGCCCGGGACGACGGTCGCGGCCATCGCCAGATGCTCGGCGTCGAACTCCACGGCGACGGTGAACGGCCCGCCCACCACGGGTTCCTGACGGACCGCCAGGCGGGCTGCCGCCTTCGCCGCGGCCCGGATGTCGGCGGCGGTCCGGGCGGGCGTGCGGCAGACGGCCGCGTACCGTGAGACGTGGTCCTTGACGGCCACCTTCAGCGCCTCGGGCGCGTACCCGAGGGCGTCCTCGCAGGCCACGTCGTCCCCGGTGACCAGCACCACCGGCACCCCGTACTCGACGACCACATGGGCGTTGAGCAGCCCCTCGCTCGCCCGTACGTCGTTCAGCCACACCCCGGTGACGGAGTTGGCGAGGTAGGTGTGGGCGAGGACGCCCTCCATGCCGGCGCCGGCGTGGTAGCCGACGAAGGCGATGCCGTCGACGTCGCCGTACTGGACGCCCTCCACCATGGACAGCGACTTGTGCCGCCCGGTGAGCATCTCCGCCCGCTCGTCGAGCTGTTCGAGGAGCAGGTTGCGCATGGTCCAGTGGGCCTCGTTGATCAGGACCTGGTCGGCGCCGCCGTCGAAGAAGCCGAGGACGGCGGCGTTGACGTCGGAGGTGAACATGGCACGGCACCGTTCCCACTCCGGCGTCCCCGGCAGCACGTCGGCCGGCCAGGTGACGCCGGTGGCGCCCTCCATGTCGGCGCTGATGAGGATCTTCATGCCCGGTTCTCGCCCTCTCCAGGAAATCGTCTGAGCTTAACGGCCGCCCACCGGGCGCCCGGACCACGACTCCGGCCGGTCGTCCGGCCGCGCCGGCCGGTGGACGGTCCCGCCTCGAACGCGGGGTTCGGTCGGCCGGCGGGGGGCCGTGACCCGCGGGCCACGGCCCCCGTGGGTTCAGGCCGCGAGCACGGCCTGCTCGTCCGCCTCCGTGAGCCGGCCGGCCAGCGTGGCGCGGGCACGGGCCACGCGCGAGCGCACGGTGCCGACGGGGCAGTCGGCGCGCGCCGCGGCCTCGTCGTACGGCAGACCGAGGATCTGCGTCAGCACGAACGCCTCGCGCCGGTCCCGCGGCAGCGCGGCCAGCAGGTCCAGCAGGACGACGCCGTCGTCGAAGCCCGGCAGACCGTGCGGCTGGGCCAGCTCGGCGGCCTGCTGCCAGTCCGGCACATGGGCGCTCCGGGGCCGGGTGGCGGCGTACCGGTAGCTGTCCATGACCGCCCGGCGCGCGATCGCCAGCAGCCACGCGCGCGCGGAGGAGCGGCCCTCGAACCGGTGCAGGCTGCCGAGCGCGCGCAGGAACGTGTCCTGGGTGAGATCGTCCACCGCCTGCGGATCGGCGCACAGATGGGCGACGTAGCGCAGGACGTCACGGTGCAGGGCGCGCACGAACCGCTCGACGGCGTCCGCGTCACCTCCGCGGGCGGCCAGTGCCAGCGCGGTGACCGGCTCGTCGGCGCAGGCCTGTCCGGCGGACGCGCGGCGGACGGTGGTCGGGGAAGGGTCCATCACCTGGTGTCCTTCTCGGGTCAGGGATCCGGACCGGCGGCGCGCGAGGGCGCGGCCGGTCCGGTGAACGGGAGACGGCCCTACGGCGATCGTGCGGCGCCCGAGGCGCCCCGTGTCGGCGTACGGCCGTGACCCGAGGCGCACAGGGGCGGCCTCGGGGGCACCGGCTGTCGTCAGAGGACAGCGGTCTCCGCGGGCGGACCCCGAGAAGTGATCGCGTGGACGAGGAGCAGCAGCCGCGGCGCCCGCTCGGCACCGCGGCGCCGTACGGGCACGCGGGGGCGCTCCGGCGCGACCGGCCGGGCGAACAGCAGCCGCAGCGGCGCCGCCAGCCATCCGGCGACGGCCCGCAGGATGCGGAACGCGGCCCGCTCCCCGTACGCCAGCCACAGTCCGCACAGCAGCGCGGCGAGCAGGTGGGCGGCGAGCATGCCGTACGACGAGGCGCCGAGGCCGGTCGGGGAGTGCGGGGCGTGCCCCATGGAGGCCATGTCCATGGCGTCCATGGACATGGAGCCCATGCCCATGCCCCTGCCCGTGCCCGTGCCCGGGTGCGTGTCGATGTTCATGAGGCGGGTGTCGCCGGCGGCCGTGGTCCCGGTCGCCGTCGACTGCGCGAGCGAGAACGCCGAGTGCAGGACGGTCTGCGCGGCGACCACGACGGTCACGATCAGCGGCAGTCCGCGCTCACGCCCGGCCAGGCACCAGCCCGCGGCGCCGGTCACGGCCACGCCGGCCCCCAGCGCCCACCAGGGCACGCCGCCGCCGGACATCAGGACGTGGCCCAGGGCGGCGAGCAGCACGCACACGGCCGCGAACACCGCGGCCCGTAAGGTGCGAGAACACCGCCCTGCTGTCATGGCGCCTCATCCTCGCATCCTGGCTCCGCCTCTCGGCCCTGGGTACGGAAATCGGCCCGGTTCCCCACTCAATCCCGGCCATGTGGCGCGCGTCACGCTCCGAGTCCGGGACATCCCCGAGGTCCCGGAGATCCGTTTCTGCTCTGATCTCCCAGGTGGAGTGCTTCCGCCCTTCGCCGAAGAAATGAACAGCGACCTGAACGGGGACCCCGGCCATGACCACGCCCACCCTGCGTCCGGAACGTTTCGAGGCCGACCGGGCCCGGCTGCGGGCCGTCGCCCACCGCCTGCTCGGCTCGCTCGCCGAGGCCGACGACGCGGTGCAGGAGACCTGGCTTCGGGCGTCCCGGGCCGACGTGGGCGAGGTGGAGAACCTCACGGCCTGGCTGACCACGGTGGTGAGCCGGGTCAGCCTGAACATGCTGCGCTCACGCCGGACGCGGCGTGAGGAGCCGTTGGAAGCGCGGGTGGGCGAGGAGGCCGTGGACGCGGGAGAGGGCGGCGATCCGGAGGAGGAGGCGCTGCAGGCCGACTCGGTCGGGGTGGCCCTGCTGGTCGTCCTGGACACGCTGAGCCCGGACGAACGGCTGGCGTTCGTGCTGCACGACCTGTTCGCGGTGCCGTTCGACACCATCGCCCCGCTGATCGAGCGCACCCCGGCCGCGACCCGGCAGCTCGCGAGCCGCGCCCGACGGCGGGTCAGGGGAGGAGCCCCGGCGCCCGCCGCCGACCTGGCCCGGCAGCGCGAGGTCGTCGACGCGTTCCTCGCCGCCACCCGCGGCGGGAACTTCGACGCGCTGCTCTCCCTGCTGCACCCGGACGTGGTCCTGACCGCCGACCGGTTCGTCGTCCCGACCCCGGAGCCGATCACGCTCAGCGGCGCCCGTCCCGTCGCCCACAGCGCGATGGCGGCGACCGGCCGGGCCCTGTTCACCGGCCTCGCCCTGCTCGACGGGCGGGTCGGCCTCGCGATGGCGCCTCGGGGCCGGCTGCGGCTGGTCCTCCTCTTCACGGTCACGGACGAGGGCATCACCCGGATCGACGTCGTCGCGGACCGGGAGCGGCTGGCCCGGATCGAGGTGGCGGTGCTCGGCGACCTCGGCGACCTCGGCGACTGAGGAAAAAGACCGAGGAAAAGGGGGAGCGGTGACCGGGATGCCCGGCCACCGCTCCCCCCGTGCTCGGAACCGCCCTGCTTCAAGCCGCCGTCCTCAGAACCACAGGACGAGCGAGGCCGCCGCCGGCGCCGCGTAGATCAGCGGGAACGGCACGTGCGAGAACCAGCGGGCCCGCAGCACGGTGCCGACCGCCCCGAGGAAGTACAGGACCAGGCCGGCCGCGGCCAGCACACCGATCACGGGCACGAGCAGCCCCACCAGCAGACCGGCCGCGCCGGCGGCCTTGGCGACGCCGAGCCAGGGCCACCACGAGCGGGGCACGCCGTAGTCGGCCAGCGGCTTCACGGTCCACTCGGCTCCGAAGAAGACCGAGGCGGCCGAGAACCCGGCCAGGACGGCTCCCAGGACGGTGACGACGACGTAGGTGGTGGACATGTCAGCAGCTCCTCAATCGGGGTGTCGCGGGCTTCCTTCACCTCCCTGACACCGCGCGCCGTGCGAGTGTGACGGGAAGAGGAGCTGCTTTCCGGTGTGACCGTGCTCACACCCCCCGGCCGGCCAGGATCCACTTCGACGGCAGCTCGATCCGGGTGCCGTCGGGGGTGTACTCGGTGGTGGTGAGCGGGAGTTCGCCGGATGCCAGGACGGTGAGGCCGGCGGCCGCCAGATACACGGGTACCGCCTCGTCGGCCACCTCGCCGGGGGCGATGCCGTGCCGGAAGACCGGCGCGAGCTTCCGGGGCGGTCCGTCGGGGCTCTGGGCGAGGCCGGTCAGGACGGGCCGGGCGGCCTCCGACAGCTCGACGAGGAAGGCCCGGCCGCGGTCGCCGAGGAGGGCGGCGATCCCGTCCACCATCGGCTGCCGGTCGTCGGGCTCGCACTGGTGCAGGACGCCCCTCATGTAGACGTTGGCATCGCCGAGCTCGGCGTGCAGCACCTCCGCCGCGCCCTTCTCGGCCGCGTCCAGCAGCCGGTACGTCGCCTGCCCGGCGGGGTCGGCCCGCCGGGCGTGGTCGAGGGCCGCGGCGGCCAGGTCGGCGCCGATCACGTGCGGGAAGCGGTCGGCGAGGAAACGGGTCTGGGTGCCGTTGCCGCAGCCGAGGTCGATCAACGGCAGCCCCGGGTCGACGAGTCGGGGCTCGAAGAAGGCGAGATGGAAAGCGGCGGTCACCGCGGGGTCCGCGTCCCAGAACACCGCGCCCGTCTCCTCGGGGGCCTCACGCCAGAAGGCCTCCCAGGCCTCCCGGTACCGACTCGTCACGCTCATGCCCAACTCCCCTGGTGCGACGCCGATCCGCCTTTAGTAACGGGCCAGTACGGTGTATCGCTCCCGGGTGGGACGGACAAGCGCGGTGCGCGTTCCTTCACCCCCCGTTCGGAAGACGTACGCCGCCCCCGTCCCGCTCAGCGCCTCGGCAGCGTCAGCTCGAACCAGACGGACTTGCCGCCGCCCGTACGGCTGGTGCCCCACTCGCGGGCCAGGGTGCTCACCACGCGCAGCCCCCGCCCGTACTCGTCGCCGGGCCCGGCGCTCAGCAGGGTCGGCAGCTCGTGGTCGTCGTCGTCCACCTCGCACAGCAGTGTGTCCCCGCGGACGAGCCGCAGCGCGACGGGCCGGCTGTGGGAGTGCCGTACGGCGTTGGTGACCAGCTCGCTCACCATCAGCTCGGCGGGATCGGCGAGCTTCGGCAGGCCCCAGTCGTGGAGCTGTTCGCGGACCACCGCGCGGGCGCGGCCGGCCTGGGCCGGGTCGAGGGGGAAGGTCCACTCGGCGACGTCGTCGGGTGCGATGCCGCCCAGGCGGGCCATGAGCAGGGCCACGTCGTCCTTGCGGCCGCCGCGGCCCGCTTCCGAGAACGTCGCGGCGAGTGCGCGGATGATGGTGTCGCAGGCGTCGTCCATGGAGGCGGCCGGGTGGGCGGCGGACTCGCACAGCGTCGCGAGCCCCACCCCTATGTCCTCGCCGCGCACCTCGACCAGCCCGTCGGTGCACATCACCAGCCGGTCGCCGGGCTCCACGCGCACGCGTACCGCCTGGAACGGCACCCCGCCCACGCCGATCGGCGCGCCGGTGGGCAGGTCGAGCAGCTCGCTGCGGCCGTCGCCGGCGCGGACCAGCACGGGCGGGATGTGGCCCGCGTTGGCGAGGTGCAGCTCGCTCGCGATCGGGTCGTAGACGGCGTACAGGCAGGTCGCGAGGTAGGTGTCGCCGAGGCGCTGGGCGAGGTCGTCGAGGTTGCGCAGAAGCTGGGCGGGCGGCAGGTCGAGGGCGGCCATGGTCTGCACGGCCGTCCGCAACTGGCCCATCATCGCGGCGGAGTTGAGGCCGTGTCCCATGACGTCACCGACGACGAGGGCGGTGCGGGCGCCGGGCAGTTTGACGCAGTCGAACCAGTCGCCGCCGACACGCCCCAGCAACGTACCCGGGAGATAACGGGTGGCGATGTCGCAGCCCGCCATGCGCGGCGGGATGTGCGGCAGCATGCTGTCCTGGAGGGTCTCGGCGACGTTCTCCTGGTAGGTGTACATGCGCGCGTTGTCGAGCACGAGGCCCGCGCGGGCGGCGAGTTCGGCACCGGTGACCCGGTCCATGTCGTTGAACTCGGCCCGCTCGGGGTGGCGCAGCAGGATCATGAAGCCGAGGACGACGTCACGGGCCTTCAGCGGGACGACGAGCATGGAGCGGCCCGTGATCAGGGGCCGGATGTCGCGCTTGTCGAACTGCGAGGCGATGGCGTGGCCCAGCTGCTCGCTGATGCGCGGCACCAGGACCGGCTCGCCGGTGGTCATGCACTGGAAGAACGGGGTGTGCGCCGGAAACGGCATCGCCTCGCCGACGGGGACGACGTCGTCCCAGCGGCCGGGTTCGTCGGTGTGCTCGACGGCGACCCGGTGCCACATCGTCGTCGTGTCCGGCACTCCCTCCGGGAAGCCCTCGCCGGCGACGACCTGTTCGCGCAGATAGGTGCCGGCGACGTCGGTGAAGCGGGGGACGACGGCCTTGCTGACCTCGATGATGGTCCGGGAGAGGTCGAGGGAGGTGCCGATCTTCCCGCTGACCTCGTTGAGGAACTCCAGGCGCTCGCGGACGGCCGCGTACTCGAGGTCCTCGCCCTCGTCGTCGAGGTCCGACCGGGGTGAGCCGTCGGCGGCGGCCCGGGAGGTCCGCTCGCGGCGGGCTCTGCGCTCGACGCGCCGGGCCACGCCCCAGTCGGGGGTCACGGGCACCCGGTCGTTCTGGCTGAACTCCAGGACGGGATAGCCGAGTTCGAGGACCTGCGCGACGATGCGGGAGCTCTCGCCGACACTCATGCTGGGCAGGATCTCGGGGAGGCCGCGGGCGAGTTCCTCGGCGCCGGGGAAGTCGGTGTGCAGCGCGAAGCCGGGCGCGATGCGCTCGACGACCCGGCGGTCGTCCTGCTCGGGCCGGCGCAGGGCCTCGGCGTCGGCCGCCAGCACGAGCAGCCGCTCACGCCCGGGCCCGACGAGCGGGTACGCCCACCACAGGACGTCGACGCGGTCCCTCTCGGGCACGGTCAGCCGGGCCCGCCCGGCGGCCGGGTAGCTCAGCCCGCCGTCGAGGGAGGTCTCCAGGCCGGGCCCCAGTCCGTCGTAGGCCGCGTGGTCGCCGTACGGCAGGTCGTCGTCCACCTCGGGGAGGGCGCCGGAGACGGGTAACAGGTCGATGGCGGCCTGGCCGATCGCCTCGTCCTTGGCGACGCCGAAGAGCCGGCGGGCGCCGGTGCTCCAGTGGGAGACGAGGCCGTCGCGGTCGACCACGACCACGGCGAGCGGGACGCGCCCGGCGTCGGCGGATCCGGCCGCCGCGCCGCCCCCGGCTCCGCGGCTGGGAGGTGTGTCCCTCTCGGTGCCACGGTCCATGGCCCAGGCCCTCTCTCCCCAGAGCTACGCAAGATCTGTCCCGCAGGCCCCCACCGTACGGCGCGTGCCGCTCGCGATGTGCGGCAATTCTGGAATTGGTTTCACCTGGGCGGCGCCGGGCGACGCCCGCCCGGCGCCGCGTCGGTCCTCGCGGCCGAGCCGCAGGTCACGCTCGGTGCGGCCGCCGCCCGCGACGGGGAGCGGGAGGGCGTCGGGCGGTCAAGGGCCGTGAGGCCCTCGACCCGGGTGGACTACTTCTCGACCTCGGTGGCCAGGTTGGCGAGGATCGCGTCGTAGATCCGGCCGAGGCCCTTGGGGGCGAAGGTCTTCTCGAAGAAGCCGCCGATGCCGCCGGCGCCGGTCCAGGTGGTGGTGACGACGACCCGGGACCTGCCCTCCCCGGCCGGGGTGACGCGCCAGACGGTGACCATCGAGGAGTTGCGGTCCTTCTCGACGAGCTCGCCGTCGGTGGGCTCGGTGACCTCCAGGAGGCAGTCGCGCACGCGCTTGCTGGTGGCCTGGAGCTTCCAGTGGACGAGGGTGCCCTCGCCGTCGCCGCCCTCGCGCACCTCGTACTCGCTGAACTGCTCGGGCAGCAGCCGCGCGCGCGTGCCGCTGTAGTCGGCGATCGTGTCGAACACCGTCTCCGGGTCCGCCGCGACGACGCGCTCGGTGGTGGCTTCGACCTGCGCCATGGGGTTCCCTCCAGGTCTTTGTCTCTCGGGGTCGGGGCAAGCCAACCACCCCGGTGCCCGGCCGCCCAAATCGGGGTTCCGCAAGCGGTCGCGGGGCGATCGAAAAGAACCGCCGCACGATCATGGGAACAGTTGTTCTATTGTGGGGGCAGCGCTACCGAGGAGGCGTCATGCGCTGGGAGAACCTCACAGCCGATTCCCGTCACGACCGGGCGGCGGACGCCGCGTTGTTCGGCGCGGACGCGGTCACGACCAGGACCTTCGACACCCCCGAGTTCCGCGGGATCACCTTCCACGAGGTGCGGGCCCGTTCGATCCTCAACCGGGTGCCGGGCGCCTCCCGCATGCCGTTCGAGTGGACGGTCAATCCGTACCGGGGCTGCACGCACGCGTGCGTGTACTGCTTCGCCCGCAAGACGCACAGCTACCTGGACCTGGACACCGGGATCGGCTTCGACACCCAGATCGTCGTCAAGGTGAACGCGCCCGAGCTGCTGCGCCGCCAGCTGGCCTCGCCCCGCTGGCACGGCGAGCACGTCGCGATGGGCACCAACGTCGACTGCTACCAGCGCGCGGAGGGCCGCTACCGGCTGATGCCGGGCATCCTGGCCGCCCTGCGCGACCGCGCGAACCCCTACTCGATCCTGACCAAGGGCACCCTGATCCTGCGCGACCTCGACCTGCTGAAGCAGTCCGCCGAGGTGACCGACGTCGGCATCTCCGTCTCGGTCGGCTTCGTCGACACCGAGCTGTGGCGCACCGTGGAGCCGGGCACCCCGGCCCCCGAGCGCCGTCTGGACGTCGTACGGACCCTCACCGAGCACGGCATCGGCTGCGGAGTGCTGATGGCGCCCGTGATCCCCTTCCTCGGCGACGAGCCGTCCCAACTGCGGGCCACCGTACGGGCGATCGCGGCGGCCGGGGCCACCTCCGTCACCCCGCTGGTGCTGCATCTGCGGCCCGGCGCCCGCGAGTGGTTCATGGCCTGGCTCGGGCAGCACCACCCGCACCTGGTGCGCCGCTACGAGCGGCTGTACGCGGACGGCGCCTACGCGCCGAAGTGGTACCAGCGGCGGATCACCCGTCAGGTGCACGACCTGGCCGAGGAGTACGGGATCGGCCCCACGCGCGCGGGGATGCCCCGCAGGCCCCTGCCGCCCGAGCCGGCGGAGGAGCCGGAGCAGTCCGGGCCGACCCAACTGACGCTGATCTGAGCGCGTTCGAGGGCATCCCGCGACCCAATCGGGTCAAGTATCACCAGAACAGGTTCTTTCGGACGATCTTTCCGGGACGATGCGGCGAGGGCCGTGATCCACGCGGTCCGTCGACCTCCGTCCTGGGAGGACTCCATGAGAAAACGCGCAGCCGTGCTGTGCGCTGCCGCCGTCGTCGTGGCCGGGACCTTCACCGCCGTACCCGCCGGCGCGAACCCGTCGCACGCCCCGCAGGCCGGCCGAGCGGCGAAGCTCAGCTGGAAGACGTGCGCCACCGCCGACTACCCGACGCTCCAGTGCGCGTCCCTCGAGGTGCCGCTCGACCACGGCGACCCCGGCGGGAAGCAGATCACGCTCGCGCTGTCCCGTGTCCCCCACACCGCCAAGACGTACCAGGGGCCGCTGCTGGTCAACCCGGGCGGCCCCGGGGGCAGCGGGCGGACGCTCGCCGGATTCGTCGCGAAGTCGCTGCCGAAGAAGGTGACGGCCCAGTACGACATCGTCGGCTTCGACCCGCGCGGGGTGGGCCGGAGCACGCCCGCGCTGACCTGCGAGCCGGGCCACTTCTCCTCGGTGCGCCCGGAGTCGGTCCCGGCCACCGAGGCTATCGAGCGGGCCAACCTCCGGCGCGCCAGGTCCTTCGCCGAGGCCTGCGGCAAGAAGTACGCGAGCGTGCTGCCGCACATCAGCACCCTCAGCGCCGTACGGGACATGGACGCGATCCGCCGGGCCGTCGGCGCGCCGAAGCTGAACTACTTCGGCTACTCGTACGGCACGTACCTGGGCGCGGTCTACGCGAAGCTGTACCCGGAGCGGGTGCGGCGTCTGGTCCTCGACTCGATCGTCGACCCCACCGGCGTGTGGTACGAGGACAACCTCGGGCAGGACCCCGCCTTCGACGACCGGCACCGGGCCCTGATGGCCTGGATCGCGAAGCACCACGCCACGTACGGGCTGGGCACCGATCCGGGGAAGGTCGAGGCCCGGTGGTACGCGATGCGGACGGCGCTGGCGAAGAAGCCGGCGGGCGGCAGGGTGGGCGCCGCCGAGTTGGAGGACACGTTCCTGCCGGGCGGCTACTACAACGGCTACTGGCCGCACCTCGCCGAGGCGTTCGCCGCGTACGTCAACGCCAAGGACGCCGAGCCGCTGGTCGAGGCGTACGAGAACTTCGCGGCGGTCGACGCCTCCGGGGACAACGGCTACAGCGTCTACATGGCGGTGCAGTGCCGTGACGGCTCCTGGCCGCGCGACTGGGAGGAGTGGCGGGCGGACCACTGGTCGGTGTACGAGAAGGCGCCGTTCATGACCTGGAACAACGCCTGGTACAACGCGCCGTGCGCGTTCTGGCCGACCCGCTCCCCGGGGCCGGTGAGCATCACCGGCGCCAAGGTGCCGTCGGCCCTGCTGTTCCAGGCGACGGGCGACGCCGCCACCCCGTACGAGGGCGGCGCCACGATGCACGAGGTGCTGCGCGGTTCGCGGCTCGTCGTCGAGCAGGGCGGCGGCAACCACGGAATCACGCTGAGCGGGAACTCCTGCCTGGACAAGCACCTGGCGAGGTATCTGACCGACGGGACGGTGCCGCGCGGCACCGGCGGGGTCGACGCGGTGTGCAAGGCGCTGCCCGACCCCGAGCCGCTGAGCGAGAAGGTCGCCTCGGGCACGGCCCACGGCTCGACGCTGCACGGTCTGCTCGGCTTCCGCGGCTGAGGGCCGCAGCGGCCGGCGACCCCGTCGGGGGCGGTGTCGGACCCATGGTCCACCATGGACGCATGAGTGAGCTGACCAGGATCCCCGCCCCCGACGGCGTCGCCGCCGCGGCCCAGTACGCCCATGTCGTGCTGGGCACCGGCCGTTTCGTGGCCGTCTCCGGCCAGCTCCCTCTTGACGAACTCGGCGGGCTGGTCGGTGAGGGCGACCCCGAGGCGCAGGCCCGCCAGGTCTTCGAGAACCTGCGGCGCTGCCTCGCCGCCGCAGGAGCGACCTTCGACGACGTCGTCAAACTCACCTACTTCGTCACGGACATGGCCGACCTGCCGGCGATCCGCGCGGCCCGCGCCGCGCACATACCCGACGACCGCCTTCCGGCCTCCTCGGCCGTGCAGGTCGCCGCGCTGGTGCGCCCCGAGTTCCTGATGGAGATCGAGGCGTTCGCGGTGGTGGCCGGGTGACGGCCCCGCTCGTCCGTGAGATGACGCTCGCCGACTGCGAGCGTGTCTCCGAGATCCGTGTCCGCGGCTGGCGGACCGCCTACCGGGGCCTGATGCCGCAGTCGTACCTCGACGCCCTCAGCGTGACCGAGGACGCCGAGCGGCGCCGCGCCTGGTTCACCGAGGGCGACGGCAGCGTGGTGAACCTGGTCGCGGAACACGCCGGCGAAGTGGTGGGGTGGGCCGCCCACGGCCCGTACCGCGAGGGCGAACTGCGCACGGACGACGCCGAGTTGTACGCGATCTACCTCGACCCCGGGCACATCGGCACCGGCATCGGCCGGATGCTCCTGACGGAGGCGATCCGCCGGACGACCGCCCGCGGCCACCGTCGCATGTACCTCTGGGTCCTCAAGGAGAACACCCACGCCCGCCGCTTCTACGAGCGCGCGGGCTTCCACGCCGACGGCGCGGAGGAGCCCTTCGAGGTGGCGGGCGTGGCGGTGCCGGAGGTGCGGTACGTGGGGGACCTGACGGGTCGGCGGTGACCTCCTGACCGGGGCGCGGGGCGACGCCCTCGGGGGGCCTCACCGCTGGTGGGGGATCCGCGCCAGCGCCCGTACCGCCGCCTCCGCGAGGGTCGGGTGGGCGAGCGCCTCGTTCAGTACGGGGCGGGCCCGGTGGTCGCCCAGGGCGCCGAGGCCGTCGACGCAGGCGAGGGCCACCCGCCGGTAGGGGTCGTGCGGGCTGAGCCGCCGCCGCAGGGTGGTGATCAGCGCGGGCACGGACTCGGGGGCGCGCAGTTCCACCAGGAGCCGGACGGGGTGCAGGGCGTAGGCGACGCGCAGTTCGTTGGTGGCCAGGGCGGCCGCGGCGCGGGCGGTGCGGGGGTCGCCGAGGCGGGCCAGGGCGTGGGCGGCGGAGGCGCAGCGCGGTGGGTCGCGGTGGTTGAGCAGCAGGACGAGGGACTCGAAGGCGCGCCGGTCCCCGGCGAGTCCGAGCCGGAACGCGGCGAGTTCCCTGGCCCACAGCGGCCGTCCCGACTCGGTGAGCACGCCCGCCAGTTCGTCGTGGTCGGCGGTGCCCGCCAGCCGCTCGTACGCCGCCGTGCCGCCCGACTCCCGTCGTAGACGCTCCGTGAGCGCTCGCAACTCTTCGTCCATGGGTCGAGGGTAGGGGCTGGGACCCACCCCGCGGGGCCGGGCGGCGCGCGGCGGCGCACGGAAGCACAACCAGCGCACTGCCCAAGGGTTCGTATGCGCCCGCGGTGTCCGCGCGCCCGTCCCCGCGTGGGCTCACGGCGCCCGCCCGTGCGGTCCCTTCTCCCCCAGTGACGTGCAGCGATGTCGTGCGACCCGGACAAGGGACGCGACTCCAAGGCCAACTCCGTTCACCGACAGTCGTGTTCGGTGAGTTTTCGAAGGAAGTTAATTCGCAGGAGTGAACTTGTGGGGCGGAAAGGGATCGCTGCCCACGTCAGTACGATGACGCACCCAACAGGCCGAGAAGCGGCTGCCGTTGGCGTATTCCCGCACCCACCACGGCCATGAGCGGTGGTCTACCCAAGAACGATCACAAGGCGTTGCTACTGGTAAGTAATGAGTCGTCAGATGGACAGCGAGACCGACAGGAAAGGGTCCGCGGCCTCACCCCTGATGATGTGTGCCGTCGATGCGGAGCCGGTGGGCTCCTGCACCGAGGCGCCCGGCGGCGCCGTCGTTTTGTCCGAAGGGCCTTGAACAAATGAGTCCGACTTTGTCCCTCGATCCGTCCCGCCGCATGGAACTGATCCACGGTCTGTTCCACAAGGTGCAGTTCGACACGTTCGAGGCCTACGACGACCCGCGCTGCAACGTCACGGCCATCACCCAGGAGGCCTTCACCAGGACCCTGCCCCGCCTGCCCGCCGGAATCCGCGTCGAGGAGGCGTACGAGAGGCTGATGGACGTGAGCATGCAGCTCGCGGCCGACGACGTGAAGGCCCGCGAGAACCACTGCGGCCCGCACGAGGTGCACCTGATCCCCCTCGTCTCCCTGTACGGCTTCAGGTTCGGCGAGGTGGACGACGGGTTCCGGCCATGGCTGGTCGAGGTCGACGCCCTGCCGCAGTCCGAGCGGGCGGTCTACCGCCTCATCGCCTTCCTGGGGTGGACCAATGCCAGGACCGCCGAGGTGCTGGGCCGCTCGCCGGGGTGGACCAGCAAGCTCATGAAGCGGGCCAGGGGCCGCCTGACGTCCGCCGGCGTCTCCGTGGAGGAGCTCCAGAAGGGCTTCTTCGACGTAGAGATCGAGAGAAGGAAGGAGAAGGCATGCCTCATATGACGGCATATCGCCGCAAGGCACGTCTGATCGACCATGCCGCTCCACCCACTCCCCAGCAGTGGTTGGAGAACGACGCCCGGTACTTCGAGGACATCGTGGCCGAGATCCAGCGGCGGGCCGCAGGAGGCGACCCCGGCGAGGCCCCTTGGGCGTCGCCGCTCTATTTCGACACGGCCGAGCGCGACGAGTCCACCGTGGGCCGGGCCCTGCTCGCCCTGCGGCACCTGCCCGCCGAGGCGGTCGCCCGCCTCACCGTCCTGAGCCGGATGTTCCAGGGGGAGAACATCCGGCCCGAGGCCGGCCCGGTGGCGGGGCGGCGGGAGGAGACCGACGCCGGCGCCGACGGCGCGCTTCATACCCGCACACGCCGCAAGGAAGGCACCGTCAGCCCGCCCGCCCGACCCGGCAGGACCATCGTGACGCCGCTGGAAAGCGCGGAGGCGCTGGCCGGCTGACGCCATGACGGAGCCGCCCCTCCCTGGGCCCACGGCCCACGGAGCGGCGGCCTCCGGCGCCCCACCGCACCACCCCACCCCCGCCGAACAGAAAGCGCACCACGATGGCGACCCACGACACCCCCCGGAAGAAGAGCGTCGCGAGGTGCAACGGCGTGCCGAAGGCGCGCCGGGAGACGGCGATACCCAGCCCCCGCCCGGCGGCCGAGGCCGAGACCGAGCCCCGGACCGCGTCCGGTCCGGTGGACGAAGCCGTCGCGGCAGGCGGCCTGCCGGCGGCCCGCCGTCCGCGCCACGCGCTCCTCGCCGTCAAGGCCACCATCATCCTGCTGATCGTCGGCTCCCTCACCTCCGTCTGTCTGGCCATCCACCGGCTGGCCGGCGAGTCCCCCCAGGCCAACGTGTACGTCGGCCTGGCCGGTGTGGGCGTGGCCGGCGTCGGCGCCTGCGTCCCCGTCTACCTCCATCTGCGCCGCAAGGACCCCTCCGACGGCGGCTCCTGACGTGCCGGTCGGCGCGAAACAGGTCACACTCCACAGGGCTGGCGCGCTCGTTACCCACCGGTTAAGCTCATTCGAGCGAGTCACCCACTCGCTTCACCCCTCGCGGCGGCCTGGTGACGCAGTTGCCGCAAGGGAAGTCGGTTCGGTACCTCGTACCGCAGTACGACCCGGCCACGGGACAGGGCCGGTCGGAATCCCCCGTTCGTCCTCCGGGCGTGTGCGCGCCCGCGGCGACCGGCACCGGGCGTGTGCGCTCGCAGCCCGGCAACACCCGCACTCCTTTCCGCACCCGGTGCGCCCAGGCCCCAGCAGAGGCGTCCTCGGCGCACCCGGCGCGTTCCCAGTCGTCACCCTCTTTTCTGGAGTCCGCGATGGCCACTCCCCTGTCCCCCGCCCCTCAGTCCTCCCTGCGGACGATCGCCGTCGTCGGCCTGGGCACCATGGGCACCGGCATCACCGAGGTCCTGGCCAAGGCCGGCCGCGAGGTGATCGGCATCGACATCAGCGAGGCCCAGGCCGCACGCTCCGTCGCCGCCCTGGAGGCCTCCACCGCCCGCGCCGTGCAGCGCGGCAAGCTGACCGAACAGGAGCGCACGGACGCCCTCGGCCGCGTCCGTACCTCCACCGACCTGCGGGCGGCGGCCGACGCCGACCTCGTCATCGAGGTGGCGCCGGAGTCGTACGAGATCAAGCAGCAGATCTTCCGGGAGCTGGACGGGATCGTGCGGCCCGAGGCGATCCTCGCGACCGGGACCAACGCGCTGTCCGTCACCCGGCTCGCCGCCGACTCGGCGCGTCCCGAGCGGGTGCTGGGGCTGCACTTCTTCAACCCCGCGCCGGCGATGAAGCTGGTCGAGATCGTCTCCTCGGTGCTGACCGCGCCCGCCGCCGTCACCGCCGTCACCGGCCTCGCCCTGGACCTGGGCAAGGAGCCGGTCGCGGTCGGCGACCGGCCCGGGTTCGTCGCGGACGGGCTGCTGTTCGGCTACCTCAACCAGGCCGCCGCGATGTACGAGGCGAAGTACGCCTCCCGGGAGGACATCGACGCCGCGATGCGGCTGGGCTGCGGCCTGCCGATGGGGCCGCTGGCCCTGCTCGACCTGATCGGCATCGACACCGCGCGCACGGTCCTGGACGCCATGTACGCCGCGTCCCACGACCGGCTGCACGCCCCCGCGCCGATCCTGAAGCAGCTCAGCGAGGCGGGCCTGACCGGCCGCAAGTCGGGCCGTGGCTTCTACACGTACGAGGCGCCGAACAGCCCGACGGTCGTCCAGGACGCCCTGACTCCCCTGTCCGGCGGGACCGGGCTCCCCGGCCGCACGGTGCGCGGCGTCGGCGTCGCCGGCTCCGGCACGATGGCCTCCGGGATCGCCGAGGTCTTCGCCAAGGCCGGCTACGACGTCGTCCTGGCCGCCCGCAGCGAGGAGAAGGCGCAGGCCGCGAAGGCCCGTGTCGGCAAGTCCCTTTCGCGCTCCGTCGACAAGGGCCGGCTCACCGCGGAGGCCGCCGCGCAGACCCTGGACCGGATCACCCCGGCGGGCTCCTACGACGCCTTCGCGGACGTCGACCTGGCCGTCGAGGCGGTCGCCGAGGACCTGGACGTCAAGCGGCAGTTGTTCGCGACGCTGGACAAGGTGTGCAAGCCGGGCGCGGTGCTCGCCACGACCACGTCCTCGCTGCCGGTCGTCGCGCTCGCCCGCGCGACCTCGCGTCCGCAGGACGTGATCGGGATGCACTTCTTCAACCCGGCGCCGGCGATGAAGCTGGTCGAGGTCGTCCGTACGGTGCTGACCGGCGAGGACGTCCACGCGACGGTCCACGAGGTCTGCGGCAGCATCAGGAAGCACGCCGTCGACTGCGGTGACCGCGCCGGTTTCATCGTGAACGCGCTGCTGTTCCCGTACCTGAACAACGCGATCAAGATGGTGCAGGAGCACTACGCGTCCCTCGACGACATCGACGCGGCCATGAAGCTGGGCGGCGGCTACCCGATGGGCCCCTTCGAGCTGCTGGACGTCGTCGGGCTCGATGTCTCGCTCGCCATCGAGAAGGTCCTGCACCGCGAGTTCCGGGACCCGGGCCTGGCCCCGGCGCCGCTCCTGGAGCACCTGGTGGCCGCGGGCTGCCTCGGCCGCAAGACGGGCCGCGGCTTCCGCGAATATGCCCGCCGCTGACGCGGTCGGCGACTGGTTCCGAGCCGGTGAGGACTGGGGCGGGCTGCTGGAACCGGCGGCCCCTCCCCCGCCCGCGTGGGGCGGGGGAAACCCCGGACATGCGCATCGAGCTGCGCACATGCAGTACGTTCGGGGCATGTCCCAGCCCGCCAAGTCCTCACGTACACCAGCCACGACCGACGCGCCGGAAAGTGCCGCGGGCTCCCGCGCGGCGGCCCAGCGGCTCAAGATGCGCCGGGAACTGGCGGCCGCGGCCATGGAGTTGTTCGCGACCAAGGGGTACGAGGCGACCACCGTCGACGAGATCGCGGCCGCGGCCGGGGTCGCCCGCCGCACCTTCTTCCGCCACTTCCGCTCCAAGGAAGAGGCGATCTTCCCCGACCACGACGACACCCTGATCCGCGCCGAGGCGGTGCTGAACGCCGCCCCCGCGCACGAGCATCCGCTCGACACGGTGTGCCGCGGCATCAAGGAAGTCATGAAGATGTACGCGGCCAGGCCGGAGATCTCGGTCGCCCGCTACAAGCTCACGCGCGAGGTGCCCACCCTGCGCGAGGCGGAGATCGCGTCGGTGGCCCGCTACGAGCGCCTCTTCACCCGCTACCTCCTCGGACACTTCGACGAGCACGCCCACGACGACGACGCCAACGACGACCCGCTGCTGGCCGAGGTCGCCGCGTCCGCCGTGGTCACCGCCCACAACCACGTGCTGCGGCGCTGGCTCAGGGCCGGCGGCCAGGGCGACGTGGAGGCGCAGCTCGACCACGCCTTCGCGATCGTGCGCAAGACGTTCGGGACGGGCATCGGGGCCGGGCGCGGCAGCGCCACCGCCGCCAGGCCGGCCCCCGCGGCGGTCTCCGCGCAGGGCGAGGTCCTGGTGACGGTCGCCCGCACCGACGCCCCGCTGGACGAGGTCATGCGGACCATCGAGCAGGCGCTCAAGGAGCGCTGAACCCGCTCCTCCGCAGCCGGAGCCCTGTGACGACGGCCACCCGCCCGGGTGGCCGTTTTGGCATGTCAGAGCCCCTTTTCGCGCGGATTTCAGCGGCCGTTCGATCGATCATCGCTCATTTGTTACGTAAAGATTTCAGCTGAGAGGAAGTTCTGGCACTCAGTGCCTTGCGGGGTGACACGCGGTGTCATACGTTGAAGGTGTCCGGGCGGCCGGCGTGCAGAGACCTTTCGTACGTCGGCTGTCCCCGCAAGCCAATGGCCTGCGCGCCCGGACGCCTGCGTCACAGGCAACCTCCCGCGCCACAAAGCGCTGCCGAACAGCACCACCGCCGAACCGACGGCACTTCCCCGAAAAACCCTCAGCAGCACCGACGTAACCCTCAGCGCCCCTCCCTCAGGGCGCACACCGCCGGAGGCAACACCGTGACCGTGAAGGACATCCTGGCCGCGATCCAGTCGCCGGACTCCACGTCCGCCGACTTCGCCGCTCTGCCGCTCCCCGAGTCGTACCGCGCGATCACCGTGCACAAGGACGAGACGGAGATGTTCGCGGGCCTCGCGACCCGCGACAAGGACCCCCGCAAGTCGATCCACCTGGACGAGGTGCCGCTGCCGGAGCTCGGTCCGGGCGAGGCCCTGGTGGCCGTCATGGCCTCCTCGGTCAACTACAACTCCGTGTGGACGTCGATCTTCGAGCCGCTGTCGACGTTCGGCTTCCTGGAGCGCTACGGCCGCACGAACGAGCTGGCCAAGCGGCACGACCTGCCGTACCACATCATCGGCTCCGACCTCGCGGGCGTCGTCCTGCGCACCGGCCCCGGCGTCAACGCCTGGAAGCCCGGTGACGAGGTCGTCGCGCACTGTCTGTCCGTCGAGCTGGAGTCGTCGGACGGCCACAACGACACGATGCTCGACCCGGAGCAGCGCATCTGGGGCTTCGAGACCAACTTCGGCGGCCTCGCCGAGATCGCGCTGGTCAAGTCCAACCAGCTGATGCCGAAGCCGGACCACCTGAGCTGGGAGGAGGCCGCCGCGCCCGGGCTGGTCAACTCGACCGCCTACCGGCAGCTGGTCTCCCGCAACGGCGCCGGCATGAAGCAGGGCGACAACGTCCTCATCTGGGGCGCGAGCGGCGGACTCGGCTCCTACGCCACGCAGTTCGCGCTCGCGGGCGGCGCCAACCCGATCTGTGTCGTCTCCAGCGAGCAGAAGGCGGAGATCTGCCGCTCGATGGGCGCGGAGGCGATCATCGACCGCACCGCCGAGGACTACAAGTTCTGGAAGGACGAGCACACCCAGGACCCCAAGGAGTGGAAGCGCTTCGGCAAGCGCATCCGCGAGCTCACCGGCGGCGAGGACGTCGACATCGTCTTCGAGCACCCCGGCCGCGAGACCTTCGGCGCCTCCGTGTACGTCACCCGCAAGGGCGGCACCATCGTCACCTGCGCCTCCACCTCGGGCTACAACCACGAGTACGACAACCGCTACCTGTGGATGTCCCTGAAGCGGATCATCGGCTCGCACTTCGCGAACTACCGCGAGGCCTGGGAGGCCAACCGCCTCATCGCCAAGGGCAAGATCCACCCGACCCTGTCGAAGGTCTACTCCCTGGAGGAGACCGGCCAGGCCGCCTACGACGTGCACCGCAACCTCCACCAGGGCAAGGTGGGCGTGCTGTGCCTGGCGCCCGAGGAGGGCCTGGGCGTGCGCGACGAGGCCAAGCGCGCCCAGCACATCGACGCCATCAACCGCTTCCGGAACATCTGAGGACCGCGGAGGCCATAGATGACTGAGCGTCAGAAGGACCGGCCGTGGCTCATGCGCACCTACGCCGGTCACTCCACGGCGGAGGCGTCCAACGAGCTGTACCGGCGCAACCTCGCCAAGGGCCAGACGGGTCTGTCGGTCGCGTTCGACCTGCCGACCCAGACCGGCTACGACTCCGACCACATCCTCGCCCGCGGCGAGGTCGGCCGGGTCGGCGTGCCGGTCGCGCACCTCGGTGACATGCGCCGGCTGTTCCAGGACATCCCCCTGGAGCAGATGAACACCTCGATGACGATCAACGCCACCGCCATGTGGCTGCTGGCGCTCTACCAGGTCGTCGCGGAGGAGCAGGGCGCGGACGTCACCCAGCTCCAGGGCACGACCCAGAACGACATCGTCAAGGAGTACCTGTCCCGCGGCACCCATGTGTTCCCGCCGGGGCCGTCGCTCCGTCTGACGACGGACATGATCGCGTACACGGTCTCCCACCTCCCGAAGTGGAACCCGATCAACATCTGCAGCTACCACCTGCAGGAGGCGGGGGCCACGCCGGTCCAGGAGATCGCGTACGCGATGTCCACCGCGATCGCCGTCCTCGACGCCGTGCGCGACAGCGGCCAGGTCCCGCAGGAGCGCATCGGCGACGTCGTCGGCCGTATCTCCTTCTTCGTGAACGCGGGCGTCCGCTTCATCGAGGAGATGTGCAAGATGCGGGCGTTCGGCCGCATCTGGGACCGGATCACGCGTGAGCGGTACGGCATCGAGAACCCCAAGCACCGCCGCTTCCGCTACGGCGTCCAGGTCAACTCCCTCGGTCTGACCGAGGCGCAGCCGGAGAACAACGTCCAGCGGATCGTCCTCGAGATGCTGGCCGTGACCCTCTCGAAGGACGCACGCGCGCGTGCCGTGCAGCTGCCCGCCTGGAACGAGGCCCTGGGCCTGCCCCGCCCCTGGGACCAGCAGTGGTCGCTGCGCATCCAGCAGGTCCTCGCCCACGAGAGCGACCTGCTGGAGTACGAGGACATCTTCGAGGGCTCGAAGGTCATCGAGGCCAAGGTGGCCGAGCTGGTCGAGGAGTCGCTCGCGGAGATCGAGCGGATCCAGGAGATGGGCGGCGCGATGGCCGCCGTCGAGTCGGGCTACCTCAAGTCGCAGCTCGTCTCCTCGCACGCCGAGCGCCGGGCCCGTATCGAGTCCGGGCAGGAGAAGATCGTCGGCGTCAACATCTTCGAGACGACCGAGCCGAACCCCCTGACCGCCGACCTCGACACGGCGATCCAGACGGTCGACCCGGCCGTCGAGGCCCGCGTGATCGCCTCCCTCCAGCACTGGCGCGACACCCGTTACCAACCGCCCTTCAACCACCCGCGCCCCTGCAAGGCGCTGGAGCGGCTGAAGGAGGCCGCCAAGGGCACCGACAACCTCATGGAGGCCACCCTGGAGTGCGCCCGCGCCGGCGTCACGACCGGCGAGTGGGCCGGGGCCCTGCGCGAGGTGTTCGGCGAGTTCCGCGCGCCGACGGGAGTCTCGTCGGCGCCGGTGGCGATTCCCGCCGAGGAGGGCTCGGCCCTCGCCGAGGTGCGCCGAAAGGTGGACCTGACGGCGAAGGACCTGGGCGTCGGCAAGCTGCGCTTCCTGGTCGGCAAGCCCGGCCTGGACGGGCACTCCAACGGCGCCGAGCAGATCGCCGTCCGCGCGCGGGACGCCGGCTTCGAGGTGGTCTACCAGGGCATCCGGCTCACGCCCGAGCAGATCGTGGACGCGGCCCTCGCCGAGGACGTGCACGCGGTCGGCCTGTCCATCCTCTCCGGCTCGCACGCCCAGCTGGTGCCGGACGTGCTGGAGCGGCTGCGTGTGGCCGGTGCCACAGATATACCGGTGATCGCCGGTGGCATCATCCCGAACGGTGATGCCGAGCAGCTCAGGGCAGCCGGAGTGGCCGCGGTCTTCACCCCGAAGGACTTCGACATCACCGGAATCATCGGCCGCATCGTCGACGAGATCCGGAAAGCGAACAAGCTCGACCCCCTGGAGGTCCCCGCATGACCGTCAACCGTCTCCGCCCGCGGCGCTCCTGCCTGGCGGTACCGGGCTCGAACCCGCGCTTCCTGGAGAAGGCGCAGGGCCTCCCGGCGGACCAGGTCTTCCTCGACCTGGAGGACGCGTGCGCGCCGCTCGCCAAGCCCGAGGCGCGGCACACCATCGTCAAGTTCCTCAACGAGGGCGACTGGACGGGCAAGACGCGGGTCGTGCGCGTCAACGACTGGACGACCGAGTGGACGTACCGCGACGTCGTCACGGTCGTCGAGGGCGCCGGCCAGAACCTCGACTGCATCATGCTGCCGAAGGTGCAGGACGCCCAGCAGATCGTCGCCCTCGACCTGCTCCTGACGCAGATCGAGAAGACCATGGGCTTCGAGGTCGGCCGCATCGGCATCGAGGCGCAGATCGAGAACGCCCAGGGCCTCAACAACGTCAACGAGATCGCGCAGGCCTCCCCGCGCGTCGAGACGATCATCTTCGGCCCGGCCGACTTCATGGCGTCCATCAACATGAAGTCGCTGGTCGTGGGCGAGCAGCCGCCCGGCTACCCGGCGGACGCCTACCACTACATCCTGATGAAGATCCTGATGGCCGCCCGCGCCAACAACCTCCAGGCGATCGACGGCCCCTACCTGCAGATCCGCAACGTCGACGGCTACCGCGAGGTCGCCCAGCGCGCCGCCGCCCTCGGCTTCGACGGCAAGTGGGTGCTGCACCCGGGCCAGGTCGAGGCCTCCAACGAGATCTTCTCGCCCTCCCAGGAGGACTACGACCACGCCGAGCTGATCCTGGACGCGTACGACTACTACACGTCCGAGGCCGGCGGGAAGAAGGGCTCCGCGATGCTCGGCGACGAGATGATCGACGAGGCCAGCCGCAAGATGGCCCTGGTCATCGCGGGCAAGGGCCGTGCGGCGGGTATGCAGCGCACCGGCAAGTTCGAGATCCCGGAGGCGTGACGACCATGCAGTTCGGACGCACCTACGAGGAGTTCGAGGTCGGGGCGACGTACAAGCACTGGCCGGGCAAGACGGTCACGGAGTACGACGACCATCTCTTCTGTCTCCTCACCATGAACCACCACCCGCTCCACATGGACACGAACTATGCGGAGAAGACGACGGACTTCGGCAAGAACGTCGTCGTCGGGAACTACATCTACTCGCTCCTGCTCGGCATGTCCGTGCCGGACGTCTCCGGCAAGGCCATCGCCAACCTGGAGATCGAGTCGCTCAAGCACGTGGCGCCGACCTTCCACGGCGACACGATCTACGGCGAGACGACCGTGCTCGACAAGTGGCCGTCGAAGTCGAAGAACGACCGCGGCATCGTGTACGTCGAGACCAAGGGCTACAAGCAGGACGGCACGCTCGTGTGCGTGTTCCGCCGCAAGGTGATGGTGCCGACCGAGACGTACATCAAGGAGCGCGGCGGCGAGCAGCCCGGCCGCCCGGAGCTGAACGCCCCTTCGGAAAAGACGGAGAAGTAATCATGGCGCGACTCGCCCAGACCGCCGGTCTGACCGACGTCCAGCAGGAGATCCTCTCCACCGTCCGCGACTTCGTGGACAAGGAGATCATCCCGGTCGCGACCGAGCTGGAGCACCGCGACGAGTACCCGCAGCAGATCGTCGACGGTCTGAAGGAGCTGGGCCTGTTCGGCCTGATGATCCCCGAGGAGTACGGGGGTCTGGGCGAGTCGCTCCTGACGTACGCGCTGTGCGTCGAGGAGATCGCCCGCGGCTGGATGTCCGTCTCCGGGATCATCAACACGCACTTCATCGTGGCGTACATGCTCAAGCAGCACGGCACGCAGGAGCAGAAGGACCACTTCCTGCCGAGGATGGCCGCCGGCGACATCCGGGGCGCCTTCTCGATGTCGGAGCCGGGCCTGGGCTCCGATGTGTCGGCGATCACATCGAAGGCGGTCAAGGACGGCGACGAGTACGTCCTGAACGGTCAGAAGATGTGGCTGACGAACGGTGGCACGTCCTCACTCGTGGCCGTTCTCGTGCGAAGTGACGAAGGACACCCCGAGGGCACCGCGCCCCACAAGTCGATGACGACCTTCCTCGTCGAGAAGGAACCCGGCTTCGGGGAGGTCCGCCCCGGCCTCACCATCCCGGGCAAGATCGAGAAGATGGGCTACAAGGGTGTCGACACCACCGAGCTCATCATGGATGGCCTGCGGATTCCCGCCGACCGGGTGCTCGGCGGGGTCACCGGCCGCGGTTTCTACCAGATGATGGACGGCGTGGAGGTCGGCCGCGTCAACGTCGCGGCGCGTGGCTGCGGTGTCGCTCAGCGTGCGTTCGAACTGGGTGTCCAGTACGCCCAGCAGCGGCACACCTTCGGCAAGCCGATCGCCCAGCACCAGGCCATCCAGTTCAAGCTGGCGGAGATGGCTACCAAGGTCGAGGCCGCCCATGCCATGATGGTGAACGCGGCACGCAAAAAGGACTCCGGGGAGCGAAACGACCTTGAAGCCGGGATGGCGAAGTACCTCGCCTCCGAGTACTGCAAGGAGGTCGTGGAGGATGCCTTCCGGATCCACGGCGGCTACGGCTTCTCCAAGGAGTACGAGATCGAGCGCCTCTACCGTGAGGCCCCGATGCTGCTGATCGGTGAAGGTACCGCCGAGATCCAGAAAATGATCATCGGCCGCAGGTTGCTCGAAGAGTATCGGTTCCAGGGCTAGATGTCAGGGTTGGGGGTGTTTTCTTCGAGAAGAAGATCACACCCCGTCAACCCCCTTCAGCCGCCGACTCGGCTTCCTGGCTTACCCAGTTGCGGCCCCGAACCGCTACGATCGCGTAAGGCCGCCGTCCCCCTGTCGAAGCGCGGCATCATCCGCTACGAAGGTCATCCATGCCCCACAGCCAAACCTCTGCACCTCGCGACAGCCTGGTCGGCGCACGCCTCGCGCGCGGAGCATCGCCGTGGCTCCTGCCGACCGTCGCCACCGCAGCCGTCAGCCTGGTCCGCGCCCGCCGCTCGGGTGTCGCCAAGGCCGTCGCCGTACCCGCCACCGCTCTCGCGGCGGGCATGCTGTGGTTCTTCCGCGACCCCGAGCGTGAGATCGCGCAGGGCCGGGTCATCTCCCCCGCCGACGGAGTGGTGCAGAGCATCATGCCGTGGAAGGACGGACGGACCCGGGTCGCGATCTTCATGAGCCCGCTCAACGTCCACGTCAACCGCGCGCCGCTCTCCGGCACCGTGACGTCCGTCGAGCACATCCCGGGCGGGTTCGTGCCGGCGTTCAACAAGGAGAGCGAGAACAACGAGCGCGTCGTCTGGCACTTCGACACCGAGCTCGGTGACATCGAGATGATCCAGATCGCCGGTGCGGTGGCCCGCCGTATCGTGCCCTACGTGCCGCAGGGCACGAAGGTCGAGCAGGGCGACCGGATCGGTCTGATCCGCTTCGGCTCGCGTGTCGACATCTACCTGCCCGAGGGCGTGGAGGTCGCGGTCGAGGTCGGGCAGAAGACCGTGGCAGGGGTGACTCGCATTGACCGTGATTGATCCTGACACCCAGGCGGGCTGGGTGCCCGAGGCGGACGAGGTGGACGAAGAGGAGGAGATGCCCCTCTCTCTCCGCCTCTCAATAGCGGACACCCTCACCCTCGGCAACGCCACGTGCGGCTTCATGGCGGTGTACTTCACCACCACCGGCATCCTGATCCCGGACCTCACCGGCAGCCCGGCGACCGGCATGACCCGCCACAGCGCGGCCACGGCGGTCATCCTGATGCTCTGCGCGGCGGTCTTCGACCTCTTCGACGGCCTGGTGGCGAGGAAGCTGCGCTCCTCCCCTATGGGCGCGGAGCTGGACAACCTCTCCGACCTGATCAGCTTCGGCCTCGCGCCGGCGTACTTCGTCCTGGTCTACGGCATGGTCGCCGACGACGCCCACCAGCGGGTGGCGGCGGTCGGCGCGATCGTCGTTCTGCTGGCGGTCGTCCTCAGGCTGGCGAGATTCTCCTGCGTGACGATGAAGGACGGCATGTTCCAGGGCATGCCCTCGCCGTTCGGCGCGCTGACGGTCGTCTCCATCGTGCTGCTGGAGCTGCCGTTCGTGGCGACGCTCCTCGCCATCCTCGGCACGGCCTGGCTGATGGTGAGCCGGGTCGAGTACCCGAAGCCGCGGGGCCGCCTCGCCGGCGCGATGCTCTCCTGGATCGTGCTGTCGATGGGCCTCCTGGCCGCGTGGGCCTTCGACGCCCCCAGCGGCCAGCTGCTCCTCCAGACCGGCTGCGCCCTGCAGCTCGTCATGGGCGCGGTCATCCCGCTGTTCGCCACGGCCCGCCGGGTGAACAACTTCCGCGACAACCGGCGGGAGGCACGGGCGGCGCAGCTGCCCTGACGCTCCACCGGATGGGCCCCGAACCCGGGTCGGGTTCGGGGCCTTACGCATGCCCGGCACGGGCCTTCGGCGCCTGTCTCGGAGTCGGTGCGGGTGCCGGTGCCGGTGCCGGTGCCGGTGCCGCTGGGGGCTCCGCCCCCAGACCCCCGGCCTATGCCCACCCACCACCCGACTCGCTCGGAAGAAAGGTGACCGATCCAGACCGCCCGGCGTTCCAGGACGAGGCCGCCCACGGCCGACAGCGGGGGTCCGGGGACGGCAGCCCCCAGGTAACCGTCGGGTCAGGGCCCCCAACACTTGCCCAGCACCAGCACCGATGCGGGCCTCACCGGGGGCTGCCGCCATCAAACGCCCGGCCTATGCCCACCCACCATCCGACTCGCTCGGGATGACGGTGACCGATCCAGCCCGTCCGGCGTCTGAGGACGGGGGCCGTTCGGGGCGGAGCCTCGTGTGATCCGCGCCGGTGCAGGCTGGCCGGGGTGGAGGGGGCGGAGCCGCCTCGTGGGGTCGTAGGGGCGGAGCCCCTGGGGATGGGAAGGGTAGGGGCGGCGGGGGCGAGGGACTCGGTCAGGTGAGGAAGTCCCGGGCGATGCGCTCCGCGACCCGCTCCAGGATCGGACCGGCGTCCGCGATGCACGTCGCCACGTCCGGCTCGACCTCCGTCAGAGGGTAGGCCCGGCGGATGCCGGCGCGGTCCAGCGCCTCCGGCGGCAGGGCGAGGCGGCCGCAGACCGCGACGACCGTCTTGCCGGCCGCGCGGGCGGCCGCGGCGACGCCTGCGGGCGCCTTGCCGTGGAGGGTCTGCTCGTCGAGAGAGCCCTCGCCGGTGATGACCAGCGACGCCCGCTCCAGCGCCGGCGCGAAGCCGAGGACGTCGAGCATGACCTCGATGCCGGCCCGGAAACGGGCACCGAGCAGGAGGGCGCCGTAGCCGATACCGCCCGCGGCCCCCGCGCCCGGCGCGGCGGCGTACTCCGCGGCCTTCGGGCCGACCGCCGCCTCCAGCGCCTTCGCGTAGTGCGCGAGCGCCGCGTCGAGCGTTGCGACGTCGTCCGGCGAGGCACCCTTCTGCGGGCCGTACACCGCCGCCGCGCCCTTCGGTCCGGTCAGCGGGTTGTCGACGTCGCTGGCCAGGATCAGCTCCACCGAGGACAGGCGCGGGTCGAGGCCGGTCAGGTCCGCGCGCCCCACGTCCGCGAGCCCGCCGCCGCCCGGGGCGACCGGCTCGCCGTCCTCGTCCAGGAAGCGGGCGCCCAGCGCGGACAGCATGCCCGCGCCGCCGTCGGTGGTGGCGCTGCCGCCCACGCCGAAGACGATCGTCCGCACCCCGGCGTCCAGCGCGGCGCGCAGCAGCTCGCCGGAGCCGTACGTGGAGGCCGTGAGCGGGGCGAAGACGCCGGCGGGGAGCCGTTGCAGACCGCTCGCCTCGGCCATCTCCACGACCGCGGTGTCGCCGCGCAGCGCGAACGCGGCGGTGACCTCGTTCCCGAGGGGGCCGGCGACCCGTACCTCCCGGCGTTCGAACCCGGCCGCGACCGCCGCGGCGACCGTGCCGTCGCCGCCGTCGGCGACGGGCAGGGCCTCGACCCCGACGTCCGGTACGACCCGGCGCAGCCCGGCCGTCACCCGCTCGGCGACCTGCACGGCCGTCAGCGACCCCTTGAACTTGTCCGCGGCCACGAGCACCCCGCGGGTGCCCTGCGCTGCAGCGTCCGCCACCTTGCATCCCCTTGCTCTCCGGGCCCGCGCACGTCAGGGCCAGTCGCGCCGCAGTGACCTTAACCGGAGGACGCCCCCGCCGTCATGCGCTCCCGGGCCCCGGAAGACACCGCGACGGCGCGGTCGTCCCCGGAATCGGGTAAACCGGAGCTATGACCCCTGTGGGCACCGATCAGGAGCTCGCCGACCGTGTCCTCGGCGGCTGGACGGGCCGGATCGCCGGCAACATGCTCGGCAAACCGGTCGAGCAGGGCGACCTGTGGACGCGCGAGCGTATCGACCGCTACCTGCGGCTGGCCGCCGCCCTGCCGCTCACCGACTATCTGCCCGAACCGGCCGCCGAGGACGACGGCCCGCCGCTGCGCCCCGAGTGGCGCGACTGCGTCCGCGGCCGTATCCACGGCAGCTGCCGCGACGACGACATCGACTACGCCATCCTCGGCCTGGACCTGCTGGAGACCCACGGTTTCGGCTTCAGCACCGAGCAGGTCGGCGACCTGTGGCTGCTGCGACTGCCGTATCTGCAGACGTTCACGGCGGAGCGGGCGGCGTACCGCAACCTCGCCAACGGGCTCAAGCCGCCGCTGACGGCCACCTACGACAACCCGTACCAGGAGTGGATCGGTGCGCTGATCCGCGCGGACGTCTACGGCTGGACCTGCCCGGGAGTCCCGCGCCGGGCCGCCTCGCTGGCCCGGCGGGACGCGGTGCTGTCCCACACCGGCAACGGCGTGTACGGCGCGATGTGGGCGGCGGCGCTGATCTCGGCCGCGTTCACGGCTCCGACGGTGCGCCGCGCCGTGGACGAGGCGCTGGCCGTGATCCCGGCGAGCAGTCGCCTCGCCCGCACCGTACGCCGGGTCGTCTCGCTCCACGACACCCGTATGACCTGGGAGGACACGCTCACCACGGTCGCGGAGGAGACGGCGGGCCTCGGCTGGATCCACGTGGTCCCGAACGTCGCCGTCCTCACCGCGGGGCTCCTGTACGGCGACGGCGACTTCACGCGCACCATCACCCTCACCGTCCGCGGCGGACTGGACACCGACTCCAACGGCGCGACGGCCGGGTCGGTCGTCGGCGTCCTGAACGGGGCGGAGGCGATCCCGGGCCACTGGAAGGAGCCCCTGGAGGACACCGTGCGCAGCGCCGTTTTCGGCTTCGACGGGGTGCGGATCAGCGAGTTGGCGGAGCGGACGGTGCGGCTGGTGGAGGAGGAGGTCTAGGTCTCTGGTCGCGCAGGTGACGCACCGGCGTCTGCGTACGACACTGTTGCTCATCCGGCCGTACTGTGACCTAATCGGATCGCTGGCGATACGGATCTTGGCGGTACTGCGCCGCGCCGGAGGGAGCGGCTCGTATGCACGGGGATGTGACCACGGGCGGCGACGAGGTGACCGCGGCGCCGGGCGGGCTGCTGGACCTTCTCAGGGTCGCGGCCGTGGTTCTCGACGGGCTCGGGCACATCGCGCTGTGGAGCCCCGAGATCGAGCACCTGCTCGGCTACTCCGCGGCCGAGGCACTCGGCCAGCGCGCCGATCTGCTGCTGGTCTCCCCCGAGAACCGGCCGCGGGGCAGGGAGCTCTTCGGCCAGGTCCGGTCGGGTGCCCGGTGGGCGGGTGTCTTCCCGCTGCGGCACCGGGACGGCACGGAACGCGCCGTCGAGTTCCGCACGATGCGGCTGCTGGACAGCGAGGGGCAGCCCCATCTGCTCGGGCTGGCGACGGACGCGACGACCGTGCGGGGTGTGGAGCGGGATCTGGCTCTCTCCCACAGCCTGGTCAACCAGACCCCTCTGGGCATCGCCGTCTTCGACAACGACCTGCGCTGGGTGGGCGTCAATCCCGCACTCGAACGCATGAACGGCGTTCCCGAGTCGGCCGTGATCGGCCGCCGGGTGCGGGAGGTGCTGCCGGATCTGGACGTGGAGGCCATCGAGGCCCGGATGCGGCATGTGCTGGAGACCGGCAAGCCCCTGCTCGACCAGCAGACCATCGGCCGTACGGTGGCGGACGCCGAGGACCGCGCGTACTCGGAGTCGTACCACCGCATCGAGGACACGAACGGCCGGGTGCTCGGTCTCGCGATGGCCGTCCTGGACGTCACCGAACGCCAGCAGGCCGCGGCCGAGGTCGCGCAGGCGCGGCGGCGTCTGGCCGTGATCGCGGACGCCGGAGTGCGGATCGGCACGACGCTGGACCTCCGGCAGACAGCCCGGGAGCTCACCGACGTGACGGTGCCGCACGTGGCGGACCTGGCGGCCGTCGACGTCCTGGAGTCCGTGGTGGCCCACGGCACGATCACGCCCGTCACGGGTGACGCGCCCGCCGAGTTCCGGGCGCTGGCCGTCGCGGCCGGCTATCCCACCGACGCCATCCACGCCGCCGACCCGGTCGGGGAGCTGGCCACCTACGGTTCCTCGCGGATCATCACCCAGTGCGTCCGCAACGCCCGGCCGGTCCTCGTCGAGCGGGTGGACGGGCAGATCATGCGGCGCATCGCCCGGGACGCCCGGGCCGCCCAGACGCTGCACGAGGCCGGCGTGCACTCCTATCTGGCGCTGCCGCTGATGGCGCGGGGAAGGGTGCTGGGCACCCTCAGCCTGTACCGCACCGTCAACGAGCGGCCCTTCGACGAGCAGGACCGTGTCCTCGCCTCGGAACTCGCCGCACGGGCCGCGATCTGCTTCGACAACGCCCGTCTCTACGGGCGGGAGCGCACCGCGGCCCTGACGCTGCAGCGCAGCCTGCTCCCGTCGGCGCCGGTCCAGCGGGAGGGGCTCGACATCGCCGCCCGCTACCGACCGGCGCTGAGCGAGGTCGGCGGCGACTGGTACGACGTGCTGGCGCTGGGGCCGGGACGCACCGGGCTCGTGGTCGGGGACGTGATGGGCAAGGGCGTCCAGGCCGCGGCGATCATGGGGCAGCTGAGCACCGCCGCGCGTGCGCTGGCCCGCCTCGATCTGCCGCCCGCCGAGCTGCTGGGCCACCTCGACGACATCGCCGGTTCCCTCGGTGACGCGATCGCCACCTGCGTCTACGCCGTGTGCGACCTGGGCAGCGGCACCTGCGCCCTGTCCAGCGCCGGTCATCTGCCGCCCGTCCTGGCCACGGCCGACGGCGCCGCGCGACTCGTCGACGTCCCCGGGGGCGTACCCCTCGGGGTGGGCGGCGTGGACTTCTCCACCGTGGAGCTGGAGCTCGCCCCCGGCTCGCTGCTCGCCCTCTACACCGACGGACTGGTCGAGAACCGCCGCGAACCGATCGACGCCGGCCTCACCACCCTGACCCGCCTCCTCCAGACCCCGGACCCCTGTCTGGAGAAGACCGGCGACACCCTCCTCAACGCCCTGCGCCCGGAACCCGACGACGACGTCGCCCTCCTCCTGGTCCGTGCCCGCGCCTGAGCGCGGGGCACCGGCACCGGCCCTCGTTCCCGTCCGCCTCAGGGGCGGGCTTCGGCGGCGGCCTTCAGGTCGCGCAGCCACGCCTCGAGGCCCGCGCCGAGGGCGGCGGTCGCGGTGGGGACGTCGGCCTCCACCTGGGCGCCGGTCCAGGTCTCCTCGGTGTGGACGCGGACGCCGCCCTCGACCTTGGTGAAGGTCCACAGGTGAACGCCCTCGTCGATGCGCAGCCCGTCGCCGGTCGCGGGTCCGCTCCACAGGACGCACTGCCGGTCCTTCAGTTCCCGGACGGTGGAGGTGATCTCCAGGGTGGTGGCGGGGGTCGTGGGGGTGGCGGGCGCGGGGGTGGTCCAGTGGAACCGCGAGCCCTTCCGGAGGCGGCCGGCGTCGAGGCGTTCGGCGGTGGTGACGGGCGGCTGCCAGGCCGGCCAGCGTTCGATGTCGGTCTGCAGCTTCCAGACGGTGCTGAGCGGCGCGTCGATCACGATGTCGGACCGGTAGCGGATCAGGGCGGTGGCGTCGACGCCTTCCCCGCGGCAGGAGGACGGACCGCTGTGGTGAGCGGGCCGGGTCTGGGCGGGTGCGGCCTGGGCGGCCGGGAGGGTGCTCCCGAGGACGCCGGCGACGGCGAGCGGGATCGTGAGGACGGCGGAGCGCGTCCTGAGCATGGTTTTTCTCCTGGGTGAGCGGTGGTGTGCGGCTGAGTGCGTGATCGGACGCGCTACGAGTTCAGTACGACCTTTCCGGCCACCGTGCCGGACTCCGCCAGTCGCAGGGCGTCGGCGACGCGGGTCAGCGGCAGCTGGGCGGCGATCCGGGCGTCGACGTCACCGCGCTGCAGGGCTGCGAACACCTCGGTGAGGTCGGCGCGCAGCCGGGCCCGGAACCGGTTCCTGGCCAGGGCCCGCCCGGCCCAGACGTTGTAGAAGTAGGCCCGGCGGCGGTTGGGCAGCGCGTTCCACAGCCACACCCGGCCGAGCAGCTTGAGCACGGGCCACTGCTTGGAGCCCTCGTCGTCCCGGGTGGAGGCGCTGCCGTACGAGACGAGCGTGCCGCCGGGTGCGAGGAGGCGCCAGGAGTCGACGATGCCCCGGCCGCCGACGTGGTCGAAGACGGCGTCCACGCCGCCGGGGGCGAGTTCGCGGATGCGCGCGGCGACGTCCTGCCTGCGGTAGTCGAGGGGGAGGACGCCCAGTTCCCGCAGGGCGTCGTGGTGGCGCGCGGACGCCGTGCCGATCACCCGCGCGCCCGCGGCCCGCGCCAGCTGGACCAGGACCGAGCCGACGCCGCCGTTGGCGCCGTGCACCACGATGGTCTGTCCCGCGCGGACGCGTGCCGTGCGGTGCAGCATCTGCCAGGCGGTGACGCCGTTGACCACCAGGGTCTCGGCCTGCGCCGCGTCGATCCCGTCGGGCACCGGCACCACGTCCGCCGCGTCGACGAGCACATGGCTGGCCCAGCCGCCGACCTTGACCAGCGCGGCCACCCGGGTGCCGGCCAGGCCCGGCTCGACGCCCTCGCCGGTCGCCTGGACGGTGCCGACGAGGTCGTAGCCGGGCACGAAGGGGAACGGCGGCTGGTCGTAGTACCGGCCGCGGCGCATCTGCTGTTCGGCGAAGGAGACGCCGGTGGCCTCCATGCGGATCACGACCTGTCCGGGCCCCGGCGCGGGAACGGCCCCGTGCCGGATCTGCAGCCCCTCCGGCTCCACCTTGCCGGGCAGGACGACCTCGACGAGTTCTTCGGTGTTCATGACGACCTCCACTGCTCAGGGCGCTGGGTTACTTGCTCTTGCGTTCGTTAGAAGTTGTAACTCATCACTGAGGGGAGGGTCAATAGCTTGCGTGATAGCCTCTAACTCAATCTTCAGGTCGTAGCGACGCAGGGAAGTGGCGGGAGGCCGGCAGAGCAGTGGCGGAGAAGACGGGCACGAAGACCCCGCGCGAGCGCTACCGCGGTCAGGTGCGCGCGGAGATCAAGGAACACGCCTGGGAGCAGATCGCCACGGCGGGGGCGTCCGCGCTCTCCCTCAACGCGATCGCCAAGCAGATGGGCATGAGCGGACCCGCCCTCTACCGGTACTTCGCCGGCCGCGACGAGCTGATCACCGAGCTCGTCAGGGACGCGTACCGCAGTCTCGCGGACACCTTCCGCACGGCCTCCGCCTCCGGCGCCGACGTCGCCGGGCTGGCGCACGCTCTGCGCGGCTGGGCGCTGGACGACCCCCAGCGGTACTTCCTCGTCTACGGCACACCCGTCCCGGGCTACCACGCGCCCGACGACGTCACCACGATCGCGTCCGAGATCATGGCGACCCTGCTCGACGCCTGCGCCGCGCTGCCCCCGGGCGACGCCGCGACGCCGTTCGAGACGTATCTCGAAGGCCACCGGCAGTGGGCGGACGGCCACCCCGCCCCGCCCGCGGCCCTCCACCGGGCCCTGAACTTCTGGACCCGGCTGCACGGGGTCCTGTCCCTGGAACTCGCGGGCCACTTCACCGGGATGGGCTTCGACCCCCGGCTCCTCTTCGCAGCCGAACTGGACGCCCTGCTCGCACAGTGAATCCCCGTGCCCTCGCCGGCGGCGCCGGGACCGGCCACGGTTCGCCGCCAGCCGCGCCGGGCGACGAGCCGGGGGCGGCCGCGGAGCTGGTTACCCTTCCAGGATGACCACTGCTGACTACGCCGCGTACATCGCCTCCCTACCCCGTGTTCTCGCCGGCGCCGCCGCGCTCTTCCGGGACGCCGAGGGACGGGTACTGCTCGTGGAGCCCAACTACCGGGAGGGCTGGGCGCTTCCGGGCGGCACCATCGAGTCCGACGACGGTGAGACCCCGCGCCAGGGTGCCCGCCGGGAGACGCTCGAGGAGATCGGCCTCGACCGCGAGCTGGGCCGGCTGCTCGCGGTGGACTGGGTGCTCGGCGCACACCGGCCGCCGCTGGTGGCGTACGTGTACGACGGCGGGGTCCTCGCCGAGGAGGACCTCAAGGCGATCCGGCTGCAGGAGGAGGAGCTGCTGTCCTGGCGGCTGGTCCCGCGCGAGGAGATCCCCGACCATCTGCTGGGCTCGCTCGGCCACCGGGTGCTGGCCGCGCTCGACGCGCTGGCGGACGGCTCGGTGACGGCCGAGCTGGAGAACGGCCACCGGGTGGCCTGACCACCGGCGGCGTCAGCCCTCCACGTCGCGCGGCTTGGCGTCCACCGTCCGCAGCGCCTCGTCGCGCGTGGCCGTCCGCGCCTCGGTGCGGTGGCCGCGCTCGATGTAGTCGCGGACAACGAGCTCGACGGCGTCCTGGGGGCTGCCCACACCGGTGAGCACCATGACCTCGACGACGAGTTCGGCGTCGAGGGAGACAGTGACCTTGGCCATGGCCGGACGGTAGCACCGGCCGCGGCCGTTCGATATCCGTTCGCAGGTGGCCGATACCGCGTCCTACCCTCGATCACATGACCAAGCCCCTCGTCGCCATCCTCAGCGGCGCCGGTATCTCCACCGACTCCGGCATTCCCGACTACCGCGGGCCGAACGGACTGTGGCGGCGGGATCCGCAGGCGGAGAAGCTCGTCACCTACGAGTACTACATGGGCGACCCGGAGATCCGGCGGCGGTCCTGGCAGATGCGGCGCGAGAACCGCACCCTCCAGGCCGAACCGAACGCGGCACACCGCGCGGTGGCCGAACTGGAGCGGGCCGGCGTACCGGTGCGGGTGATCACACAGAACGTCGACGGGCTCCACCAGCTCGCCGGAATGCCCGCCCGCAAGGTCCTCGAACTGCACGGCACGGCGCGGAGCGTCGTGTGTACGAAGTGCCACGCCCGCGGGCCCATGGAGGACGCGCTCGCCCGGGTCGCCGCCGGTGAGGAGGATCCACCGTGCCTGGAGTGCGGCGGCATCCTGAAGTCGGCGACGGTGATGTTCGGCGAGCGTCTCGACCCGGTCGTGCTCGGCGAGGCACTCGCCGTCACCAAGGCCTGCCAGGTGTTCATCGCCGTCGGCACCAGCCTCCAGGTACAGCCGGCGGCAGGACTCGCGGGCGTCGCCGCCGACCACGGCGCCCGCCTGATCATCGTCAACGCCGAGCCGACACCGTACGACGAGATCGCCGACGAGGTCGTACGGGAGCCGATCGGTACGGCCCTGCCGGAGCTGCTGCACCGGCTGGGCGCCGAAGGCGACCGGTGAGCCCCGTGCCTGCGGTCTGACGCCCCCGCACGCGCCTCCGCGCCTTCCTCGGCCTCTCCCCTTTGTGCTCAGTCGGCCAAGACCCGGCCAAGACACTGTGTCGACTATCCCGCGGGCGGAGTGGGAGGTTTCGGTACGCGCCGCTCCAATGGCATGATCGATTAGCTGTTCGAGGCAACGAACTGGAGGGGGAACAGGTTGTCTTTCGAGGAGGAGTGGGCCCAGTTGAAGGCCGACGCGCTGGCGCGTCAGCAGACCGGCATGCAGATCGACCAGCTGCCGGCGGACGGAGGCGGAGGGGCCGTCGCGCCGGCCACCGGGTCCCTGGTGGCCAAGGCGGAGTCGATCAACGGCAACTCGAATCTGCTGATCGAGATCGCGGGCTTCCTCCACGAGGGCCGCCCCGACGCCGAGTTGACCACCATGGCCCGGGAGCCCCGGACGCCCGAGGACGTGGCCAGGCAGGTGGCGCGGTTCGCCGGCTTCGCGGACGACCAGTACCTGGACGCGGTCGCCCTGTTCGCGGCGCTCTCGACCCGCCTGAGGACGACCGGCAGCAACTTCGTGAAGATCGACGACGACACGGCTCGGCACTTCCTCGACGACGTTCTGGAGTACGGCCAGTACGTCGCCCCGGAGGCACGATGACCAGCGGCATCAGTCACCGCAAGGACGTCGAGTTCCTGGAGAGCTGCAACCCGCCCCTCGTCGAACGGAACGCCGACGAGTTCCAGCGCCTGCACGACATGCTCGTGGCGGTCGACCCCTCGGCTGAACGGGCCGAGAAGCACACGCAGTGGAAGAGCGAGGGCAGTCAGCACTACGAGGCCCGGCTCACCGAGGCACGCAAGCTCATCACGCAACTCGCGGAGGGCTACGACAAGGCCGCGAGTGCCCTGCGCAGCTACGCCTTCGCGCTCGAGGTCGCCAAGGCCCACTACTCCAACGGCAAGGCCAACGAGCAGATCCTCGCGGACCTGATCCACACCAAGGGCACGGCGATCACCCGTGAGGCGCAGGAAGCGGAACCGATGCGCCAGTGGGAGGACATGCGGGCCACCACCGGCGTCATGGACTACTTCGCCGAACTGACCATGGACGTCGACGACATCCGCGACGACGCGGACCGGCTGCACGACGCCGCCGGCGGGGACTTCCACCTGGCCAAGACGACGGAGCACGAGGCGCGGGAGATCTGCGTCCACGAACTCAAGCAGGCCTACGACCTCCTGCCGGACTTCCGGATGGGTTTCATCCAACGTGTCGACATCGCCTCGGCGATGTCGGAGTTGCGGCGAGAGGCGGCCGAGGCGAGTGCGAACCCGTTGACGCGACTGCCCGGAAGCGGCCCCAAGCAGGACTACTACCCCATCGCCGGGAACGAGATCGTCTCCCCGACCCTGCGCGACATCCGGCTCCAGGTGGCCAACCTCCCCACCGGTAAGGACAATTACTGGAACCCGCCCTCGAACGCCGAGGAGCGCGCCGACTGGATCGCGGCGAACAAAGAGATCATCAAGGCGGCGGCTCGGAACTCGGGACTGCCCCCGGACATGATCGCCGGCATCGCCTGGCAGGAGATCGGCGGGCAGTTCGGCGCGTTCGACGACGCCACCGACACCATCCGCGAACAGGCCGACTCCCCGCTCAGCCCGATCGCCCCGGAAAGCCTGCCGTGGCGTCTCGGCGGTGACCCCGACAACACGTCGTTCGGGCCCATCGCCATCCAGGTGCGACGCGGTGCCGAGGTCCTCGGATACGACCCCGACAACCTCAGCGACCAGCAGCGTGGCATGGTGGAGCAAGCTCTCCAGGACCCTGCGCAGAACATATTCATCGCGTCGGAGTACCTTGCCCAGCTCAAGGCGGAGAGTGAGTTCGCCGACGTACCCGCCGAAGAGATGACGCCCGCCCAGTATCAGGAGCTCGCCGCGCGCTACAACGGCGGACCGTACTGGGAGACCGACGACGCCCAGGCCTACGGGCGTGGCTTCACGAACGATCTGAACGAGGCAAGGAACGCACTGCGCTGATGACCCGCCCTTATGACCCTGCCGACGACCGCGGTTGCCTGCGCCTGGTGCTCGCCGTACCACTCACCCTCCTCACCCTCATCGCCGCGCTCTGCTGCTGGGCGGCACTCACGATGCGTCCGTCCGGCCCCTGGGACGACGAGGCGTACGCCGGCATCGTCCTGGCGTGTGTCTTCACCATCGGAGCCGCCGCAGCTGCGATGGGGCTGTGGCTGTTGCCATCGGTGCGTCGGGTCATGGGGTGGGGCTGGGTGGTCCCCGCTCTCCTGCTGGGAGTTGTCGCCGGGGTGCGCTGGGTGTTCGTCGGTTGAGAACCGCATGGGACGGTCGGTGCGTTGCCCAGCCCCTGGATCGAGCGAGGAGGGCGGCGGCTGGAGCGGGTGGTGCGAGGCGTCCCGGGCCCCGGCGGACGCGACGGCGGCCGGGGCCCGGGGGCGGTCACTGTGACGCCTGGTTGCCGCCGAAGGTCACGACGAGGCGGCCGTCCGTGGCGAAGGACCAGTTGAGGGCGCCCGCGGAGGAGGAGCAGCGGGATCCGTTCGAACCGGACCAGAACTGGTTGGAGTTGTCGGCGTTGCCGATGATGCGGTCGTTCGTGCCGCTGCCGCTGCGGCACGAGGTGTTGTTGCGGAACACCGAGGTTCCGGCGTCGAAGTTGAAGTTGCGCTGGCCGTTGTCGATGCTGATGTTGTCCGACACCGTCATCGTGCCGGGGTTGCTGTTGTAGGTGAACCCGTGCTTGCCGTTGTGGTAGGCGATGCTGCGCCGGACGATGTGGTCGACCCCGATGTCCTCGCCGCCGAGCTTGTAGCCGTTGCGGTCGCCGTTCCCGGCCTGGGAGCCGTCGCTGAGGGTGCCGTTGTCGTAGGCGAGGGAGTCCTCGATGGTCACCGGGCCGATGGCGCCCGTGTCCGGCTTGGTGTAGAGGTCCCAGCCGTCGTCGATGTTGTTGTGGGACACGGCGTAGCGGAAGACGTTCCCGGGGCCGGAGGTGAGCTTCGCGGCGAAACCGTCGGCGTCCTCGCCGTCGGAGTCGGCGTTGTCGTGCGACTCCGCGCTCAGGATGAGGTTGTTGGACGGCCACTGGTCCTTGGGGGTGGTGGAGGCCATCCGCGAGAGCTGCAGCCCGGTGTCGCGGTTGTAGCGCGTCACCGTGCGCTCGAAGATGTTGTTGCTGCCGCCGACGAAGATCCCGTTGTCACCGGCCCGTTCCACGACGAGGCCCTTGACGTGCCAGTACGACCCGTTCACGGCGAGTCCGCGGTTCGACGAGGACTCGGTCTGCGCCGAGAAGTTCAGCACCGGGGTCTCCCCCGGGTAGGCGGCCAGCTCCGTGCGGTCGCTCGCCGTGCCGTTGTTGCCCGCCGGGATGGTGATCGTCTGCGCGTAGCGGTAGGTGCCGCCGCGCAGGTAGATCGTCCCGCCGGGTGTGATGCGGCTGATCGCCGAGGTGAGCGTCGTCGGGGCCGACTGTGTTCCGGCCGCGCCGTCCGTGCCGTTCGGCGCCACGTACAGCGCGGTGCTCGACGGCGGCGGGGTGGTGCCGCTCGTCTCGACGCCCAGGTAGTCGATGTTGGGCAGGCCCGCCGAGGTGGTCGGGTTGAACCGGATGGTGTTGCTGCCCGCGTTCAGCGACACGGTGAGGGTCTTGGTGACCCAGGTCGACCAGGCGCCCGTGGCCTCGAAGGACGGTGTCTGCACCGTCGACCCGTTGACGATCAGCCCGGCCGGGCGCGCGGTGGTGGCGCCGTTGGCGAAGCGGACGCTCAGCGTGGCCGTGCCCGCGGCGGGGGCGTTCACCGTGAACTGGGCGTAGGCGCCGGTGGCGTTGGTGGCGTTGCAGAACCCGCTGCCGGAGTAGCCGGACCAGTCGGAGTCGATGGTGCCGGTGCAGACCGCCGGGGAGCTCTCGGCTTCGTAGAGGGTGGACGCTGCCTGCGCCGTGTTGCCGGACAGCGCGACGAGCGCGCCGGCCAGCAGGCCGACGCACGCGATGACGGGGCTCCGTTGCATCGTTTGTCTCCAGGTGGGTGGGCTCGACCGACGAGGGGCTCAGCGCCCCCTTTCGCCGCGGCGGTCCCGGGTGTGACGATACGTTCGGTTCGACCATGTGAACGTGAACGGCAACCAGACACCGCGCGCGGATGACCGAAGTGCTTGTTTGGGAAGGTAAGCGCTTGCCATATACGCGTCAACGGTCGTGCATCTGATTGCCGTTCACAGTGATGAACAGTTGGCCGGTCTCGTCGCCGTGCCTGGAGGAGGTGCGCCGATCAGAAGAGCGCCGTTTGGCCTTCGAAGTCCAGCAGGCGCTGCTTGCGGTCGAGGCCGCCGCCGTAGCCGGTGAGGCCGCCGCCCGCTCCGATCACACGATGGCAGGGGACGACGATGCCGACGGGGTTCTTGCCGTTGGCGAGGCCGACCGCGCGGGACGCCGCCGGGTTGCCGAGGGCTTCGGCGAGCTCGCCGTAGGTGCGGGTCTCGCCGTAGGGGATCTTCCGGAGCTCGGACCAGACGCTCCGCTGGAACGGGGTGCCGTCGAGGCGGAGTTCGAGGGTGAACTCCTTCAACTCGCCTGCGAAGTACGCCTCCAGCTGTTCCTCGGCGGCGCCGAAGAGGGTTTCGTCACGCGGGCCGAAGCCTTCCTCCGGTGGGCGGTGGCGTTGTCCGGTCATGTAGAGACCGCACAGGACGCCGTCGTCGGCGACGAGGGTGAGCGGGCCGTAGGGGCTGTCGATGACGGTGTGCTGCTTCACGGTGTTCCTCACACGGGCAGGAAGTTGATCGGGTGGCTGTCGGTCGCCCACAGGTACTGGACCGCGTACGCCCGCCACGGACGCCAGGCCGCCGCGCGGGCAGTGAGCGCCGCCGGGGTGGAGGGCAGGCCCAGCTCCTGGGCGGCGCGCCGGATTCCGAGGTCGGTGGGGAGGAAGGCGTCGGGGTCACCGAGGGCGCGCATCGCGATGACGTCGACCGTCCAGGGGCCGAACCCGGGGAGGGAGAGAAGCCGGGCGCGGGCCTGAGACCAGTCGCTCTCCACCCCCAGGTGCAGGGTGCCGTCGGCGAGTTGGGAAACGACAGTGGTGAAGGTCGTACGGCGGGTGCGGGGCATCGCCAGGGACTCGGGGTCGAGCACGGCGAGGGCCTCGGGGGTGGGGAAGAGATGGGTGAGGCCGCCTTCCGGATCGTCGACCGGGTCGCCGTGCGCGGTGACCAGGCGGGCCGCGTGGGTGCGGGCCGCCGCCGTGGAGACCTGCTGGCCGAGGACCGCCCGGACGGCGAACTCGGCCTCGTCGACGGTGCGGGGCACCCGGCGGCCGGGGGCCTTGTCGACCAGGGGCGCGAGCTGCGGATCCGTGCGCAGCTGGTCGTCGATGGCGACCGGGTCGGCGTCCAGGTCGAGCATGCGCCGGCAGCGGCTGATGGCGACGGTGAGGTCGCGCAGGTCGCTGAGGGTGAGACGGCAGCCGATGTGGTCCGGATGGGGGGTGAGCGCCACGATCCCGTGCCCGTACGGCAGACGGAGGGTGCGCCGGAAGGCTCCGTCCCGCCACTCCTCCACACCCGGTACGCCGGTCGCGGCGAGATGGCCGAAGAGGTTGTCGGGATTGAGCGGGGCCCGGAACGGAAGGCGGAGAGTGAGCGTGCCGGGGGTGCCCGGAGCACCGGCGTTCGCCGCCGGGGTGGACCCGTTCCTCTTCGGGACACGGGACCGCAGTTCGCTCGGGGAGAGCGCGAAGACCTCGCGCACGGTGTCGTTGAAGGTGCGGACGGAGGCGAAACCGGCGGCGAACGCCACGTCCGCCATGGACAGTTCGCTGGTCTCGATGAGCAGCCGGGCGGTCTGGGCCCGCTGGGCCCGCGCCAACGCGAGGGGACCCGCACCGAGTTCGGCGAGGAGTTGACGCTCGACCTGGCGGGTGCTGTAGCCCAGGCGGACGGCGAGGCCGGGCACGCCCTCCCGGTCGACGACACCGTCGGCGATCAGCCGCATGGCACGGGCGACGAGATCGGCGCGCTGGTTCCACTCCGGGGAGCCCGGACTGGCGTCGGGCCGGCAGCGCTTGCAGGCCCGGAAGCCGGCCTGCTGGCAGGCGGCGGCGCTCGGATGGAAGGTCATGTTCTCCGGCTTGGGCGCCACCACCGGACAGCTCGGACGGCAGTAGATGCCGGTGGTCAGGACCGCCGTGAAGAACCAGCCGTCGAACCGCGCGTCCTTGGACTGCACGGCACGCACGCAGCGCTCGCGGTCGGTGTACATCCCGTTGTACGTCCCGTTGTGCATGCGTCCAGCATCGACCACCGGCCCCACGGGCGCTGGCGAGAATCCGACATCAACCTCGCCTGTCCAGCACCGCCGCAGATCGCCCCGGCCATCATCCCCGCCAGGCCCGCTCCCGCAACAGCCGCAGCCCGTTCAGCCCGACCAGCACGGTCGAACCCTCGTGTCCGGCCACGCCGAGCGGAAGGGGGAGATGACCGACGAGGTCCCACAGGACGAGGACGGTGATGAAGGTCCCCGCGATCACCAGGTTCTGCAGCACCAGCCGGCGGGCGGTCCGCGACAGCCGTACGACCGCGGGGATCGCGGTGAGGTCGTCGCGCACGACCACGGCGTCCGCCGTCTCCAGGGCCAGGTCGGAGCCCGCCCGGCCCATCGCCACTCCGGAGTGGGCGGCGGCGAGCGCGGGCGCGTCGTTGACACCGTCACCGACGAACAGCACCTTGCGCCCGGAGAGTTGCAGCTCCCGGACGGCGTTCACCTTGTCCTCCGGGAGCAGCTCCGCCCGGACGTCCGTGATGCCGGTGGCGTCGGCGACACGGGTGGCGGCCTGTGCGTTGTCGCCGGTGAGGAGGACGGGGGTGGTGCCGGTGAGGGCGGTCAGGGCGGCGGTGGCCGCGGGGGCGGCGGGGCGGAGGCGGTCGGTGAGGGTGAGGGTGCCCGCCGGGGTGGCGTCGACGGTGAGGAGGACGGTGGTGCCGGGGGGTGGGGTGGGGGCGGGCGTGCGGTCGGCGGGATCCTGCATACCGTGGGCGGGGGTGGGTGTGGGTGTGCGGTCGACGACGTCCTGCATACCGTCGGCGGCGCCTGGAGTGCGGGCGACAAGATCCCGCATACCGTCGACGCCGGACCGACCGTCGGCGAGATTCTGCATACCATCGCCGTCCTCGCGGCGACCGTCGGCAGACTCCCGCATACCGTCGACGCCCTCACGCCCACGGTCGGCGGGATCCTCCACACGCCCGACCGTCACCTCACGCCCCTCGACCACCGCCGAAACCCCCCGCCCCGGCGTCGCCACGAAGTCCTCCGCCCGTGCGATCCGCAGGCTCCTCCCCCGTGCCGCTGCCACGATCGCGCGGGCCAGCGGGTGTTCGCTGGGGTGTTCGGCGGCCGCGGCCAGGGCGAGGAGGGTGTCCTCGTCGAGGTCGGAGCCGGGCAGCGGGGTGACGTCCGTGACCTCGGGGGCGCCCTCGGTGAGGGTGCCGGTCTTGTCGAGGGCCGCGGTGTCGATCTCGCCGAGGCGTTCCATGGCGACGGCCGACTTGACCAGGACGCCGTGGCGGCCGGCGGTGGCGATGGCGGAGAGCAGGGGCGGCATGGTGGCCAGCACGACCGCGCACGGGGAGGCGACGATCATGAAGGTCATGGCGCGCAGCAGGGCGTCGGTGAGGTCGGCGCCGAAGGCGAGCGGCACGGCGAAGACGGCGAGGGTGGCGGCGACGACGGCGACGGCGTAGCGCTGTTCGATCTTCTCGATGAACAGCTGGGTCGGCGCCTTGGTGCGGGAGGCCTCCTCGACGAGGGTGACGATGCGGGCGATCACCGAGTCGGCGGGGTCGCGTTCGACGCGGACGCGCAGGGCGCCGGTGCCGTTGAGGGTGCCGGCGAAGACCTCGTCGCCGGGGCGCTTGACGACGGGCAGGGGTTCGCCGGTGATGGTCGCCTGGTCGGCCTCGCTGACGCCGTCCTCGACCCGGCCGTCGGCGCCGATGCGCTCGCCCGGGCGGACCAGCAGCAGGTCGCCGACGGCGAGTTCGGCGGCGGGGACGGTCTCCTCGCCGTCGTCGGTCAGGCGGGTCGCGGTGTCGGGGGCGAGGTCGAGCAGACCGCGGACGGAGTCGGCGGTGCGTGCGGTGGCCAGGGCCTCCAGGGCGCCGGAGGTGGCGAAGATGACGATGAGCAGGGCGCCGTCGAGGACCTGTCCGATCGCGGCCGCGCCGAGCGCCGCGACGATCATCAGCAGGTCGACGTCGAGGGTCTTCTCGCGCAGTGCCCGCAGTCCTTCGAGGGCCGGTTCCCAGCCGCCGGTGACGTAGGCGACTGCATACGGGATCCCGTACACCCATGACGGCGCACCGCCGACGTCCAGGCCGAGGCCGAGCAGGAAGGCGACGGTGGCGGCGAGGGCCCAGCGGGCCTCGGGGAGGGCCAGGAGGCGGGTCCGGCGGCGGGATGCGGACACGGCGGACGCGGCGGTCGGCGGGGAAGCGAGAGTCGTGGACACGCGGTCACCATACAGGAACACATGAAGACTCATTCATCCATTCATATACGGTGGGTAAGATACGCCGCATGGGTCATGGAGCCGTCACCACCACAGCCACCGAGCGCGTACGCCTGGACGCGGGCAACGTGGCCAAGGTGGCCACCACCCTCCAGGCCCTCTCCACCCCCTCCCGGCTGCTGATCCTCGCCCGCCTGCGCGAAGGGCCGCTCCCCGCGACGGAGTTGGCCGCCGAGGTGGGCATGGAGCAGTCCGCCTGCTCGCACCAGTTGCGGCTGCTGCGCAACCTGGGACTGGTGGTCGGTGAGCGGCGCGGCCGGTCGGTCGTCTACGCGCTGCACGACCACCACGTCGCCGAACTCCTCGACCAGGCCGTCTACCACGTCGAGCATCTGCGGCTGGGCATCAGTGACAACACCGAGTGAGCCGGCGAGCGGGACGAGCGACGCTCGGCGCGGGCAGATGTGGCCGCTGTACGCGGCCGGTTTCACCACCGCGTTCGGCGCGCACGGCATCGCCGCGAACCTCGGCGGCGACACCGACGACGCCGTCACCTCACTGCTCGTTCTCGGCGGGCTGCTCGCGCTGTACGACGGCGCGGAGGTGCTGCTGAAGCCGGTGTTCGGCACGATCGCCGACCGCGTCGGCGCGCGCCCGGTCCTCCTCGGCGGCCTCGTCGCGTTCGCGGTCGCCTCCGCGCTGTACGTCGTCGTGGACAGCGCCGGCTGGCTGTGGGCGGCCCGGCTGGGTCAGGGCGCGGCGGCCTCGGCGTTCTCACCGGCGGCGTCGGCGCTGGTGGCGCGGCTCAGTCCGGCGGCGGGGCACGGGCGGGCGTTCGGAAGCTACGGCTTCTACAAGTCCGTCGGTTACACCCTGGGTCCGTTGCTGGGCGGGGTGCTGGCGTGGGCGGGCGGCCTGCGACTGCTGTTCGGGGTGCTCGCGGTGCTCGGCGCCTGCGTCGCCGTATGGGCGGCCGTCGCCGTGCCCGTCGTCCCGCCGTTGCCGCGGGCCCGGCAGACCGTCGTGGATCTGGCGCGGCGGCTGGCCGATCCGGTGTTCCTGGTGCCGACGGCCGCGCTCGCCGGGGCGACCGCCGCGCTCTCGGTGGGCGTGGGGTTCCTTCCGGTGTCCGGTGCGGCGGCGGGGCTCGGGACGGTGGCGACCGGGGCCGCGGTGTCGGTGCTGGCGGCCTGCGCGGCGGTCGTACAGCCGCGCGCGGGGCGGGCGTTGGACGCCGGGCGGCTCACCGCGCGGGGCGGTCTGACCTGCGGGACGCTCGTCGCGGCGGCGGGGCTGGCGTGCGCGATGCTGCCGGGGCTGACGGGGGTGCTGCTCGCCGCGGCGCTGATCGGGGTGGGCACGGGGCTGATCACCCCGCTCGGGTTCGCGGCCCTTGCCTCGTCGACCCCTCGTGAGCGGTTGGGGCAGACGATGGGGGCGGCGGAGCTGGGACGTGAACTCGGGGACGCGGGCGGCCCGTTGGTCGTTGCGGGCGTCGCGACGGCGGCGACGTTGACGTACGGGTACGGGGTGTTGGCGGTGTTGCTGGTGTGCGGACCGGCGCTGGCGGTGGTGGCCGCGAGGCGCCGCAAGGTCTCTACAAGGCTGTAGGTCTCAAGAAGGCCGTAGGTCTCACAAAGGTCGTAGGCCTCAGAAAGGCCCGTGGGCCTCATGGACGGCCCCTTGCCACCCCAGAAAGCCGCGTAGACCTCAGGAAGCCCCATAGACCTCAGGAAGCTCCCTGTAGGCCTCGGGGAGGAGGCCGCAGGTCTCACGGAGGGCCACAGGTCTCCGTGGGTCCCGCGGGCTCCCCGACCGCACGTCTTTCTTCCGGTTCCGGCCTCGCCCGTCAGGCGGGCGGCTGCGGTGCCGCACGGGTGACGGGCGAGGCCGGTGAGCGGCGGCGTTCCTGCGGTGGGCGCCGCTCAGCCGCTGACGGTCGTGCGGCTACTTGAGTTCGGCGGCGGTGTAGTAGCCGCCCGCGACCAGAACCAGGTCGTAGTTGGACTTGTCGACGCTCGTCGGCTGCAGCAAGAAGCCGGGCACGGGCTTGACGCCGTTGTTGTAGGCCCTTCTGCTGTTCAGCCTCGGCGTCTTGCCGTTGAGGATGTCGTCGGCCATTTCCGAGGCGACGCCGGCGAGCTCGCGGACGTCCTTGTAGATGGTCTGCGACTGCTCACCCGCGATGATCGACTTCACCGAGGCCAGTTCGGCGTCCTGACCGGTGACGACCGGAAGGGGTTTGCTGCCGGAGCCGTAGCCGTCCGCCTTCAGCGCGGACAGGATGCCGAGGGAGATGCCGTCGTACGGCGACAGGACCGCGTCGACCGTCTTGTTCCGGTACGACTCGGCGAGGATGCCGTTCATGCGCTTCTCCGCGGTGGGCCCGTCCCAGCGCAGGGTGGTGACCTTGCCGAGCTTGGTCTGGCCGGACCGGACCACCAGTTGCTTGCTGTCCAGGTACGGCTGCAGGAGCGCCATCGCACCGTTGAAGAAGTACTTGGTGTTGTTGTCGTCGGGGGAGCCGGCGAACAGCTCGATGTTGAACGGGCCCTTGCCGTCCTCCAGGCCGAGCTTGTCGATGATGTAGCGGGCCTGGAGCCGGCCGACCTGCTCGTTGTCGAAGGAGACGTAGTAGTCGACGTTCTTGGTGTTGAGGATGAGCCGGTCGTAGGAGATGACCGGGATCTTCGCGTCGGCGGCCTGCTGGAGCACGCCGTTCAGCGACTTGTTGTCGATGGCCGCGATGATCAGCGCGTCGACACCCTGCTTGATCAGGTTCTCTATCTGTGAGACCTGGTTCTTCGGGTCGTCCTCGCCGTAGACCAGCGTGGCCTTGTAGCCCTTGCCCTGCAGGTCCTGGACCATGCTCTTGCCCTCGGTGACCCAGCGCTCGGAGCCCTTGGTCGGCAGAGCGATGCCGATGGTGCCGCCACCCTTTGCGGAGCCGCCCTCACTGTTCTCGCCGCAGGCGGACAGGGTAAGGGCCAGGGAGACGGCTCCGGCGATGGTGGTGAGGGCGGCTCTTCGGTTGCGCATGGCGATCGTTCCTCGTACTTCTCGTCGTTGAGGTGTGACGTATCGGATGACGGTGCGACCCCAGGTGCCCTGGACGGACCGGAGCTCAGGCAGAGCGGTGTGCCGGGGCGGATCAGCTCGGCGACCTCGTGGATCCGCGCTCGGCCGCCGAGGTCGTCGGAGGTCCTGGGCGGCGTCCGGGTCTCGCCGGCTCTCGCGATCCCTGTGCCGGTGCGCACCTGTACGTACGTCAGGCTGTGCCACGGAGTCCCGGCCACGTGGGGACTGATACCGGTGATGCGCAGGGCACTGGCCTTTCAACCGTTCGAAATGTCGTCACCTGGTCGGAATGCTGGCGTGACGGTAAGAGTGAGGTGCGCGCAGTGTCAACGGGGTGTGCAGGAACGGTTGCGTAAAGGTGCCGGAGATCGCTCAGCCGACGCCCTCCTGGCGCGACGCCAGTGCCCCGATCACGAACACGTCGATCGCCATCACCACGATCGACCAGAGGGGTTCGTGGGGCAGGAAGAGGAACTGGGCGACGAGGCTGAGCGAGGCGAGGACGATGCCCGGGAGGCGGGCCCAGGGCGCGGACCCGAGCAGGCCGGCGCCGGTGCCGGCGGCGAGGACGCCGAGGACGAGGTGGACGGCGCCCCAGCCGGTGAGGGTCAGTGCGTAGACGTACGAGTCGACGCGGGCGTAGACGTCGTCCCCGGCGAGGGCCGCGATGCCCTGGAGGACGGCGAGGACGCCGCCGCACAGCAGCAGGACGCCGGCGAAGGTGGCGCCGCCGAAGGCCCGGGCGTCGCGTGGGGAGGGCGTGCGGGGGCCGCCGGGCGGCACGGACCAGGCGGTGCCGATCTCGCCCTGCGGGGAGCCGGTCGGGCGTCTCGGGTGGGAGGTCATGGCGGGGCGTCCCTTCTGTGGAGCTCCGTCGCCCTCGGTCTCCAGGACATCCCGGGTGTACGGCGGCGGCGAGCGCGGCGGGGCCGTACGGGTGAGCGGTGAACGACCCCGCCGCGGCCCTCACATGTTGATCATGTGGCCGGACAGGCCGTGGATCGCCTCCTGGATCGCCTCGCCGAGGGTCGGGTGGCCGTGGACGTTGCGGGCCACCTCGTGGACGGTGAGGTCCCACTTCTGGGCGAGGGTCAGCTCGGGCAGCAGCTCGGTGACCTCGGGGCCGATCATGTGGCCGCCGATCAGCTCGCCGTACTTCGCGTCGCTGATCAGTTTCACGAAGCCGGTGGTGTCGCCGAGGCCGTGCGCCTTGCCGTTGGCGGTGAAGGGGAACTTGGCGACCTTCACGTCGTAGCCGAGGTCGCGGGCCTGGGCCTCGGTGTAGCCGAAGCTGGCGATCTGGGGCTGGCAGTAGGTGGCGCGCGGGATCATGGCGTAGTCGAGCTCCATGGTCTCCGCGTCGGCGAGGGTCTCGGCGGCGATCACGCCCATCGCCTCGGCGGCGTGCGCGAGCATGAGTTTCGCGGTGACGTCGCCGATCGCGTAGATGTGCGGGACGGAGGTGCGGCAGCGGCCGTCGACGTCGATGGCGCCGCGTTCGGTGACCTTGACGCCGGTGTTCTCCAGGCCGTAACCGGTGACGTTCGGGGCGAAGCCGATCGCCTGGAGGACCTTGTCGGCCTCCAGGATCTTCTGGGTGCCGTCCTTGGCGGTGACGGTGACGCGGACCTGGGGGCCGGACTCGTCGATGGCGTCGACGCGGGTGGAGGTGAGGACGTCGACGCCCAGCTTGCGGTACTGGCGGGCGAGTTCGGCGGAGACCTCGGCGTCCTCCAGGGGGGCGACGCGGTCGAGGAACTCGACGATCGTGACCTTCACGCCGTAGTTGTGCAGGACGTAGGCGAACTCGATGCCGATGGCGCCGGCGCCCGCGATGACGATCGACTGCGGGAGGTCCTCGGCGAGGATCTGCTCCTCGTACGTCACCACGCGGGAGGTGCGGCGGGTGCCGGGGAGGAGCTTGGGGGTGGCGCCGGTGGCGATGATGCAGTGGTCGAAGCCGATGGTGCGGGTGTTGCCCTCGTAGTCGGTCACCTGGAGGGTGTGCGGGTCGAGGAAGGTGCCGCGGCCGTCGTACTCGGTGATCTTGTTCTTCTTCATCAGGTAGTGGACGCCCTTGACGCGGCCGTCCGCGACCTTGCGGCTGCGGCGGAACGCCTCGCCGTAGTCGAAGGAGATCTGTCCGTCGACCTTGATGCCGAAGGTCTTCGCCTCGTGGGTGACGATGTGGGCGAGTTCGGCGTTGCGCAGGAGTGCCTTGGTGGGGATGCAGCCCACGTTGAGGCAGACGCCGCCCCAGTACTTCTCCTCGACGACGGCGACGCGTTTGCCCAGTTGGGCGGCGCGCACCGCGGCGACGTAGCCGCCGGGGCCGGCGCCGAGGACCACGACGTCGAAGCGTTCGTCCTGCTCGACCATGGGAGGTTTCCTTTTCCGTGGAGTGCGTTACGGGTGATGCGTCGTTCCAGGTCCGATTGTTCCGCGTCGTCGGGGAGAATGCGCGAGTGATCGAACACTGTTGTGACCAAATGAACGAGCGGGTGGACTGGCGGTGCGTGGTGCACTCCGATGTCTTCGACTGCCCGGACGCGCTGGTGCGGTTCGTCCCGAAGTTCCGCGAGTACGGGCTGATCGTCCACGACGGGGGCACGGCGAGCATCCGGATCGAGTTCTGTCCGTGGTGCGGTGCGCGGCTGCCCGAGTCGCAGCGGGACCGGTGGTTCGACGAGCTGGAGGCGCGCGGGATCGATCCGTGGGAGGACGAGGTTCCCGCGGAGTTCGAGGACGGCCGGTGGCTGGAGGCGGACCTCGGCGGGCCCGCTCCGGCCGGGCAGAAAGGGGCGGGGGCGGGGGCCCCGGGGGGGGGGGGGCCCCGGGGGGGGCCGGGGTCAAGGCCCGTTGCGGGGG